>NZ_JBHLWN010000089.1:0-15432 GCF_042432825.1 Paenibacillus chartarius | reverse complement strand
AAGAAGAAAACACGCGAAAAAGTCAGAAAAACGGAGAAAACATTAATTTATTGAGGGAGGGTAAACCACAAGGGTTCATGTGGAGATCCATATGCGACCATACGGCTTTCAAAAAGCGGGGTGGTCCCCACCTCTATTCCCGCCAACAGGTCGATTCCAAATATTCACTCCTCGTCAAATCCTATCCAAGGGAGCTTTGGATGTCAAAGAAGAAAACACGCGAAAAAGTCAGAAAAACGGAGAAAACATTAATTTATTGAGGGAGGGGATTGAAAATGACAAACTGGTGGAGTTTGCTCATAATGTGTATGATCGAATTGATCGCGGTCGTGCCGCTGTTGTTGCTGCCGCTTCTCGGGCCCCGCGCGCTGCTGTTTGGTGTTTACGTGCCTGAAAGCGACCGCAATTATCCGGAGGTTCGAGCAATCCGGCGAAAATTTGCCGTTATTTTTGCTCTACTGGCAGCACTGGGCATAGCGGTGGCTGCATCCGTATACGCCGTAACGGATGGCCGGCCCATTCCCGTACTGGCGGCCGGGCTTATCGTTCAGCATCTCGGAGCGCTTGCGGCTTTCATCATAAGCCGCCGCTCAGCGCTCCGGCTGAAGGCGGACCGAAAATGGAAGGTCCCGTCGGACGTGCGCAGAGTGGCCGATTTGAGGTTCCGTCAGAAGCAGGCCGTGCTTCGAAATCGCTGGTACGTGCTTCAATTGCTTTTTGTCGCCGCATGTGCCGGAGCCGCCGTATTGCTGTGGGATCGCATTCCCGATCCGCTCATCACGCATTATGGCTTCGACGGCAAGCCGGACCGTTACTCAGCGAAATCGTTCGGCATCGTTTTTAGCCTCAATATCATACAGCTGTTTCTGGTCGGATTGTTTGCGTTCATAAATACTGTCATACGTAAAAGCAGACAGCAGCTGGACCCGAACCGGCCGGAAGTTTCGCTCGAACAGCAGCTGAAGTCCAGGCGGGCGTCGTCGATCTTTTCATACATTTTGTCGTTTGTTATCGTTGCTTTTTTCGGCTATGTTCAGGCGTCGATGCTGTATCAATGGTCGGGCGCGGAAGTCTTTTCGGTCCTATTGCCCCTGATTTTACTGGGAGGCATCCTTGGTTTTATTGTTTACATGAACAAGAAAGGTCTTGATGAACCCGCCGGTTTCAACATGCAGGACGATCGACATTGGCGCGGCGGAGTGTTTTATTACAACGTCGACGACCCGGCATTGTTCGTAGCAAAGAGATACGGCGTCGGTTGGACGCTTAATTTCGCCAGGCCGGGAAGTTGGTTTGTTTTGGCGGCATCTCTTCTGCTGCCGTTAGCGATTATTTCGATCGTAATTTTGCTGAGCCGATCTTGATACTAATGTCCGCTGCGGAATTAGCGAACCGTTTTATTATTAAAGATAAACCCTCCGGATAGCCAGGAGGGCTTTTTATATGTTGCTTATACGGTTTCGCTTTTCCTGCTTTTGTACCAGATGACGATCACGAGAGCGGCAAACCCCAGCAATAGATGACGGGACTTTTCCGGCAAAACGAAGGTGAGATAGGTGAGCAGCGTCGGATAAATCAAGGCGACGGCAACACCGTTGCAAATGCCCGACAAGTACAAGAGCGGCCCCGCCGTTTGCAGCATGCCCAATAATAATGCCCCTGCAAGTAGATTCGAATAGAACCTGCGGATAACGGACGCGCAGTCCTCATTTTTGCAAATTCCCTTCCTGTGGCGACTATCTTGACACATGGAAATATATCCTGTAACATTCAATCTATAGTGATAATCATTATCATCAATATAGACCGAGAGGGGAAAACATTCAAATGTTTGTTTCAAAGGGCAAGTCGCTGCTTATTATGGCGCTTATCATAGCAACCGCACTTGCAGGCTGCTCCAAAGATAATGCCGCACAAGGCACCGCAGCGGGATCGGTGCAAACGGATAAAACGATCACGGTATCGTGGCCAAGAGATATAGGTACGATGAACCCTCATGTTTACAACCCTTCGCAATTAATCGCACAATCGATGATATACGAACCGCTCGTCAGCTATAAAGAGGGAGGCAAGCTTGAGCCTCATCTGGCGGAATCGTGGGATATATCGAAAGACGGGAAAGAATACACTTTCAAGCTCCGCAAAAATGTCAAGTTTTCCGATGGAACGGACTTTAATGCCGCAGTTGTGAAAAAGAACTTCGATGCAATCATGAAAAATATTAAAAATCATTCCTGGCTCGGTTTTCTTAATGTGCTCGATAAGACAGAGGCTGTAGATGAGCATACGTTCAAAATGACGCTGAAGCAGCCCTATTACCCGACCGTTCAGGAGCTGTCGGTCGTCCGTCCGGTGCGGTTTCTCGGCGAAGCCGGGTTTCCGGATGACGGAGATACCTCCAAGGGCGTGAAGAAGCCGGTCGGCACCGGACCGTGGATGCTGTCGGAATATAAGAAAGACGAATATGCGGAATTTATTCCTAACCCGAACTACTGGGGAGATAAGCCGAAAATCAATAAATTGGTCATCAAAGTTATTCCGGACGGCGAAACGCGCGTCCTTGCTTTTGAGAAAAAAGAGCTTGATCTGATCTACGGAGAAGGCGTTATCAGCATGGATGCGTTTAAGCAGCTGAAAGCATCCGGCAAATACGACACAAGTCTTTCCGAACCCATTGCAACCAGAGAAGTATTAATGAATACCTCCAAAGATATACTTTCGGATTTGCGGGTGCGTCTCGCCTTGCATCACGGCTTTAACAAGCAAGCGATGGTGGACGGGATTACGTCAGGCCTGGAGGAGAAAGCGGATAACATCTTATCCAAAAACTTGCCGTACACGAATATTGACGTAAAGCCGCTTGAATACAATGTAGACAAAGCAAAAGCTTACTTGGAAGAAGCGGGTTGGAAGCTTCCTGCCGGCAAGACCGTTCGCGAGAAAGACGGAAAGCCGCTGGAGCTGGAGCTGCTGTACGAAAAATCCGATCAGGTTCAAAAACCGATGGCGGAAACGCTGCAAGCCGAATGGGGAGCTATCGGCGTCAAGCTGAACATCAAAAGCCTGGAAATTACCGAACAGGTGAAACGTTTGCGGGCGGCGGATTTTGATTTGTATTTCTGGAGCAACTACGGGGCACCGTACGATCCGCACTCTTTCATCAATATCGCAGCGACGAATAGCCACGGGATCTCGGAGTCGCTCGCGAACCTGCCCATGAAAAAAGAACTGGATCAGCAAATAAACGAAGCCTTCCTCACGACCGACGAGAGCAAGCGCCAGCAGCTGTACAGTTCCATTTTAAAGACGCTGCAGGAACAGGCAACATTTTTGCCGATCTCGTACCTTAAGAAAACGGCTGTTTATCAAAAAGATGTAAAGGGCTTCGTATTCCCGGCCAATCGGGATGACAACCCGTTCCTCGGAATCGATAAGGCGAATAAGTAAACGGCAGGGAGGTTATGAGTTGCTAAGCTATATCGGGAAACGGATCCTTGCCATCATTCCCATTTTTCTTTTTGCCGCCTTTCTTTCTTTTGCAATGATTCACCTTTCGCCTGTCGATCCGGCGGAAGTATATCTTACGGCTGCCCTCATTCATCCGACGGAAGAGCTGCTTGCCGAGGTCAGGCACGAATTCGGTCTGGACCGCCCGCTGTTTGTTCAATATGTGAATTCGCTTATAAAAATAAGCCGACTTGATTTCGGCACGTCTTATATTACGAAGGAGCCGGTTTGGCGGGAGGTTGCGCAGCGGATGCCGGCAACGCTCCAGCTTGCCTTCAGCAGCATTATATTGGCTGTGCTGATCAGCGTGCCGATCGGCTTTTTATCGGCGGTTTATAAAAACGGCATCATCGACCATGTTACCCGGCTGCTTGCTTTCATCGGCGCTTCCATCCCGCAGTTTTGGCTCGGGTACTTATTGGTTTATTTCTTGTCCGTCAAGCTGGATTTGTTGCCGGTTCAGGGAAGAGGGACATGGGCGCATCTGGTGCTGCCTTCGTTTACGCTGGCACTCGGGCTGATTGCAATCTACAGCCGTCTGCTGCGTACCAGCGTGCTGGAGCAGATGCAGGAGCCGTATGTGCTGTACGCCAGAGCCAGAGGCATCAAAGAGAAGGTCATCATGGGAAAACATGTGCTGAAAATCGCGATATCGCCGATGATTACCGGCCTGGGCATGAACCTGGGAAAGCTGCTTTCCGGCACGATTATTGTCGAGGTTGTCTTTTCTTGGCCAGGCTTTGGCCGTTATTTTGTCGACTCGATTTTAAACAGGGATATCCCGGTCATTCAATGTTATGTGCTTCTTGCAGCTTGTCTGTTTATCGTGTGCAACCTGATCGTGGATCTTCTCCAGATGGCAATGGACCCGCGAATTTCACGCAAAGGAAGAACCGGATTATGATCGCCAGTATACGAACCGGCCTCAGAAGCCGGAAGACCGCTCAGGCATGCATAGTTTTTTTGCTTGTTCTCTTTATTCTTACCATCCTGGCTCCCTGGATTTCTCCGCATGATCCGATTCAGGTCAATTTGACGTTAAAGCTGCAGCCGCCTTCATTGGACTATCCGCTGGGCACCGATCATTTGGGACGCTGCATTTTATCCCGTCTTTTGCATGGCGCCCGGATTTCATTAGGTTTCGCGTCACTGATCTTCATCTCCTCTTTGGGGATCGGCCTGTTCGTCGGAGCCATTGCCGGCTATAAAGGCGGGCCGGTCGATTATGTTCTGATGCGGCTCTGCGAAGGGGTGATGGCGTTTCCGAATCTTGTGCTCATTCTGGGATTGGTCGGGATCTTCGGACCGGGACTGCCGCAGGTCGTTTTGGCGATGATGCTCGTACAGTGGGTATATTACGCCCGGATGTTCCGGGGCATGGTTCTCAGCTTAAAGGAGCAAAATTTCGTCATCGCCGCCCAAATAAGCGGATCCTCGCAGTGGAAAATTATTAGGCGGCACATCATTCCCAATGTGCTCCCCCCAATCGTCGTTATGGGAACTCTGGAAATGGGCTGGGCGATTATGGATATTTCCGCGCTCTCCTTTCTTGGACTTGGCATTCAGCCGCCTGCGCCGGAATGGGGGGCGATGATTCACGAAGGAAAATCGTTCATACGCAGCAATCCGGAATTAATGTTATACCCGGGAATCATGATTCTTCTCGTCGTCGTTTCGTTCAATTTGCTGGGTGAAGCTTTGTCGGAGCGGTTTGGCGTCAAGCGACTTTTGGAAAAGGAATGAGAGCATTGAGTGATAAACAAGGCCATGTATTGCAGGTAAGCTGCCTTCACGTAAAGGTTAAAACGGCGCATGGACATCTTTCCCTTGTCAAGGGTGTTGAGTTCGCTTTGAAGCCTGGCCGTGTGCTCGGTTTTGTCGGAGAAAGCGGAAGCGGCAAATCGGTCACCAGCTTGTCCATTTTGCAGCTGCTTGATCGGAAATCAACCGTTGTGGAAGGCAGTATCCAGTTAAACGGCCGTGAGTTGAACGGGCTTCATGCCGAAGAGATGAGGCGCATACGCGGGAAAGAGATCGCTCTTATTATGCAAAATCCAATGAATGCCTTCTCTCCTGTGTTTACAATAGGCGATCAGTTTGTGGAAACGATCCGCACGCATACCGGATTCGGCAAAAAGCAGGCGGCCGAATTGGCGGCTGACGCTTTGCATGATGTAAATTTGCCGGATCCGGCCGCATTGATGAGGCGATACCCGTTTGAGCTGAGCGGAGGAATGCTGCAGCGGGTGATGATCGCCAATGCGATGTGCCTGCAGCCGTCGGTGCTCATCGCCGATGAGCCGACGACAGCCCTTGATGCGGCCAACCAACTGCAGGTGCTTCGCCAGCTTGAGCGCATTCGCTCGGATTACGGCACGGCGATTCTCTTGATATCCCACGATTTGGGGGTCATATCGGAAATGGCGGACGAGGTGGCCGTTATGCAGCAGGGACGGATCGTAGAGAAAGCGGACGTCTTCGAGCTGTTCGATCACCCGCAGCATGCGTATACGAAAATGCTGCTCGATGACAGACTGACGCTGCCGATTCATCAGCCGGCCCAGGAGCTTGTATTGTCATGAATGCCGTGCAGCCGCAGGTTATTGTTCCGCAGGAGCGTCCGTTTGGGTCGAAGGCGATCCGGATTTACCTTGTATCGATATTATTTTACACCACGAGCCATGTCCTTTTGATTTTGCTTCCTCTGGAATCGCACGAACTTGGAGCGAGCCCTGCCCAGATCGGTCTGATTATGGGCGCATATATGTTTACTTCCATGTTCTTAAGGCCTGCAGCCGGTAAAATGGTCGACAAGCTTGGCACGAAACGAATATTTGCCGCAGCGCTTGTGATGAATGCGGTCGTCATCTCCATGTATCTCATCCATGAGCTTTGGGTGTTCGCTCTGCTCCGCATGCTGCAGGGAGTCATTCTTTCCTTTTTTTCCATGGTCTCGCATCTCATGATCATCCGGGTATTACCGGATAAAACGCGTGGGCAAGGACTGTCGCTTTTCTCTCTATCATCGATGCTGCCCTATACGTACGGTCCTTTTCTGGTACTTTATTTTGCGGATAAAGTGCCTATGTCCTATATCTTTTTGGCCTTGATCCCGCTAAGTTTGACGACACTTTTCGTCGGCATGACCCTCCGGTTACCGGATCTTCAAGAGCATGGGCAGTTACAAGCGGCAAATCCATACAGCAGCGAGCCTTACAGAGGATGGAAAGAGCGGAACCTGCTGCTTCCATCGGTCATTATGCTTATGGCTTCGGCCATGATCGGTACGATAGCGGCCTTTCTTCCGCTTTATCTGGAGAAGCGCGGATTGCCTTTTGCCGGAACGTATTTTTTGACTGAAACGGCGGTACTTATCGTACTGCGCTTCTTCGGCCGAAAAATGATTCCGACAGGCGGCCGTTTTCCGGTTCTTATCGTCGCCGTCCTTATTTTTCTTATGACGACTGCCGCAGGTTTGGTTCGGATAGCTGAATCCCTGCCCTTATTACTGCTTGCAGCGGTTTGCAACGGGATTGCTTTGTCGATGCTGTATCCGACTCTGCTGACGCATGTTTCGTTTATCGTGCCGGAACGGTTCAGAGGCAGAGGGATAGGGCTGTTCATCGCCGCCGCCGACTTCGGAACATCGGTAGGCACTCTGGGGTTAAGTCTGGTTGCAAACTCGTATTCTTACGAGGTCATGTTTTCCGGCTGTATGGTCATCGGGGCGGCAGCTCTTCTGCTTATTCTGATGCAGGCAAAAAAGGAGGGGGTGACGAAGTGAGCTTGCTGCAGGTGATTGATATTACTCATGCTTATGCGTCTTCCCGTTTGTTCCGGCGGATGCAGCGGCAAACGGCGGTGCTTTCCGGCGTTTCCCTCTCGATTGAACATGGACAATGTCTGGGGCTGCTCGGCACGAGCGGAGCGGGCAAAAGCACGCTGGGCAAAGTGATCCTCGGATTGGAAAAGCCGCAGAAAGGACAGGTCCTGTTTCAAGGAATCGATCTCTACCATGCGGACACAACCGCCCGCAAACGGCTTCGCCGCGATCTTCAAGTCGTATTTCAAGATTGCTATTCCTCTGTAAACCCTCGCATGACGGTGGAACAAATTATCGCGGAGCCGCTGCAAAACTATGAGATCTTATCCACGCAGGAGCTGAAACGAACGATTGGGGAACTGCTCGAAAGAGTCGGGCTAAATCCGGATCATTCGAGGAAATATCCCCATCAATTCAGCGGCGGACAGCTGCAAAGGATCAATATTGCCAGAGCGATTGCGCTTAAACCGAAGCTGATTGTTTTGGATGAGGCGGTCAGCAGTTTGGATATGGTGACGCAGGCGCATATATTGAGCTTGTTAAAGGAATTAAAGTCGAGCTTCGGCCTTTCTTATCTTTTTATTACTCATGACATTAAAGCGGCTTACTCCATTTCCGATTCACTGGCTTTTATGGAAAAAGGCGAAATCGTTGAACGGATGGACGATAAATCGCAGCTTTTATCGTCGAATCACGCGGCTGTGAAAAGTTTGGTGGGATCCGTTCTTTCCGAGCATCCGCGAAATCGTACCCTCAAAGCTTGATGACGGCAGTCAGTCGTTCGAATCTAATCCGTAATGACGGAGGAGATCTTGCGCCCGCTCGCCGATCCGGTCGACGATTTCCCGCGGTTCCAACACTTTGGCATCGGAGCCAAGCTGGAAAAAATACATGGCCGCGAATTCCGTCTCGCTTTTGTCGATCACGGTATCGATACAGCCGCGTTCCGGACCGGTTGCCACGATATGCGGCTCCAGCCACGGCTGGCTGCGGCACTGCCTCATGCCTTCTCTGGTTAACTCCACATAAAGACGTACCGGCAGTTGCGGGGGTTGGCGGGAAAGCCGGTCCAACCATGTGGGCAGGTCGATGGGCGGCTCGAGCTTTTGCCCCGTGTTTTCCAAGGCCGAGATCCGGTCCGTCCGAAACAGGCGAATTTCGCCGCTTTCCAGGTCGATGGCGGGCATGTACCAGAAGCCGTCGTGAGCATATACCCCGATCGGCGCAACCGCTCTCTCCGTATTTTTCGTTTTCGACACGTACTCGATTTTCAATACTTGCCGTTCTGCGGCCGCCTCGATAATTTCCTTCAAAAAGGGAGACGGGACGGTTCTTTTTTGATTCCAGAAGGAGATGACCGTCTCCAAACGGTCCACTTTTCTCTTCGCATCGCCGGGAAGATGGGCATAAAGCTTTCCGGAGACGGAGTTCACGTTGATATCAAACGGCAGCGACGGATAATACTTCAGCGCTTGAAAGGCGAAAAAAACGGCGAATGCCTCGTCTTCGTCGAACATGATCGATGGCAGCATTCTGCTGCGCAGCAGCCGGTAACCTCCGCTTCGGCCCGTTTCCGTGTAAAGCGGAACGCCCATCTCGCTCAGGTCCGCCAAATACCGGTGGGCGGTCCGGACGGATATTCGGAACTCATCGGCAACCTCCTGCGCAGTAAAGCTGCGCTTCATATTGACGTATGCGATCAGATCGAACAAAAGCTTTGCCTTCGACATCCGAATCCTCCTGTATTTCAAACCATGACAGGTTTTGTCATGGTTTTAGTTTATTTTCATTATAAACGATACGGGGAGGGAAAAGCACCATGCAAAAATACGATTCCATTCAAGTCAGCGGTGCCAGGGAAAAAAATCTGAAAGCCATTCATATCGCCATTCCGAAAAAGCGGATTACGGTATTTGCCGGCGTATCCGTCTCCGGGAAATCGGCGCTCGTGTTCGATACGATTGCGGCCGAATCGCAGCGGCAGCTGAACGAAACGTATTCCAGCTTCGTCCGAAACAGGCTGCCCCATTAGGGAAAACCCGAGGCGGATGCCATTGCAAATTTGCCGGCGTCTATCGTGATCAATCAGAAGCGGTTCGGCGGTAACGCCAGATCGACCGTCGGGACGGCCACGGACATCTATGCTTTGCTGCGTCTGCTGTATTCCCGGTTCGGGACCCCGTTCGTCGGCTATTCCGACGTATTTTCCTTCAACAATCCGCAAGGCATGTGCCCGGATTGTGAAGGCTTGGGCAAAACGAAGACGATCCTTGTCGACCGTCTGATCGACAAGGAAAAATCGCTTAACGAGGGGGCGATCCTGTTTCCCACGTTCAGACCAGGCGAGGTACGGTGGAAACGGTACGTCTGCACCGGCCTGTTCGATAACGACAAAAAACTGAAGCTGTTTACCGAAGAGGAAATGGACACGCTGCTGTACAAAGCGGGGTTCAAGCCGCCGAATCCGACCGAGGGTTGGCCGCCGACCTCGTTCTACGAAGGCGTCGTCCCCCGAATCAAGCGAACTTTCCTGCATAAGGACTCCTCCCGAGACGCCGAGCGTTACAAAGAGGTGATCGACCGGATTTATCCGGTCGATCCGCGAACCGCAGGCACGGATGGTTACGGATGCGATCGTCAAGCAGCTTACCCATCTGATAGAGATCGGGCTCGGGTATTTAAGCCTGAACCGCGAATCATCCAGCCTGTCGGGCGGCGAACTGCAGCGGGTCAAGCTTGCGTCCGAACTGGAAGGCAGCGGCAATGTGTACGTGCTGGATGAGCCGACCACAGGACTTCATATGTCGGATGTCGACCGGCTGATCGGCATCTTGAACCGGCTCGCCGACAGAGGAAATACGGTGATTGTGATCGAGCACAATATGGAGTTGGTTTGCCAAGCGGACTGGATCGTCGATCTGGGCCCCGGCGCCGGCGCTGGGGGAGGAAGGCTGATGTTCGAAGGCGTTCCCCGGGACATCGTCGATTGCAGCGGCTCCATTACCGGACAATATCTGAAGGAAGCCGTCAATCGGAAGACGGGGGGATGATGAAAGGAACCCGGCCCAAGCTTGCGGCGCAACAGGTAGCCAGCATTCCGGAATGCCGTTATAATAGGTTTACCTTTTCGCGTTCAAGGAGTGTCCGGACTATGTTCAAGAGAATGAGCAGCCTTTCGCTGCGATCCCGGCTGCTGGTGTCTTACATTGTGCTGATAACCGTGTCCATAGGCATTCTCGGGATCGGTTATTATTACAAAAGCTCCGAGGTTGTGCTGGAAAACGCCAGCCAAACGATCTTAAGCATCGTGAAGAAGGGGAACCAGTCGCTGGACGACAAGTTCAGCAGTGTAGAGAAAATTGCCGTCAACATGCATCTGGACGATGAGCTGTACCGTTTTTTCAACGAAAAGGCTAGCCAAAGCCACGGGTACGCTTACGAAGACGATCGCAGCATCTCCCGTATTTTGCAAAAATATTTCCCGATGTCCGAAGATTTATATTCGGTCAATTTGGTTACCGCCAAATATATATACGGGGACAACCCGAATTTCTGGATCCCGAAAACCAATATGTCGGATTCCGACATTTATCATGCAGGTCTTCAGTCTACCGAACGTACGACCTGGATTCCTACTTACAACCTGCTGAGAAAATATTATGCGATTTCCCGGCATGCCGAATCGAAAGACCAATACGTGTTTACCGCAACGAGACTGATCAATTTGTGCACCTCCAAAAATCATTTGCTGCAATGTTTAAACGAAAATGCCGATAAGCCGGTGCTGATCGTCAATTTTCAGGAGGATATGCTCAAGAAGGCGTTCGCGGAAAGTTTGGCGATCAAAGGCTCTTATTACTACGTGCTCACTCCCGGCAACGAAGTGGTGTCCCACTCGGGCAATGTAGGCGGAGAGCCGAAATCATCGCCCGACCGGGAGTGGACCCGCAGAGCGTCAGAAGCGGGCAGCGGTACGGAAATCGTGCGGATCAACGGGAAAAAGATGGTCGTATGTTTTGACAAAATTGCCACAACGGGCTGGTTGTCCGCCGTATTTATTCCGTACGACAACCTGCTCTCCACCGTTCCGAACATGGTCACGTTTACGATCTATTCCACGGGTGTGGCGATGCTGCTGTCCGTTTTCTTCGCCTCCATTACATCCGGGCGCATTGTACGGCCTGTCAAGAAGCTGATGATCGGCATCAAGCGGATGGGGGAAGGCCATTTCAACTCGAAAATCGAAGCGGCCGGCTCGGGGGAGCTTGTGACGCTGATCCATAAATTTAACCAGATGAACGATAAAATACAGCTGCTTATCGACGAAAACTATCAAGTGCGGATCAAGGAGATGGAGGCGGAACTTAAAGCGCTCAATTTTCAGTTCAACCCGCATTTTCTGTACAATACATTAAATACGCTTAATTATTTGGCGATCGAAAATGAACAGCCCGTCATCAGCCATTTCCTGGTGGAGCTTTCGGAGATGCTTTCCTATACCGCCAAGGGGCCCGGGCTTGTGCCATTTCGCGAGGATTACCGCTATTTGCAGAATTATGTGTCCATCATGAAACTCCGGTTTCAGGAAAAATTTCAGGTTCGTTACGATATCGATCCGATGCTGCTCGAGGCTGATGTGCCCAAATTTCTTCTGCAGCCGTTTGTGGAAAACGCACTGATTCACGGTTTGGAAGAGCGGGAAGCGGCCGGGGTGATCGAGATATCCGGCAAACGTTCAAACGACAGGCTGATTTTCACGGTTGCCGATAACGGCAAGGGGATAGAGCCGGAAGTTTTGCACAACCTGCTTAAAGACCGCGATACAAACAGCAGCGGCCGGGGACATCATTCGATCGGCATTGAAAATGTGGACAAACGGATCAAACTTTTGTACGGCGCTGAGTACGGCGTAAACCTCGAGTCTGCCCCAGGAGCGGGAACGAAGGTTACGATCGTGCTGCCGTATACGGATAAAAACGTAACGAAGTCCACCAATAGTTGATTTTTACAGTGGGAACGAAAGCGCGGGAATATTATGATGAAAGCGTAAACAAAAAACTACCTGTTTCTAGGAGGGTCATCGCTTTGAAAAAATTAAAAATGATTATTCCCGTCGCAATTGGCGTATCCTTAGTGGCCGGGTGCAGCGGCGAAGCCGGCAAAACGGATGCGGGAGGCAATGCGGATGCATCGGCCAAAGGCGCGGTGCAGCTCACTTATTGGCGGCCGCAGGCGAGCGGGCCGGAGGACGACTTTTACAAAAACAGAGTGGAAGCCTTCAACAAGGCATACGAAGGAAAAATCAACGTCAAGATGGAAGCGGTCACAAGGGGCAACTCCTTCGCTTATGAGGACAAGGTGAATGCGGCGGTCGCTTCCCATACGCTCCCGGATGTCATTGCCCTGGACGGCCCGAATGTGGCGAATTATGCATCCTCGAAAATTTTGGTTCCGCTCGACTCTTATTTTACGAAAGACGATATGAACGATTTTGTTCCGTCGATTATTCAGCAGGGCACCTACGAGGGCAAATTTTATGCGGTAGGCATGCAGGAGTCTTCGGTCGTGCTGTTCTACAACAAGAAGATGATGAAAGAGCACGGCATTGAGCCGCCGACCAGCATGGATAAAGCCTGGACTTGGGACGAGTGGTACGATGTGATGAAGAAGACGGCCAAGGACGGCGTATTCGGAACGAATATGATCAACGATAAAGGCGAATGGATGACGTATGCGTTTGAACAGATGTGGATTTCGGGCGGCACCGATATCGTCAGCAAGGACGGCAAGACGGCTTCGGGTTACGTAAACGGACCTAAAGGGATCGAAGCGGCACAATTTCTGCAAAAGCTTTCCAAAGAGAAGCTTTTCAACATCGATCCGAAGCCGACGGAATTCGAGGAGGGCAAGGCGGCAACCAAGCTGGGAGGACCGTGGAACATCCCGGGCTTTAAGGATTATCCAAACCTGGAGTGGGGCATCACGTATTTTCCGAAAAAAGCGGGCGGCACGCTTACGGCGCCTTCGGGCAGCTGGGCGATCGGGATAAGCGCCGACAGCAAATACCCGAAGGAGGCGGCGGAATTCGTCAAATGGATGACGAACACGGAATCGTCCGTCGGAATCGCCAAAGCGGTCAGCATGCCGGCAAGCCGCAAGAGCGCGTACGAGAAAATGCCGGAATACAACGAATTGCCTTTAAAAATCATTAAAGAGCAGGTCACCACCGTTTCGCACGCCCGGCCGGTAACTCCCGCGTACCCCTTGCTGACGCAAAAATTCGCCGAAGCGCTGACGGACATCATGATGGGCGGCGACGTGAAGAAGTCGCTGGACAATGTCGCAGACGCTTACGATTCGGAATACAAAAAGAATTATGCGAAGTAATGCCGCACCGGCTGAAAGGGTTGAGAAGCGCATGGAGATCGTATCCCATCCTGCCCGGGCGGAGCACGGCAGCAAGCCGGCGGCCAGCCTGAGAAGCGGCAAACGGAAGGAATCTTTAACCGGCTACGCCTTTGTTTTTCCGGCCGTGGTGCTCTTGATCGTGTTTTTGCTGGTGCCTTTCCTGCTTGCGATCGCGCTCGGCTTTACGAAGTTCAATCTGCTGCGCCCGGAGGATATTTCGTTTATCGGCCTGCGGAACTACCTGGATATTTTTCAGGATAAGCTGTTTTATAAATCGCTCTTCAACACGTTGTACTTCACCGTCATCGTCGTTCCGGTCCAGTGCGGCGTCGCGCTCATCTTGGCGCTGCTTGTAAACAATGCGCTGCCGTTCCGAAATATGTTCCGGATCGCTTACTTCAGCCCGGTCGTTACCTCGATGACGGTAATCGCCATTTTGTGGATTTATTTGTACAATCCGAATGAAGGGCTGATCAATTCCTTGCTGGATGCGCTCGGTATTCCGAAGCAGCCTTTTCTCCGCGATAAAAGCCAGGCGATGAATTCGATTATTTTCATGTCGGTTTGGCAGGCGGCCGGTTATCAGATGATGATCTTTCTGGCGGGGCTGCAGGGCATTTCCAGAGACATGTACGAAGCATCGGCGATCGACGGCGCGGGCAAACTTCAGCAGCTGCGCTACATTACGCTTCCGAGCTTGTACAACGTTATCGTATTCGTGCTGATGATCACGACGATTCAGGCCGTCAAGCTGTTCACCCAGCCGTTTATCATGACGAACGGCGGGCCGGAGAACTCGACGCGAACGCTCGCTCTGTTCATTTACCAGCAGGGCTTTCAATTCCGCAACGCCGGCTACGCTTCCGCGGCGTCGGTTATTTTTTTCCTGATCGTCCTGCTGATTTCGCTGCTGATGCGGAAGTTTCTCAAAGATAAGTAGAACGGAGGAGGGAGGGACCCATGCCTGCCAAACGCAGCATCGCTGTACTGTACAGCCTTAACATCGTGATTTCCTTGTTGTTTATTGTCCCGCTGCTGTGGATGATCGTTTCTTCGTTCAAGCCGGAAAACCGGATTTTTGCCGATTTGAGCTCCATCAAGGCGATCCTGCCGGTCGATTTCACGTTGGATAACTACATCAAAGCGTTTCAGCGAATTCCTATGATGAAATATTTGTTCAACAGCCTGTTTTATGTGACGGTCATCGGACTTTGCGGCCTCGGCGTAAACTCGATTTGCGGCTATGCGCTGGCCAAGCTGAATTTTAAGGGCAGGACGCTGATTCTTACGGCCATCATCGCGCTGATGATCGTCCCGTTCGAGAGCATCTTGATGCCGCTTTACGTGGTGGTCAATTCGCTGCATTGGGTCAACACCTGGTGGGCGCTGATCGTTCCTTTCGTGGCCAATTGCTTCAGCATCTTCATGTTCCGGCAGTTTTTTATGGACATTCCGAATGAGCTTCTGGAGGCGGCCGCCATCGACGGCTCCTCCCCGTTTCGAACCTTCGCCACGGTGGTTGTTCCTTTGTCCGGCCCGGTGTTTACCACCGTGTTTATACTCGATTTTATATCCCATTGGGGAGATTTCCTGTGGCCCATACTGGTGACGACGGGAGAAAAGCTGCGCAATGTGCAGCTTGGCTTCTTTTTCATCATTGAACAATTCGTATACACTCATATCTAAGGCGGTTG
>NZ_JBHLWN010000088.1:0-4561 GCF_042432825.1 Paenibacillus chartarius | reverse complement strand
AAAGAAGAAAACACGCGAAAAAGTCAGAAAAACGGAGAAAACATTAATTTATTGAGGGAGGGATTTATTCATATCAAAATTAAAGATACCGGTATAGGAATTCCGGAGGAACAAATAAAAATGTTAGGCACTCCATTTTTTTCAACGAAAAACGAGGGAACGGGTATGGGGTTAACCCAAGTCTTTACAACGATTCACCAACATGGCGGCACTATACATATCAGCAGCAAGGTGGAACATGGTACTGAATTTCATATTCAGATTCCCGCAGAACCTTGAATTCCCCCCCTAGACCCCCGAACCAAAGTAACAGAGTCTTGGAGGGCATCTTCCTTTCAAAGCAATTGATCAAGAGAAATGACATTCAATTGTTAAATGGATCTCTTTAGAAAATACTAGATTCTCCTCATTTATTCATGATGAAGAATCAGGTATTTTTTTAATTCTGTTATGTGAATCTATTGTGCGTGATTGATCGGTTTTCTTATTATGCCGAACCTCAAATTTCAGATTATGCTTACAATGCAATCTGGAGATTCCAAAAATATCGAATATTTTTAAGGTAAGTATCAAAAGCCCGTCCTGTCATCAGCCACTTTAATTGACGGTAGATTCGGAACCGCCAATGACGGTGGCTTTTTGCTTTCCTCACCGCCGTTTCGGAGACAATTATATTTCGCCTTTGTTTGTCGGCGTAAAAAAACTGCTCCGAAGAGCAGTTAGAACAGCGGTCGGACGCGGTACTTGGCATGTCGGTGGAGCCAGAACTTCGAATTTCCAAACTTCACGTACCAGTCCGTATCGAGCTCAAGGTTGGATGGCAAGAAGTGCTTTCCTACTTGAATCATCACGGCATCACCACAACGTAGCGAGCAAAGCAACTCTTCTCCATCGTACACGTTCCAACGCTCGGTATCTCCATGAAATCGTATCTCATTCATATTTGTCATCCCTCACTGTTCCTTAAATTCAGCTAGGATCCTCGTCACATGGACGGTATCAATCATTTTGTCTTTTCGCAGCACTGCATCCAGAAGCGCAGCGGTGCAGACGTTATTTATCTCTCGGCATATCCCCCGAGCATGCGCGTATATGGCGTCCATCGCTTCTGTCGTAAACACCGGCCCTGTACTTCCGGCAACCTCCAATTGGTGGGAGATGTAATCGCGGCACTCCTCGAGCGACAAGCCTTCCAAATGAAAACGCACGTTCATCCGCTGTGTAATCGGCTTGAAGATTCTCAGTTGCAACGTGGCCTGTAGTTCCGGCTGTCCAATGAGCAGCAGGGCAAGCGGCGAAATCGAGTCCATACGAAAATTCGTCAAAAAGCGTATTTCTTGCAGCATGTCTCCTGAAAGCAGGTGCGCTTCATCCACGACAATAACGGCGACCTTCTGCTGGTTCTCGTACAAATCCCATACGAGGTGCTGGAATTGCCGTTTGGCTTCGCTGCGCAGAAACTTGGGCGGCAAGCCGAAGTGGTGGAGGAGTTCACGGTAAAAGTCCCTTGGTTTCAGATTCGCATCCGACAGATAGATAAACCGGTACTTGTTCGGATCCAGTTGGTCTTTCAAGTAGCGAACGGCTGTCGACTTGCCGCAGCCAATTTCACCGGTGACGCAGCCAATCGAGCGAGTCATCACCATATACTGCATCCGTGCTACACATTCTTCGAATCGCTTGGAGCGGTGCAGATGCCGTGTTTCAATCTCCCGGGTGAACGGAACGCGCTCCCACCCGAAGAAACCACGAATCATGAGCGATTCACCTCTTTCATCGCTCGCGAAAGCGCAGCGCCTTGCGCTTCGCGGGTCTGCCGTTTCTGTTCTTCCACCAATAATTCCACATAGTTGAGGCCCGTCTTCGGCGGTTGCATGACGGCCTTCGGTTCATCCTGCTTCGGCCGGTTTTTCGGATCGCGGAGCTTCATTGGCTTCGCGTCTTCATAGCGCTGGCCGTCCTTCCACACCTGGATGACGGACAGGTCGTGCGGATCGAATCGCACCTGAATCTTCGAGCCGGCAAGCTCTGTCTGGACCTCGAATATCGTGCCCAGCAGCGAGATGCATCCCGTTTTGTCCACTTTGCGGGATTCCTCCAGCAAGAATACTTCTATGAGTTCATGCGGCGGCAACATGCGAATCGGGTGGTCGTCTTTTTGGTATCGGTCGACTGGGCGCTGCTTAAAGCTGTTGTGGACTTTCTGGTGGTAAGCAATCTCAAGCCACGCCGAGAAGAATCGATTCAAATCGTTAAGCGTCTGGATCTTCCCTTGTTCAATCAGGTCGTATGCCTCCGGCACAAAGCTCTGGTCGACAAATCGGAAGAACTTTTCTTGCTTCCCGCGTCCCATAGGACGTCCGGGGCGAGTATGCTTAAGCTCTGCCCCCAGTCGCCCGCAAATCCGCTCAAAATGGTGTGAAGAATAGATGCGCCGTTATCGACATAGATCATTTCCGGCACTCCGTTCTTTAAAATCGCCTTCTTCAGGCAATCCTCCAGCCGGGCCACACGTTCCTCGAAATAGAACTGGCCATGCACAACGAAGCGAGAGTAATCGTCAATGAAAATAACCAGATAGGCCATGACCTTCTTGCCGGGCTTGTCCGGATGCGGAAGGTAAAGGGTATGCTGCACATCGCCTTGCCACATGCTATTTCGGTGCGTGGCTTCAAACCGGCGAAAGTGGCTCCACCCCGTATTCAGTAACGCTTTGCGCGTGACGCCGCGACGGCGAAGCTGCTTGCTAAGCGTGCTTTCTTTCAGGGTGCCGGGGGCCACGAATGCCGCCAGTTCCAGAATCGCAATAATCTGCCTGACGCTTCGGCCGGGTTGCTCCTGCTTTAAGGCAATCGCTTTGGCAAGCACATCCTCGGGGATTTCCCTGGTCGTGAGTTTGTCTGCTCGGACGGAGGGCAACAGCGCCTCCCATCCGCCTTCGCGATACGCTTTTAAATATTGCTCAAGCGTTCGTAGACTAATTCTCCTTCGCTGTCCCGACGACGTTTCATACTCATGGCTTACAATTTCGCGCATCAACGCCATCTGTTCTCCGGGATCCAATTTGCGGCTAACCAGTGATGCAATTAAGCCATAACGGAAGTTGGCTTCTTGCTGCCTTGCTTGCTCATCCATGCTAAATCTCCTCTCCCTGTGGTCTATGAGAGTATCGCATAGACGCTAGAAGCCAGGGAGGGCGCATATTTTGTGGGATCAGGAGGGCAACTTGCCGTCCAGGCGATTTTTAAAGCAATTTTGGAGGCGATTTTCGTTTGCCTTGCTCCTTGGCGTTGGGTTCATCATGGTGGGGTAAAGGTGGAGCATATCCGTGTCGTCCCCCTGGGCTACGAGTTTCCCAGCAACCCATAGTGCTGCATCCGCTGCGCGGCGCAGATGTCTTGCCCACCAGCGTTTCAACGTACGGCGGCTATAACGCACGGCAGGAGTTGTTGTGCTTTCTGTCGTCTGCCGCCAAGAGAATCCCTTGTGCTTGCGCTTTAATGCCGCTTCTCGCACCCAAGTCGCATACCGGGCCCATGGAATCAGGAACTCCGGCAGGAGGGAGATTGTTATTCTACAGGTAGGACAATATCGACGGTAGATCGGGATCTGGATGACCTCATGCTTCGTCACAATTCCTCGCCAATAACGACCGTGTTTATGGAGAAGCCGACCGCAGTTTTCACAGCAGAGCTGGACGTCAGGAGATTGATTTCCGAATGTGCGTAAATAAGCCTTGCAAGAAAGGCCGAAATAAAGTATTTTTGACATGATGAAGTGAATGCTCCCGGGGATCCTCGCCAAAGGTTCGGGAGCATTTTCCTTTTTAATCGACAATAGCCTAATCCACCGTCATTGTACAGAAGGGATTAGGCTATTGTCGGCTGTTTATTCGGTTTGGCTCCGCCACACCGAATGGCGAATTCATGCCTTTTTCCCGCCATAAAGTCAGGCGGCGAACACCGTCCAAAAGACTGATGGGCTTTTAAGCTATTATAGGTTAATGATGTCAATCTTTGTGGGACCTAACTCCACCAGAGACCTATTCATCCAGAATCATTTTCTATCAAAGGGCAATTCCAAGGAATTTGAAAGGTCGGAAGAAGCTCCCAAAAGTAATGGAATAATAATGACATGATTCTGGAGGCCGATGGCCAAAATGATGATCATATAACCTTGAAGCACGGAGATTTTGGTATCGTTATGGATGCCTGCCACCACATTTCATTATTGTCTTCCATAAAGAAGCATTTCCTATTCGCTTCGATTCCATACTCCCCGCTTATTTGATGTATCAGTTGGGAAAAGAAAATGAAATAAGCGGCTGATCATCATGTGACCAGCCGCTTACACAGATTTTTACCCAAACTTATGATATTGATCTACTAACCATCATTGTCCGGCTCCAACAACGCCTGCAAAATACGATAAGCCTGTCGTTGCTTGGCATCGTCATGTTGCAACAATAAAAGAATACTGGCCCATAACCATTTTCTCTGTTGCAGCTTGGCTTCTTTTTCATCATTGAACAATTCGTATACACTCATATCTAAGGCGGTTG
>NZ_JBHLWN010000087.1:0-1034 GCF_042432825.1 Paenibacillus chartarius | reverse complement strand
CCAAAGATTTGGAGCCCTTTTTATGTTTTTAATGCGCAGTACTTTCGAAATTCAGGATTATTTTTATCTAGAACCGGTCAATCAGATGAGTAAATACGGAAACATGACAGAACAAAACTATAAAAAGAAAAATGAAATTTACTTTCGATGCATCGTAAATTTCTTTAAGAGCAGCATATACCATAATCCTAACTCGAAACACTATTTTATTTGCAATGAAACCCAACACCTAAATTTCATACCTGACTTTGACTTCATAAGGTTCTGCAACGACAACAATATTGTAATTATTAATAAAGCGCCTCACTATACAAAACCTACCGAGAAATGGGCTGGGTCAATGTACTTCTTCGATTCAGTAGATAGCATTGAAACTCAGTATTTGCCTTCAAGTAGTGAAGACGATCTCTATTTATTCTTCGACAATGACGTGATCATTAATGGCGATCTGTCCGTTTATTTTCAAAATAAAAATGAATACCAATGGTTTGCTTATGATATTTCGGATGAGATTAGAAAGAAACCATCCTTCCATGGCGTAGATTTGAAGCAAATGAACAAAAAATTCACTGTTATCGGTGGCGAAGCAGTAGGATTACGTGGGAAATTCATTACACCATTCATGAATAATTTTAGGACGTTGTATCAAAAAATAGACAATTTTTACACTGAAGAACATTACCTATCGCAAATTCTCTCCGTCAACTTGATAGATGAATATAGTGGCCTTTACATAAATGATACTTGTAAACGAATATGGACAAATGTCTCGAACAATAATGTGGATGAAAATGACAAACAACTAAGAATATTACATCTTCCTTCGGAGAAAGAATACGGTCTGTATTGGTTGAGTAAGCATCTCTTAAAAAATAGTGGTTACAGCCCTGATGACGTTCTTAAAATCATCGGAATACCGAAAAAAACAACTTCCACCAAGATGCGATTCTATATAAAGAAAATCAGCAAAAGACTAGAAGTCCGGTGATTTAAGTCAGTTGTATCCGTCTCTTCGGCATGAAAAAAGAGGAAAA
>NZ_JBHLWN010000086.1:0-16183 GCF_042432825.1 Paenibacillus chartarius | reverse complement strand
CCAAAGATTTGGAGCCCTTTTTATGTTTTTAATGCGCAGTACTTTCGAAATTCAGGATTATGATATTCCATGGAACCCCAATCGCTTAGAGCAACGTATGGGTCGTATACATCGGATCGGACAAAAAAATGAAGTGTTTATCTTTAACCTCGTTGCAACAAACACGCGTGAAGGCGACGTCATGAGAAGATTGCTCGAGAAGATGGAACAAATGCGTCTGGATTTAGGGCAAGAACTTGTCTATGACTTTATTGGGGAAGTGTTAGAAGATGAGGAATTGGATTTGGCTAGTTTAATGGAACAAGCCATCTCCGGTAGAGAGCATCTTGATGATATTATAGCTAGAATGGAAAAGCGACTATCCGATGAGCATCAAAAACTACTCGAGCTTGCACAAAAAGAACGAATGGACGAACTTAGCTTTGATTTGCCGGGCATGAAAAGGGAATACCATGCAACGACGTTAGAAAGTCTTCCCTCAAGAGTCTACGGAGAATTTGTGCTAGATCAATTCCATTCAACCTCGATCCGGATGCATGTTTCTTCAGATCAATCTTCAGTGCGGATTGAACGCTTTCCAAAAATGATACGTGAATTTGCTCGTAAGCAACGGATATATTTGAAGAATGACGAATCACAGAGATTCACAATTAATGAAAGAAAAGAAACGGATGAACTTCCTTTATTAAAACCAGGACATGACTTGGTTAAGCTAGCGTTATCATTAACGGAACGTGAACTACAGCAATTATCTATTCCGACTTTTTCATTCACCTATCAAATCAACGAGCCAATGATAATTGAGTTGAATGAAATCATTTTAACGGATGGTACTGGTCGTGAACTGCAGAGAGAGCTCTTGCTTACGGGTAAACGATCTGATAATACATTTGTTCGTATTGATCCTTACTGGTTATTTTCAAGTCACGTTATTGATGTTAAAACAATTGAGATTGAAGATCATTCTTTCAAACCCGAAGTGATTAAACAATCACGGCATCTGCTTAATCATATGCGTACCTGTCGCGAGGAACAATTGAATAAAAAAAGCCAATTTTTGCGTCGTTCATTCGAAGCACAGATGAATTCTTTGTATGACCGGCTACAACAGTACCAAAACACTAATATAGATCACCGTAACAGCGCTCTCATCAATCAGACGCTATCATTGATTGAGGAAACAGAAGAGCGGCGTAATGATCGTCTCGAACAGGTGGATCGTGAAAGAAGTATTCAAATTCGCTCAATCAAAAAGATTGCTCAGTTTCACGTTGTACCAAGTAATTCTGAGTATGCCCGAATAATACCAGCTGATTATGAGGGTGTAGTTCGTGATTATGAATTTAGAAGAGGTAGGGTAAACGTAAAGGTACAGAATGCCTTCGGGCTCGTTGATTTTGTTAGTGAGGATGCCGAGGGCAAAAGCAGATTTATTATTTTAAGCTCAAAGGAAGTTCGTGAATTATCTTTGAATTTGCAAGACTACTCTTCCATTCTCGACCAGACTTGGATTTATTACATTAGTGACCATTTAATTATTGATGAGATTCCTGTTAGTGAAGTCCCTTATATGGATGGAGATGATTTGTATGCAACTCGAGCTAAGTGAAGAGATGCTTAAAGCCAATGGTTGGGCTTATCAGTTTGATTTATCACATTTAGTGGATTCGAAGGATGAAAATGCAGTCAACGAGCACATCCAGAATATTTATTTATCTGTAATCGAAGTATTCTCCAGACAAAGATCCAAAAAGATTAAGAAGGGTCCCTTCATTATATGGAACTGCTTGAAGAGACTGATTGGAGATCATAACCAGTCTACAGATGGTTATGTGCTAATCGTGACGCCGTTTTACCATGAGATAACAGGAAGAGATGCTGACCCGATAGTTGAAATTATGTGGCAGTATAAAGGATATATTAGAGCTTCCTCAGCGAATCCTTTATTAGAGGGCGCTGTACCCGCTTGTTTGTTTCAAGATGGGAAGCGTATCCTATAGAGATTGATGAGAAGTTTATATCTCAATTTGTCGGATTTGTTTGAAGAACACCAGTACATCTTATCTCATTCTAATCCAGGAATGACGATTCGCTCTAATCCGTATGAGGGTTAGACTAAAGGTGGAAGGAACATTATGACGGGAAAAGAAAAGTTGTTGCTATTAAAGGGGATTTTGGATAATCATTGCAAGTACTTTGATTTCCTGTCTGATGATGAAGTTAAGGATTATATAGAGTGTATCCAAATGTATCTAAAATCTGATAATCGCATTATTCAAGAAGCGGGACTATCAACTTGCCAGCTCATTATACAAAAAATTTAGGATGGTTAGCTGCTCGCAATCCTTCTTCATTATCCTATTTTCTATTACAACGTACCCGAACAAAGTAGTTCTAAACTGCTTTGTTTGGGTTTTTTCATATTTTTACAGGACTAACTACCTATATTGTCGAATTAGCAGTTATGGGATTGAATTCCATAGGAACATATATTCTATGACAATCTTATGTCTAATTACGGCTTGCTGAACGAACAAAAAATCCAGTATTAACAAGGGTTTGAGGCTCTTCATATCGAATTCATATGCATGGAAATTGGAGAAAACGGGCCAAAAACCGTGCACATGGAGCGTGACGAAATGTACGAGCCGTACACGTGTGACCGCTAAAATAGAGACAACAAAAATTGCTGAATAAGATTGAACATTTAACATCCTCTTTCTATCATAATTCCTAGATGAAACATCATGATGGGTGAGGAAGAGGATGAAACGCTTAGAAAGGTGGCATATGTATTTCTCTGTTCATCAATTAAAAGCAAAAGGGTTGAAGATATCTCAGATCGCTCGAAATCTGAATATCTCCAGAAATACGGTTTACAAATATCTGAGTATGAATCCGGATCAATTCAAACAGTTTATGGAAGATCTTGAAACCCGTGCAAAAAAGTTAGACCCTTATGAGCAGCAAATCTTGCAGTGGCTGCGGGAATACCCGGATCTATCCGCAGCACAAATCCTGGACTGGCTGAAAGAGCGCCATGCCGATTTTAAAATCGGAGCGAGCACCGTCAGAAGTTACGTCCGAGAACTCCGAATCAGGCATGGCATCCCTAAAACGGTACAACAAAGGCAATATGAAGCGGTTGCCGACCCACCGATGGGCGAGCAAATGCAAGTGGATTTCGGGGAAGTGAAAATAAAAAATTTGCAAGGCAACCCGGTGAAGTTATGGTTCATCACGTTCGTTCTTTCCCACTCCAGGCATAAATTCGTCCATTGGCAAGACCGTCCCTTCGTCACCAAGGACGTGATCGACGCGCACGAACTTGCCTTTGTTTATTATGGCGGGATGACCCGGGAGATTGTGTACGACCAAGATCATTTGCTGCTTGCGAGTGAAAATTACGGCGACTTGATCCTGACCCATGAATTTGCATCCTATGTACGCCAGCGCGGCTTCCACGTTCGCATGTGCCGGAAACAGGATCCCGAAAGCAAGGGGCGTGTGGAGAATGTCGTGAAATATGTGAAACAAAACTTTGCCCGCCATCGGATGTTTGTCAGTGTAGATAAGCTCAATGAGGAATGTTTGTCCTGGCTGGATCGGACCGGCAACGCCCTGGTTCACCATACGACGAAAAAAATACCGGCCGAAGTGTTTGCCATCGAAAAGCAACATCTTCGCCCGGTCCTCGAAAAAATAAAATCTCCTAAAATGAGTATAACAAGGACCGTGCGAAAGGACAATACCATCTGGTATGAAGGCAACCGGTACTCGGTTCCGCTTGGCACATATGACGGCACTGCCAAAGAGGTCGGTGTACAAGCATGTGAAACCAGACTGCGGATCTATGATTTGAATACCGGAGAGTATCTGGCCGAACATGAACGTTCCTTCCTGAAAGGGCAACTCATTCAAAACACCAATCACCGACGAGACCGAACCAAAGGTATCCGTGCTTATTTGGAAAGCGTGACAAGGCAGTTCTCCGACACGCAGCTGGCTGCCGCCTACTTGGAAGCCATCTGCCAAAGGCAACCACGGTACATCCGGGATCAACTACAGCTCATCCAGAAGACCCTGCAAGAAGCAAGTTTAACCGTCGTGAATCAGGCGCTTCGTTATTGTATGACCCACCGGTTGTATCGTGCGACAGACTTTGCGGATGCCATGCGTTATTTTTCTAACACAATCGTTGATGACGCGCCAGCTACATCGGACGAAGTAAAGCCGCTGCAAGGAACGGATCCGGCCAAATGGAAAGCCAAACCGCAAATTCGTGATGTCCAGGTATACCAACGCATCTTGAGAGGAGGCTAACCATGAAAGAACCGGTCGCAGAACTGAAACAAACCTTGAAAATCTTAAATCTGACGGAGGCAGCCCAGATCATAGATCAAAGTCTGATGGAAGCCGAACAGGCCCAGTGGACCTGCCGCGAATTCCTTGAGCGGCTGCTTCACTATGAAATCGTGCGCCGGGAAGAAAAACAACTGGCCCGGCGATATAAATGGGCATCCTTTCCCGAGTTAAAGACACTCGATGAATACCGCCTGGAGGAGCAGCCCTCGCTGAGCAAGCGGCAATTTCAACAGCTGAGAGAATTGTTGTGGTTGGAGCAGAATTACAATCTCATTCTGCTCGGCCCTCCCGGTGTCGGAAAGACCCACCTGGCCATCGGCTTGGGCATCGAAGCCTTAAAGAATGGCCGTAAAGTCAGCTTTGTGACGATGGATACACTGATTCATCTGCTGAAAACCCAACTGATTTCACGGTCATCTCAGTATAAGGTGAAACGCTTGTTACACAGTGATCTAGTGATCCTCGATGATTTAATGTTTATGGCCATGGACCGAAATGAAGCGAACATGTTCTTTCAGTTCATCAACAAGCTTTATGGTCAAACATCGATTATTTTAACTTCCAACAAAGGCCCCGAAGATTGGGGCGAACTCTTGGGAGATCAGGCCATTACAACGGCGATCCTTGACCGAATCCTGCACAAAAGCGAGGTGATTCAGCTGAACGGAGACAGCTATCGCTTGAAGTATCGGCAGACGATTTTTCAGAACGCTTAGTGTTCAAAATTAATTAGCGAAAATTGTTCAAAAGGTCTTGACGGTTACAACACGAACCAAGCGAACCAGTTACTGCTGCCGAGTGACTTCTTTTTGCCCTTCGGCGATCGTTTGAATCCGGAGAATCGTTGGATCAAACTCGCGCAACTTCTGCCTTGGGCGAAAGTCGACCAGAAGTACGCCAAGTCCTTCAAGAAGTCATTCAAGGGACAACGGGCGGTGTCTGTACGAATGGCACTCGGGGCGCTCATTATCCAAGAGCGTCTGCAGCTGTCGGATCGCGAAACGGTCGAACAAATCGTCGAGAACCCGTATTTGCAATACTTCCTCGGTCTGCCTGGTTATCAGGAGACACCGCCGTTTCATCATTCGCTCATGACGCATTTCCGCAAGCGACTCGGGGAAGCCGTCATCGCCGAAGTAAACGAGTGGATCGCCATCGAAGTCGCAAAGCAAGCTGAAGAGCGCAGTGATGACGACGAGCCGACGCCTCCAACAACAGGGGGAAAGAGCCGCCGTAAACGTACAAAGGGCGAACCCGACCCCAATCAAGGAACACTGCTATGGATGCCACATGCGCGCCGGCCGACATTGCCTACCCGACCGATATCGCATTGTTGAATGAAGCTCGCGAGAAGTTGGAAGCGATCATCGACGTGCTTCATGCGCCGCATTGCGGCAAACGCCCCAAGCCGCGTACGTACCGGGAGAAGGCTAGAGAATCATACCTCGCCATTGTCAAGCAGCGTCGTATCGGATCCAAAGCGCTGCGGCGAGGAATCGGCAAGCAGTTGTCATTCGTCCGGCGCGACTTGCGCATCATTGAAGAACTAACGTCCCTGACACCGCTCACCCATCTCAGCAAGCGCCAGTACAAGGACTTGCTCGTCATTCAGGAGTTGTATCGCCAGCAATACGCGATGTACACGACGCGATCCCATCAGATGGTGGATCACATCGTTAGCATTTATCAGCCGCACGTCCGCCCGATCGTGCGAGGGAAGGCTAGAGCCAAGGTGGAGTTCGGCGCCAAAGTATCCGTTAGTCTGGTGAACGGGTTTGCCTTCCTGGAGCGGCGGCAATGGGACAACTTCAACGAAGGCGTCACACTGATCGAATCGGTGGAGGCCTACAAAGCGCGGTTTGGCTGTTACCCCAAAGTCGTACTGGCTGACCAGATCTATCGAAATCGGGAGAACCGTGCGTATTGCAAGGAGCGCGGGATCCGGTTAAGCTGCCCGGCGCTCGGACGACCCTCGCGAAAAGCGGACGCAGGCGAGATGAAACGGGTTGCTCGTCAGGATGCAGGGGAACGAAATGCCATCGAGGGCAAATTCGGTGAAGGAAAACGCAAATACGGACTCGGTCGTATCCGGGCGCGGCTGGATGAGACGAGCGGTGCGGTCATCGCCCTGCAACTGCTCGTGATGAATCTGGAACGCCGCCTGCGGCTTCTCTTTTTCTTTATTTTCCAATGGTTTCGGAAAGACGTTTCCCAGATCAAAATTGGCTGTGTAACGGTTCGTTCAGCAAGCCCTATTTAGTTTTTGTCTACTTCATCGGTGATCGAACTGTGAAAGGACCTGAAACAAAGGAAGAATGGCTTAAAGCTATATGAAGGATAAACGCATGAACGAGTTAATCAGATAGAGGAAGTATTAGCAGAGATAAATTTATTAGATTTGAAGAAAACAATTTACGATTTGATAGAGCGCTATAGAATTGGGGAAAACGACAGCTGCTCCAAAAAACAAGAGATGTATCACTATTTGACTTCCCGCGGGATCGAATTTGAAATCAATTCGGAAGGGACGGACATTGTCATTTCGGCTTGCGCAGTCATGAAAGACACGTTCCATCTATATCCTCATGAAGTGTATCACCATTTTTACCGCAATTTGAAAGGAGGGTTGCTGTAATGGCGATGATTTTAGATAAGTACCAAGGATGCTTGTTGGGATTAGCCGTTGGAGATGCCCTAGGCACTACGTGGAATTCTGTTCCCCGGGTTCTTTCCCACCGGTCACGGATATGGTGGGAGGAGGTGTGTTTCAATTGCAGCCAGGAGAGTGGACGGACGATACTTCCATGGCGCTTTGTTTAACTGAGAGTTTACTCGTAAGAAAGGGTTTTGCCCCCGTCGATCAGATGACACGATACAAAAAGTGGATGCGTGAAGGGTATATGAGCAGCACAGGTGAATGTTTCGATGTGGGCAATGCTACTCGTGAAGCTATCCTGAAGCATGAAAGGACAGGGGAAGGTTACTGTGGGTCAAAAAATCCGAACACAGCTGGTAACGGATCTATAATGAGATTGGCACCGGTCCCCATGTATTATGGAGAGCAGCCTATGACTGCAATTCTCTACTCGGCGGAGAGCTCCAAGACTACACATGCCGCGGCAGAATGTGTAGATGCTTGTAAGCTGTTTGCGGCATACATCGTCGCTGCTTTACAAGGATGGACTAAGGAACAGCTCCTGAATTCTGCTGCTTTTGACGAGTGGTTAGGACTCGATACCTTAGCACCTAGAATCGAGGAAGTTCGTAAGGGTTCTTATCGTTTCAACGAACCACCCGAGATAAAGGGATCGGGATACGTTGTAAAATCACTTGAGGCTGCTTTGTGGGCCTTCGAAAAAACTACCTCTTTTGAAGAAGGTGCTTTACTGGCAGTCAATCTCGGCGATGACGCCGATACAACGGGAGTTGTTTATGGTCAATTAGCTGGTGCTTTTTACGGTTATAATGCTATACCGACTCATTGGTTGAATAAACTAGCGAAGAGAGAAATGATAGTTGATTTTTCGCAGAGATTGTTTAATGAAAGGCTAAGTTGACTGGCTGAAGGCAGAAATGATGATTTAGCACCGTAAGGAAGTGCGCATTGTGAGAACAATCGTAATTTCAGATATTCATGGCTATTACCGAACTTTTGTAACGCTTCTATCTCGAGTTAACTACAATCCATCCATCGATAAACTTATATTACTTGGGGATTATGTTGATGGGGGACCGGCGGCGCTTGAGGTGGTACGTTTGGTTCAAAGCCTGGTAAGTAATTCAAATGTTTTTGCAATTGGCGGTAACCATGATGATTTATTTCTACGATGGCTGGACGAGGAGGAATATCCCTTTTTACCCTATTTGAGTTTTAAAAATGGCGGTATTCAGACTGTTCAGTCATTTTGCCCGTGGTACCAGTTAGAATGTGACGATCATGAAGTTCGAGAATATATTAAAAAACAATATCCAGGTGAAGTATCCTTTTTGCGGAGCCTGCCTAACTTCCATGAAGACGACCGGCACATCTATGTTCATGCAGGGATTGATCCTAAAAAGAGTGACTGGAAGCAAACTTCAAACAAAGATTTCCGTTGGATTCGTGGACGTTTTTATCGATATGATGGGGAAATTCCTACAAGTAAAACAATTATTTTCGGCCACGAAGTTTGCTCAAATCTGCAGAATGATGAAACGAACTGTAAGCCGTGGCTTGGTCGACAAATAATAGGCATTGATGGTGGTATTAAATTCGGTAAATGTTTAAATGCTCTGATAATTGAGGATAACGGTGAGTATCATTCAGTGAGTGTTGAAAGCAAGGATTAAGCTAGGTATTTAAACTCGAGTTGCTGGGCTTCATACGTCTTGTTTCAATTCGTTGAAGTTCATTGGTACTCCCCTCTTCTCCCCAGAGTTTCTCTTCATTAATAATAACAAATCACATTTGATTCCTAATAGGTTTTATATCAGCGTTTAAGAACTAACGTTCGCTGACAGATTATTGTCAATCATTAGGGGTATACTTAGGTATCGACGTTTTAGGGAGGTGTCCAATTGAATAAGATTCAAGACATGCTTTACTTCCTCATTGTCGGTCTACAAAAATGGCAAAAAAACTATTCCCAGATCCCTGAAGAGCTTCACAAAGGCATGCTTATGTTCGTTCATGAATCAGCGCATTCAGGAAGTGAGATTCCTGTTGATTTGCATAGGCTTCTTCAGACTCTTCATAGGCCTTCAAATGAATGGGGAATTCAACGACTAGCAGAATTTTATCCGGCTGAAGCTGCTTTATTAGAAGAATTTATAGGGATAACACCGGATGCGGAGGATTTCCTAAATACATATATTTCTCCGCTTGAAGCAGAGCAAAAGCATATGTTTGCTATTCTTCAATATTGTAGAGACGAGAGCCGGAACTTGCAGGAAGAGTATATCCAAATCCGTACATTTTTATCTAGGCCGCAAAATGCTGTGTTATCTTCGTTTCAATTAGCACAATTTGCTGAATCATTTCGTGATCGTGAACTGGGTAACCTTGTCCGACAATGTTACGAAGAAGTTACTACCCAAATAGTGAACTATCGTAAATGCCCAAACTGTGGATGGACACTCGAATATATATATGATCAATGGCGGTGCAATAAAGAAAATATATGTCATTTACTTGCAAATTTTGAAAAGGTAGACTATTTCAACTTTGAAAATGAACGAATATTTCGATTACTTCCCGGTGTACAAAGATATGTGCTGTTACCCGGGATATCTGAAATGAAGATAGCTGATACCTTAGTACGTAAGGGGTATCAAGTAGAATTGTACCCTAATGTTGACGAATATGATCTTGCTGTTTCATTAAATGATAAAAAGGTTTTTCTAGATGTAAAGGATTTCAAGGACCCAGGGACTTTGGCGAATTTTTTTAATCAAAAACCCGAGTCCTATTTGGAGAAGTATGGAGAGCAAGTGTATGTTGTTATCCCTGCATATCGAAATGATTTATATAACTCTTATGGCAAGAGGGTATCGATGCTTCTTAAGGATGATGCAAAGAAATTCATCAAGATTATTATGGAAAACGAACTTGAACAGATGTTAAAGTGGGTGCTCCAATGAGAAAAACGTTTTGGGATTTAACCGAGGAATTAAATAAAGAGTTCTACTCTCTCGAGCTTCAAAAATCAGAAATTTCAACATTAGTAGGTTTGGAGCTTTTTATTTCGGGATGTCATTTGATTGACACGTCGCTCCATATTGATCAAGCCTGGTCAGTGTTAGTTGGTTATGATGAACCAATTTTAAAACACAATGGCCGTATGGATGTTCTGAGCCGTCTTAGAATATTATTCCCCGAACTACGGAGTAAAAAGATATTGTCCAAACGAATCCAGGTTTATCAAGCTATAGATAAGAAATTCCGATTGTTCGATATCAATGATAAAGGGATGGCGGAGAGACTTGCTCCTCGATTTCTATTAAATAGGCAGGCCAATTACGAACGTGTTCTCAACAATCCCATTCCAAGACAAATGAATAATACACCATTTGCAACCCATGGAAGATTTGAATACTCACGGATCGTAAGGGGAGGACTATATCATTATTTTTATGGGAGTATACCGAAAGCTTTAGGAGAAAAGGAACTACAATTACTCCCAGCCTATCGTAAGAAAAATAGGTACAAGCTTCAATTACCTTTCAACTGTCATGCATTGACAGCGAAAATGGATGAAGTAGTCGGTAAAGCTGGTCTATGGACTCAAAGAGCGAGCACACTCGTTTTGGAGTCAATAAACCAAGCAAATGAATTTGTTTATCACGGGAACCAGCATATAGTGGGTGGTCTAGGAGCAGGTAAGTCAACTTTCATGATCTTGGAGACTTATCGCCTGGTGAAGCAAGAAAAAGCTCGTATAGGATTTATCGAAGGCAGCGTTTCTCAAGTTATTGAACGTGTTAGTATTCTACGCGAGTTGGGAATAAATGCTGTACCTATCATTGGGAAATCATCAAGGAGGTTACATCAAGAAAACTATCTATTTGCAAATGCTAATGAAATAGGGGAGATTAGCGACTGGTCCAGCGACAACTTCCAATCAATAAAACATCTATCAGACGTTTGTGTGATAAAGGCTCTTTCAGAAGACTACGAGCGGAATAATAGTTACCCTTGTACGCAATTAAAGCAAGACAACAAACCTGTGAAATGTCCATTAGCAAGTATTTGTGGCGTTTATCGTGACCTCTCTCAACTTTCAGAAGCTGAGGTGTGGGTTGCTACTTCTGCAAGCGTACTTAAAACAAGAATTCCGGCTATGATTGATCCATATGAGAGGACAATATATGAAGCGATGTACGACTTGCTGGACATCGTATTCGTTGACGAAGCAGACGAGGTTCAAAAGCAATTTGATGAAGCATTTTTAAGCGAGTATAACGTTTTTGGAAAAATGGAGGATATTTTTGAGCGATTATTAAACGAATCCAATCAGCTTACATCTGGACGATATGGAGAATTTGCTGGTGATCCCGTTGTTAATGAGTGGAAGGATAAGCTCCGTCAATTAGATCAAGTGATCTGGAGAATTTACAATAAGTTAAATCACTCTCATACTTTACGCAAAAACATAAGCCGTAATCTCATTAGGTTGACTGCACTTGCTGACACAATTAGTGAGAAACTTTCAATTAATTTGGAAACTTATAAAAAGATAAATAAAACCCTTGCAAAATATGCGGCTGACCCGTATAAAGATCCAAACTTATCTAGTATAGTTGATGAGCTAGTCCAAACTGATAGTGCAGATGAAAAGCAGATTTTACTAACAAAAGTTAAAGAAAAGTTAAAAGGAGAGATTCAGCCGCGGGTAAAGCAGGAGTTATTTTATGCCCAGTTGGAGTTCTTTCTCTATTTATGTAGAGCCGAAGAATGCATTAAATTCATACTAACATCTTTTCCAATGATTCAAGCAAAACTCGGAATATCAGCAGACTTTTCCCCGTTGTTTACCATGCAAAAGGATTATCAACCATTCATGAAAGAAGCCATGACAGGCACTATGATCGGCTATAAATACGACTTAATGGATGGGGAAACAACTGGGGCATTTAAATTAATCGAATACACGGGAGTCGGCAGGCTTTTGCTGCATGATTGGCATCATATTTATGAACACTCCGATCTGAAACAAGGTCCAGCTATTATCTTTTTATCCGGTACAAGCCATGCACCGGAATCAGCTCATTATAACCTGAACTCCCAGCCAGAATGGATACTCAAGGCCGATCGAACAGCTTCTGAAATACGCATGGCGTATAAACCTGTCCTAAATGCTCGTCAAGGTAATTTCATTGCCGTTTCGGGAATTAACGATGAAGAAATAAGAAGTGGCAATTTGTACGAAATGGCTGGACAGCTGAAATCCGATATCCAGTATGAATTGGATTACTGGAAAAACCAAGGGAATGCTAGAAGGGTGCTCTTAGTAGTAAATTCCTACGACGATGTAGCTACAGTCGGTAGAGCATTTCGTGGGGATCGTAGTTGGGAAGGGCGGTATAAGATTCTATCGAAGGAAAGAAACCACGAACCGGATCATTTCTCGAGATCAATGATAGAATCATTTTATAAAGAAAAGTCTGAAGTATTGGTTGTCCCGCTTTTATCAGTGGGGAGAGGATATAATATATTGGATCATAAAGGAGAGGCACTCTTTGGGTCAGTCTTCTTCCTGGTTCGCCCTTATCCAATTCCTAACGATATGAATTACTTGGTTCAAATGCTTCATGCTTATTTACCAAGCTATTTACAAAGAATAAAGGGGCAAAATATATTTTACGATAAAGCTATGACGAAGTTAAGGCAAATTAGTAATGCTAAATTCGAGAGCATGTATAAAAAGCCGGACTTTTGGTCGATTCTTAATGACTCTGAAAGAGAAGTAATGGCGTGGTTTATATTTATACCAATCTGGCAGATGATCGGAAGGTTATTGCGCGGCGGGAAAAATGCTAGAGTTTTCTTTTGTGATTCAAAATTTCATGCAAAGCCTGTAGGAAATGCTGATGGAATGTCGATGTTGGATAGTTGGGCTGCTATTATGCAGAAGCATAAGGGCGACCCTTTGTTTGCTAATTTGTATGGTCCTTTTTTCCAAGGTATAAACAATTTGATTCGGGAGGCAGCTGACGATGAAGAAGATGGAACTTTTTGCGTTGGAGATTGACGAATCATTATTTTATAACGAAATCATTTATTATATGAAGATGCCGGAAAGCTGGCGTAACTTCTTTAATAGAGAACGTACAGATCACTTTAAGCTTGCATATAAAGTAGAACCATTAGGGAAAAAGCTTACAAGCATATTCCCCGAAATCATCTGTGTTTATTCTGATAACAGGGTGTTACTTTATGACCAACCGTGGCTAGTCTCTACAAAACCTATCCCTGAATCGTATATTAAGAAGTTCACTCTTGGATGGTTAGCTCATTTAAAGGGCTATTCAATTCCTGAATTACCTGAAGACGTAAGGAATTCGGACCCTAGCTGGGTTTCCTGTACTTTCGGTGATATTCATGGGTCCATAGATAGCTATCAATGGGTTCCCGGTATTGCGGCAATCAAGTTTTGCCAAGACCCCAAGTTTCTTGATCTTGGGAATGGACTTCGCGAAGAACTAAAGTTTTATCATGTTATTTTTAATGGCAAACATGAATGCGTTTCTAATCCGCTTCGGCATTCCCCCCGCCATGATCCGTTTTCTTATGTGATTAGGCTTGAATTAAAGACCCGCGGCGGAGATGCTGACCGATACATATTGACTGTGACTCTAGGAACAAGAAGATATTTGAGCCAAGCACAAATTAAAGACGGCAAATGTTTCATGAGATCCGGTCATTCCTGCTCGGTTCTCGTGTCCGTTCAAAATCCATATGTAACGAACACGGATAGATCATTTTCCCAATTGAAATTCGAGAGATGCCTTGGAGATAAGTCCTCTTTTACTGCATGGGAGACTGCATTGGATGGATTGTACTGGGATGTACTCAATGGGGAATCCTTTGAATCGGATTTGTTGCTTATAAATCCCAAAATCTATGCTGAAGGTTCTGGAGAAATTACAGCCTATGTCGTGAATAACAATTTGTTTAATGGTAACAGTGTAAAAGCTGGAATTGGTCTGCCCGAGAAGAGTGGGCTATTTAACTTGGTCAAAAGCTTTTTAACAGACTATGGTGCGAAGGAACTTCAACTAATCCCTGATATTTCACGACGGGGAATGAACGATAGTCGCTTTCCAATGGTTGCACCGAAAGCAGAAGGTTTAACCTTCGAGGTCTACGGCTCTGAAGAGATGTTTGAAGCCATCAGAGAAGTACTGACGGCAGCACAGAAGTCAATTGATTACGTTACTATACTTGAAGAAATTTCTGAATCGCATTTCAGGTTAAATTGCGATAAAGAAGTTATTGTCGAATTAGTTCATTGTAATCCGAAAGGTATTGTAGCTGAACTTGAGGTAGATAAGTACAAAGATAGTGCAGTTGCGGAGGACAAACGCATCAATCAGATTATCAAAAGGTTATCCAAAACTGAGCTTAATCGGAATCCCGTGTTAGCTCTTGTAGAGATTGAAGAGAAGGATAAATGGAGAGAAGGTACTGATCCTAAGAAGGCCATTCGGGAAGGAATGAAAAAAACGGGACGTCTTTCTCAATTCATTTATCCACTAACAGAAGATGTGACAGGAAATGTATCCCGAATTATTAATGCTACATTGGATCTCTTCAACGATTACGGTTTTTTCAGCGATAATGTCAATAAAATCAGTCTTCCTGGAACATTAATGTCTATCACAGTCCTAAAGGCAGGTAATAAATATCTGCCTACTATTTCGAGATTAGTAGGTACAAATCTAAGTATAAAGATGTTGGGTCTCGATTCCTGGATGTCCATATACGAAGCGGCACTAAATATGGATGCAGCAAAATTCCTTGATAGCCCCAGTAAAAAAAATCGAAGTAATGAAGTGTTTGAAGCATTTATCACGAAAGAGATACAAAATGAATTAGACCGTTGTGATGGAAAAGTCCTTGTATTAGTTAATGCTACCCTAAGATACAATTGGTTGCGTTCAATTGGAAATACCAAAATATGTTGGGATCAAGTTCCGTATCTCAATGAACGCCTGTCTAATGAATCTCGAGTAAAGTTCATTCGCATTAATGCAACGGACGATGTCCCGCAGTATCGGATAATAATAAACGATGCATTAAATGAATTCAATAAAGCGTCAGGAATTTTTAAAGATCCTATTGGCATTTACTACGGTGTGGGTGGTAGACCAAGTGCGTGGAAAGGGATCTCTAACGATGCAACCAAGTTTACATCACCGTCGAAACAATTGCTTCAACAAAGGGCTGTTGAATACATCCCATTGGGAGCAACAGACGAGGAAGAGATGGATAATCTCGCTATTTTAGCAGATCATTTAAGAAGATTAGGTTTGACTTATGATAAACACACCATTTTTCCGTATACGATGCGCATTTTGAACTCGTTGTCAAAATACATTACCGGAAACGAAGACGACTATGATTACGATGCTGAGTTTGACGAGGAAGTTGTAGTGGATATTAGAGAAGATCTATCTCTACAATATTGAAGTTATGTATGTAGATTTTGCATATATTTAACGGGAAGATGCTAATATGGCAATTATATGCCATTACGTAGAGGTGAGCTTGTGTCAAAGTTAATAAAGGATTTTATAGACGGGGACGAGTTTGTAGGCTATTACCTGATTAAAGAAATTGAGGTAAAACAAACAAATAGTTCGATTCCAAAGGATTATTTAGACATAGTACTGGCTGATTCCAGTGGTCATATCTCAGCAAAGTACTGGGACGCAAGTAAGACTGATATTGAAACATTCTTTCCGATGTGTCTTGTTAAGGTGCAGGGTTTGATTCAAGTGTACAGAGATAAGCTGCAAGTAAAAGTGATCCGAATTCGTAAAACTACGGAGCAAGATGGGGTATCGATAAGAGATTTTATTCGATCATCCCCGGTAGGAGCAAATGAGCTCCTTCCAATCATTGAACAAGCCATAAGTAGTCTAACGAATAAGGAAATTAGGTCGATTGTTACTTTTTGCTTTGAGAGAGTTAAGGATAAGCTGGAATCTTCACCCGCTGCTAAATCCCATCATCATGCTTATTACGGCGGTTTGGCGTACCACATTGTTAGGATGCTAGAAGTCCGGTGATTTAAGTCAGTTGTATCCGTCTCTTCGGCATGAAAAAAGAGGAAAA
>NZ_JBHLWN010000085.1:0-42899 GCF_042432825.1 Paenibacillus chartarius | reverse complement strand
CCCGTCGCCCGTCGTCGTGCCTCCGCCGGGAGTACCTTCGCCCGTCGTCGTGCCTCCGCCGTCCGTCCCGTCGCCCGTCGTCGTGCCTCCGCCGTCCGTCCCGTCGCCCGTCGTCGTGCCTCCGCCGGGAGTACCTTCGCCCGTCGTCGTGCCTCCGCCGGGAGTACCTTCGCCCGTTCCGGCAGCAGCGGAAATCAGCTCAAAATCGCTCAAGCTCCGCGGCTTTAGCTGGAACGTTGTTTTGAATATCGAAGCGATACCGGTCACCTTAACCGTGTCGCCCTCGCTGTAGTTCTGCAGAAAAACATCCCTCGAAAGACCCGTACGCGCGTCAACACGCACATGTGTTGTCGTATTGTCGGGGGCTATCGCATCAAATTCGAAAGAACCTGACGGCGACGCATCGACAATCGTATTTACCTTAACCTGATCGAGAGAAATGAGCTGTCCCTGATTGTAAGAGTCCACACCCGTAACCGTCTGCGGCACAGGAAGTGTGTCCGTCCCGGTTTTACTTAAATAATTAATCGACGTCAGCTCCAGCTCGCCGTTATACAAATCCAGATCACCGCTGACTAAGACAGTATCGCCAACGTTATAACCGGAAGCATTTGAATAAACGTACATACCACCGGTCGAATCCTGGATATAGAACGATTGTCCGCCGAACGAACCCGGCTGTGTCGTAACGACGCCCTTCAAGCTGACGGTCGTATTCACATTTTTGCTGCGCGCCGTCACGATCGAGCTGACCGGCACGATATCCGGCGGGAGCTGTTCCACCGAAGCATTCGCATCGGCAGGCACCGTTTTGGTGATTCGCGCGGTTGACCCTTCACGAATCCGAACGTTCGCGGAAGCGGGAGTCCCTTTGATTTTGACCTTCACCTCTTTGATCGCATGCCCCTTGGCGTTGGCCGTCACCGTGAAGCTGCCGCTGTAGCCCGGGTTCGCCGGATACGTCACGCCATCGTCCAAACTGACCATGCCGAGCTGCGCTCCGCCGCTTGGATTATAGAGACCCACATTCACATTCGATAACGTGGCGAACGGCGCCATATTATCAATCACAATACGCAGCGGAAATTCCTTCTCATTGGATGGCAGAGTCGACTGCGATACGAAGGAGAAGACAGGATTGCTTACCGATACCGTCGAACCGTATGAGCCCGGTTTAAACGTCGTCGAGTCGTACCACTTATAGCCTGCAGCCGGTGCCGCCCACGGTTCCGCCTGCGGCTCCGTGCTGGAAGCAGGGTTCTCGAAATCAAGAAGTGCCGTCGGCTGGTCCAGCGTCAGACCCGGGTACTGGTCCAAGCTCGTTATCGTCGGTTCTTTCATGGTCAGCCAATTGATGACGTTGACCAAATAGGTCGCATCCTGTTCCTCCGACCAGCCTGCATATGTAGTTTTGGTGGCGCCTGTCTCTTCGCGCAAATATTTCGGCGAAGCATCCTCGACAGGCGAGGAATCTCCGATAAAGGCCGCCTTGCCTGCCCCCACTTTGGCAATCGCCGAGAAAGGCCCCTCCGCGACACCGCCGCCATTGTAAACGCCTTGATCGACCGCATTGGCCCATTTCGCCGTCGTTTGCGGTAAATAAACAATACCTTTCGCTTTACTCGGATCAATGATCGCGAGCGTCGAGCCGGCATGCATCGCAACGTTCGTAACCCCTTCAGTAATACCGAAGGACTGGTCCGGGGAAACGATCACATCTCCCGACACAATGTCCGCAAGCGCATTGTAGCGGAAACGCACACCGAAATTGTCGGCAAGCCAGTCCGAGCTTTGAACTCCCTGCATCGCCGCCGAATTCGCTTCCTCCTGCGTCATGCCGGCGGCCGGATTGGCCCAAGCCCCGCGGCGATAACCGTTAAACACTTCGGAGGCGTCCCAGCGGTTTTTGTTCCGGTCCGCATTGTAGTGGTCGGCGATAAAGAAAATGCTGCCCCCATTGTTCACATATTGCAGCATGGCTTCTTGCTCAGAAGCTTTGTACGGAATGTTTGCCTCGCCGATGACGAATGCGTCATATTGCTCCAAATCGGCCAGCGTAATCGGAGTCGTCTTGCGCAGTTCCTTCACGTAATAGCCTTTGTTCGCGAGCGCTTCGCCGAAATCGGAGAATCCGCCGTCAATGACCCAATCCGCCGCTCCGGAGGTTTGGCCGTGCGTGTTGTCGAACAACACTTTCTTGTTATTAGGCACCCCTACCGGATTCAGTACCGGAGCCGGATCTGCCGGTCCCTCCGCATAAGCCGTCAGGCTCCCGCTATACGGAAGAACAGCCGGAAATGGCAGGGCTACCGAAGCAGCCAGAAGCACTTTCCATACAAAACCTTTGCTTTTCCACATGTTCGCGTCTCCACTTCCTCTAAGATGTCAGCATAATCTCGTCTCATTGCGAGTTTATCAGGAAAGTATGTTGAATTTGTTAGGCGCGCGCATGTAATTTGTGGAAAGCTAAGTCCCGCTTCCCCCCAAAGCCGACAGGGCCTCGCTCTCACGGATAGATGTTCACTATTCAATATTTAATTTAGATTTCGTTAAGAATTGTAATGTATACTTACATCTTTGAAGGGAAAGGGGGAAAAGCATTTGTCCATTAGATTTCGAATACTGCTTTCATTCATGACCACGCTTGCCGTAACTGTGCTTATATTTTTCCTTACCGCTTACTTGATTTCGGTTGCGGTAACCGGTGATGCCCGCAGTATCAGCCGTTTCTATAACATCCACTATACGCTCCATCCGTTGACGGCAGAAGAAGAAACCATCTTTATGGAAATGAAGTATTTGGCCAAAGAAAATCCGGAGAAATTGAAGAGCAGAACGCTGCTGGAGAACTATGATTTCCAATTGAAAATGGTTCAAGCCGGATTGATCGTACGAAATAACAGCGAACTGCTGTTTATGTCTCCTACGCTAAGAGAAACGAAAGTGGAATCCGCACTTCCTGACTATGAAATGAACAACTATTCCATCCGTAACTCCTTCAATGTAGGAAGCCGCTTTTTCTCCTATGCGAAATTCGATTTTTATTTTTCCGAACAAGACCGGGGAAGTATTTTTGTGATTCGGGAAAGAAGCCCTTTTGCGGAAATGATCCGAACGCTGCTGCCTATTTTGATTGGTGTTTTGCTAGCTATCTTGCTTCTAACCAGTATTGTGATCTATCGGTATGTGACCCGAACGATTGTGAACCCGATCAATGTGCTGCGCGATTCGGCTCAGCGGATTAAAGAGGGCGATTTGCAATTTAAATTGAAACCGGAATCGGCCGATGAAATCGGGCAATTGAGTATGGCCTTCGAACAGATGAGACAGAAATTGAATGAATCGATTGGGCTTCAAGTGCAATACGAGGAAAATCGCAAGCAATTGATCTCCAACATATCGCACGATTTAAAAACGCCGATTACAACCATCAAAGGGTATGTGGAAGGAATCCGGGACGGCGTTGCCGATACGAAGGAAAAAATGGATAAATACATCGACACGATTTATACAAAGACGATGGATATGGATCGATTGGTCGACGAGCTCTTCTTGTATTCCAAATTAGATTTGAAGCGAGAGCCGTTTTCTTTTGAAACGGTCGATTTACACCGGTTCATGCAAGACATGTTCGAAGAAACGGAATTTGAATTTAGGAACAAAGAAATCACTTTTCTGTGGGAAGATGCCCGTTACCCTGAAGTTTTCGTGCTTGCCGACCGGGAAAAGCTAAAACGGGTTTTCTCGAATTTATTGAACAATTGCGTGAAGTATATGGACAAATTGGACAAAGTCATAGTCGTAAAAACGACGGTAAACGATCGGCAATTCACCGTCGAGATCCGCGATAACGGACCTGGGATTCGTCCTGAGGTTCTCCCGCACATTTTTGAACGATTTTACCGCGGGGAGCCTTCCCGCAACACGAAGACGGGCGGAAGCGGCCTCGGGCTCGCCATCGCCAAGCAGATTGTGGAAGGGCATGGAGGCCGCATTTGGGCGGAAAGCGAATGGGGTCAAGGAACAAGTCTATTTTTTTCATTACAAATCCTCTCTACTCATGGTGATAACGATGCAAAAAATATTAATCATTGAAGACGAAACCGCTATTGCAGAGCTGCAAAGAGACTATTTCGAGCTGCATGGGTATATAGTTGACATCTGTCATACCGGAGACGATGGTCTGGCTATCGCTTTGAAAGGAGCTCACGATTTAATCATTCTGGATTTGCAGCTCCCCGGGATCGATGGCTTTGAGTTGTGCAAGCAAATTCGCCGAGTGAAGGAAATACCGATCCTGATTGTTTCCGCAAAGAAAGAAGAGATTGATAAAATTCGAGGCTTTGGCTTAGGTGCGGACGATTTCATTACCAAGCCCTTTAGCCCCAACGAACTTGTGGCCAGAGCCAAAGCGCATTTATCCAGATACGAACGCTTCATGGGCAAAAACAAGGATTCCGAGAAAATCCGGATCCGGGAATTGACGATCGATAAAGCGTCACGGCGGGTATTTGTTCATGGCAAGGAAGTGATTTTCACCGCGAAGGAATTCGATTTGCTGCTCTTTTTGGCAACACATCCGAACCGGGTATTTTCCAAAGAAGAGCTGTTCGAAAGAATTTGGGGGATCGATTCCGCGGGAGACCTTCCTACCGTTACGGTTCACATCCGGCGCATTCGCGAGAAGATTGAAGCCGATCCTTCCGCCCCTCAATTTATCGATACGATTTGGGGCGCAGGCTATCGTTTGACGGTATGAGGGTTCAGGAACGTAAAAGTTTCGAGTCTGTTTAGAACTATTTAATCTTTCTTTATGAGCGAGTTTAGAATGGTGGCCTATCATAGTAAACGTGAAAGACATCAAATATTGCTCATTGGGGGAAGATTCATATGAATAAGAAGCATCAGAAAATGCTGGCATTAACGATAGCGGCGACCATCGGCGGAAGCGCATTACTGCCTTTGGGCGCGTTGGCTGCTAACTCCATACCAGTTTCCGCAGACCAAGCTGTCCGTGAATTAGCTCAATTGGGCGTACTTCACGGTTACGAAGACGGCACAATGAAACCCGATAAGCCTGTCACACAAGCGGAGCTGGCAAAAATGCTCGTGCTTGCTTTCGGTATGCAGGCGCAGGGCGAAGCTTTGAAAGGGCAGCAGCATAAAGACAAATGGTATGTATCATACGTGAATACGGCAATTGCTTCCGGGATCATGGCGGAGGACAAGTTTGGACCGGATCAGCTTGTTACGTCCGAGGCGTTGTACGCAGCAGCAGCGAAAGCTTTACAAATCAGCGAGCTGACAGTGAAACAATGGATGAAAGATATGATTCACGGTAATCACACCGTGACTCGCGGGGAAGCCGCCCAACTCTTGCTGATGGCCAAACAATCGGCTCAATCCGGAGAAGGCGTAAATAGCAAAAATACCGTTGGGCAGCAAATGGCCGGCATGCTTAGCAGCACCAATTGGCAAGGAACCAAAGTGTATGATAAGTATCATAATGATCTGACAAAAGAAAATGCGAATTTTATCGGTTTGGCGAAATATGATCGGCAATCATCCCGATATGAGTTTTTTGATAAAACGACAAAACAAAGTCGAGGAGACAAAGGCACTTTCTTTATAACCAATGATGGCAAGACTCGAGTATTACTTTCAGAATCCATGGGATACCAAGCAATTGTCGAAATAACAGAACTGAATAACGATAGGTTTACCTATAAACGAATGGGTAAAGATGCTAATGGAAACGATGTCGAGGTTTTTGTGGAGCATATTCCTTATACGGAAACAGAACTCGCCTTCACGGATCCGGCTAAGACTTTACAAACGTATACGGGGGAAGTAGTGACAAATATCGATGGGGACCGGATTTTATCAAGCACGATATGGCGGGGAACGGTAGTCCTGGACGAAAACGGTCAAGATGTATCCAGCTATAACACGAATTTCCTCGGTCTTGCGAAATACGACGATCAAACCAATCAATATGAATTTTTCGATGCGAAAACAGGTCAAAGTCGCGGAGATTTCGGTTATTACGATGTTGTTAACGGAAACAAAATAAGGGCCCATGTTTCGCAAGGATTAAAGTACGGGGCCGTTCTTGAACTTACTGAGCTTAACGAAAATAAATTCACTTATAAGAGAAAAGGTAAGGATCAAGCTGGAAAAGAAATCGATGTAACAGTCGAGCACGTACCTTATAACGGTGATCTTAAGCTGAAATTCACCAAATAACCCTATTCTTCAAAATCAAACAGCGGCAGCCTGGGAATGTTCGTCCCGTCTGCCGCTGTTTCCATTGTCAGAAATACTTTGCTTACGAGCCGATCAGGAACGCCCGCGCCGGAGCGGCGTCGATCCCGGTCAGCTTCAGCGGCGCAATGACCATGAAATACGAACCGGCCGGAACATCCTTTAGACGCAGTCCTTCGACGATAGTGATCTCGTTCTCCAGCAGCGTCTTGTGCGTCATATAGTCCGGCTGAGCCCGCTCGATGCCGAGGCCGTCGGTACCGATGCCGCGCAGCTTCAGCTCTTTCGCATAGAGCGCGCCGTCAGCGGCCAAATAGACGAAGTTCGGATCGAACTCTTCGGACAGCGAATTGCGCGTCTTGAGCAAAATCCATTCTCCCGGCTGTACGGCCCACTTCTCCAGATCGGCGCGCGTCACCGCTTCAGCCACATCCGTCAAGTCCAGCACGCGAGCCGGGCCGACAAGCCGTTCCAGCGGAATCGAATCGATCGTCGCTCCGCCTTCAATCATGTGCAGCGCGGCGTCGACGTGCGTGCCGGCGTGAACGTCCATGGACAGCTGGGATTCATGCGTCTTGGCGTTCGTGAAGTCTTGCCGCGCCCAAATTTTCGGCTTCTTCTCTTCTTTATTTTTGTATACCTGCATGCCCTCGTGAATCGTCATCGAGATATCGTACAACCGGTACATAGTCGCCTCTTCCCCCTATGCCAATACGTTTGCTTCCGGCTTGGCGGCGGAAGTCGTCGTTTCCCAGTGGACCTCGCCTTCATGCTGGCCGTTCACCGGCCACCACTTGAAGCCGTCGTTTTCCAGCAGCTCCTGCGCCCGTTTCGGCCCCCACGAGCCTGCAGGATAGAACGCCAGGTCTTCCGAGCCCAGCTTCGTCCACGCATCGGCAATCTGGTCGACGAATTGCCATGCATGCGCCACTTCGTCCCAGCGCGTAAAGTAGGTGGAATCGCCGCGGGAAGCATCGTGGATCAGCCGTTCGTAGGCTTCCGGCGTGTTGATGCCGACGACGCAGCTCTGGCAGAAGTCAAGCGCAACCGGTACGAGCACGCCTTCGGAGCCCGGCTGCTTCGCATTCATTTTGAAATAAATGCCTTCCATCGGGTTAATGCGGAACACGAGCAGGTTCGGCTCAAGCGAATGCTTGCGGGACAAATAGACGTTGTCCGGCACGTTCTTGAACTCGATGACGATCTCCGTCGTCTTCACCGGCAGGCGCTTGCCCGTTCTGACATAGAACGGAACGCCGGCCCAGCGGAAGTTGTCGACGAACACGCGGGCCGCGAAGAACGTCTCCGTCGCAGACGCCGGGTTCACGTTCGGCTCGCTTCGGTAACCGGGCAGCGGCTTGCCCTTCAGCTCGCCCTCGCCGTACTGGCCGCGGACGACGTTCTCGCGGACATCCTCAGCCGAGGCGAAGCCGCGGAGCGAACGGAGCACCTTTACCTTCTCGTCGCGAATATCCTCCGGATGCAGACGGCTCGGCGGCTCCATTGCGATCATCGTCAGCATCTGCAGCATATGGTTCTGCGCCATATCGCGCAGAGCGCCGGACTTGTCGTAATAGCCGCCGCGCTCCTCGACGCCGACCGTCTCGCTCAGCGTAATTTGCACGTTAGCGATGAATTTGTTGTTCCACAGCGGCTCGAAGAATGCGTTGGCGAAACGGACGAACTCGATATTTTGCACCATTTCTTTGCCCAGGTAGTGGTCGATACGGTAAATATCCTTCTCTTCAAATACTTGCCGGAGCTGGGCGTTCAGCTTCTCCGCCGATTCCAGATCGTAGCCGAACGGCTTCTCGATCACGAGGCGATGGTAGCCCTTCGTATCGAGCAGGCCGCCGTCGCGGAGATTGAACGATACGCTGCCGAACAGGTCCGGCGCCAGCGCCAAATAAAACAGCCTGTTGCCGCCGGTCTCATACTTGCCGTCGAGCTCTTCGACCAACACGCGCAGCTGCCGGAAGCCGTTCACATCGTTAATATCCAGCGGCATGTAGTTGAAACGTTCGGCAAAGCTTGTCCAGTCGGTATCGCCGACCGACTTGTAGCGCCCGAATTCCTGGATCGATTCGAGTACGTCTTGTCGAAACTGCTCGTTCGTACGCGGGCGTCGGGCCAGGCCGATCACCGCAAAATTTTCCCCCAGCTTGCCTTCCCTATACATGCTGTATATGGCGGGGAAGAGCTTCCGCTTCGCCAAATCTCCCGTTGCGCCGAATAAAAGAATTACAGTCCCACTCATGGAATCATCGCTCTTTTCCTGAATTTGTAGTTACGCATAGCATACCCCAACAATGCCTACGATTCAAGTTTAACAACCGGGCTAACGTCCAATCGAATCGGGACAATCGCACATATCGTGAAATAGAAGCTACGAAACAATGGAGGTGTTCTCTCATGCAGCGTATCTACCCGATTACCGAGGAAGCCTGCCGCTGCCACTGCGGTAAACCCGTGCTCATCTACTTGGCGGACGGGTCCGAAGTGTACGGCATGCTCAGCCGCGTCGAGAACGGCAAATTGGTTTTGAATGAGCCTGAGACGGCAGCGGAAGCGAGCGGCAAAAGCGTAACCACGTCTCAGCGAAAATCATCGGCTCGCTCCGGCAAAAAAACGCGCGGCCGCTATCCGACCGTCCAAACGAGCGCATTCGGCGCTTTCCCTGGACCGTTCTTCCCGCCGTTCGGCCTGCTGGGGCCCGTGCTGGCGTTCGACCTCGCCTTCATCGCCGCTCTCTTCCTGTTGATTTAACAGACGGCTTGCTTAACTGCGGCAGTACGCAAATCAACTCCCGACCGTCGGAAAGGCGACGATCGGGAGTTGCCGTCTGAACGTCCCTCAGAATTCCGCAAGCCGTTTGCTCATCCGGTAGCAGTGCACGGAAGGCTCGTAGCTCTCGACCAGGTAGCCTTTGCCTACGTAGAAACGCTGCGCCCGCCAGTTGACGGCATCGACATACAAGTAGGCCTCCCGGCATCCTTTCTTGAGCCCTTGCCGTTCGGCTGCCCGCATCAGTGCGGTACCCAGGCCTCCGCCCTGATACCGCTCGTCCAAGGCCAGCATATCGATCAGCATTTTGCGCTCGCGGCATCTGCACGTGATGAAGCCGAACGGAGCGCGCCGCCCTTCCGCTACAGTTAAGGTAAAGTCATTCCCGTTCAGCCGCTTTACGATGGCAGGCATACTGGTCTGCGCAGTCGGCACAGCGGCGCGGGCGAAAGGCAGCAGCTGCCGCACAACCATTTGAAATATCGCCCCGTCGTCAATCGCCGGAATGCGCTTACGTATCATCGGCTTCGCCCCCGCAAGTATGGATGCTACAGCATATGCGCACCCGATTGCTGACGAGCAGGCGCAGCTAAAAAATTTTTATTTTCATCGCCGGGCTATAGTCAAATGTTTCCTGTCCCCTCTATAATAGAATTACGAGCTCAGCTCCCACAGATTCGGCAAGAGGTGATTCACATGTACCCGATCAGTCCTGTTTACGCTAACCGGCAATATGCTTCCGTAGAAGGCACATATAAGGTGCATGCGGTATCCAAGAACAGTCCGCTTCATCGCTCGGGCGAGCAAACGTTATTCGACATGATTATGGCGTATAACGATTACGTGCGTTCGCCGGAGGAGCGCCATTCGACCCGCGATAACAACGGTTCGGCCGGCTCCGAGCAGCGCAGGAAAAGATCGGAGCCGGCAGGCGAGACAGGCAGCGCTCCGGCCGGCGCCAATTCCCCTGTTCGGAACGGCGGCGGCCGCCCGGTCGTCACCGACGCTTATTTGCGCACGGCCATCATTTCGCCCCCCGACGGCGCATCCATATCGAGGCCGTTCAGTCCTTACGGGCGGTTTCGCGAGCTGGGCTTCGATGCCGAGCATTTGCCGGCAAGGCCGGTTCCGGCCGTGGGCCAGCGGCTGTATGACAGCATGCTAAGCGCATACGCCCCTTACAGAAGGATCGGCATGAACTACGAAGAGCGCTCCTGAAGCAGCCGTCGGCTGCTGCGGGAAGCGCTCTTTGTATGGTTTCTTGGCTTATTGAATTATATGGCCGAGCGGCGTTGTGACCCCGTCCATGCTTACCGCATTTTTTTCCCGCCAATACCGCTCCAGCTCCTGCTCGCTCTTGCCGTTAGCCCACTTCTGCAGCGTTTCACGCTCACCCTCGTACGAGTAGAACGGCACGCTGAAGCCGCACGACGTCTTGACCTCGCTGACCCGGACCGCCACGATCTGCCGCGCACCCGGCAGCAGCTCGAACTTCGGCGACAGCTCCTCCCATTCGTCTGCCCCCGGCAAAATCACTCTCCCCTGGCCATACAGCCGCATAATCATCGGGGCTCCTTCAAAGGCAACAAACATCAACGTAATTCTGCCGTTCTCCGCCACATGTGCGCTCGTCTCGTTGCCGCTGCCGGTCAAATCCAGATAAGCCACTTCATTGGGCGATAAAATCCGCAGCACGTCGTGGCCCTTCGGCGACAAATTGACATGGCCTTCCGCGCTTAGCGGCGCCGATCCTACGAAGAAGATGTGCTGCTTGCGAATAAACGCCTCATGCTCAGGCAGCAGACCCGGAAATAGCTTCCCCATCGCTTCCCGCTCCTTTGGTATTAGTTTCAGCTCTTCAGCATGCCGCGTCCGCGTATCCGTGTGCACATCTACTTGCTGCCGTATCATGGTCCTCGCACTCGAAGGGCTGCTGCGGTTTTCCAACCTTAGCTGTTATGCCGTTCTTCCGCTATAATATATATGCACCTCTGCTCCGTTCACTGCACCAGTCCGTGCTTAAACGCGTAAATAGCCGCCTGCGTGCGGTCTTCCACCCCAAGCTTGGCCAGCACGTTCGTGACGTGAAACTTCACCGTCTTGATCCCGATGAACAGCTCGTCCGCCACCTCTTGATTGGATTTGCCCGAAGCGATCAGCTTGAGCACCTCCATCTCGCGATCCGTCAGCTCCTCGTGCGGCGCTGCAGCCGGCTTCGGCTGGCGGAACCGGTTCATGAGCTTCGAGGCAACCTGCGATTCCAGCACCGACTGTCCCTTCGCCGCCGAACGGATCGCCTGGGCAATCTCCGACGCGCGCGACGTCTTGAGCAAATAGCTGAAGGCGCCGGCTTCGAGCACCGGGTACATCTTCTCGTCGTCCAGGAAGCTCGTCAGCACGATCACTTTGCAGTCCGGATGCTCCTGCAGCAGCTTCTTCGTCGTCTCGATGCCGTCCATGCCCTCCATTACGAGATCCATCAGCACGACATCGGGACGGTATTCCTGCGCCAGCCGGATGCCCTCCATGCCGTTTGACGCCTCCCCGACAACCTCAATCCCGTCCTCTGTGCCGAGCACGGCTGCAAGCCCGATCCGCACCATCTCATGGTCGTCGACGAGCAGCACTTTAATGTCCGCTTCCTCCATCGATCGTTCCTCCCTTACCATCCTTCAACCTCATTCCGCCGCCGCTTCCATGCCGTCGCCATCCGCATCGGGCCCGCCGGCCCCGGCCAATATCGGCACGCGAATATCGATCCTCGTACCTTTCTCCGGCGCCGTTACGATGTGCAGCGAGCCGCCGATTTCGCTGACCCGCTCCTTCATCGTGACAAGCCCATACGACGTATGCTTCTTGGCCTCCAGATCGAACCCGACGCCGTCATCCCGGATCGTCAGCCGTGCGGCATCCGGCCGCTGCTGCAGCCGCACCTCCAGCTTCGATGCCTTGGAATGGCGCAGCGCATTGGACATCGCCTCCTGCACGATCCGGAACAGATGGTCCTCGATTCCGCGCGGCAGCTTCAATTCGTCGTCCATATCCCACGTAATGTCCATCGGCACCTTCGCGCGCAGCTCCTGCAGCAGCTCCGACAGCCCCTCGGACAACCGCTTGCCCTCCAGATGAACCGGGCGCAGGTGAAGCAGCAGCGCTCTCATCTCGGACTGGGCGACGGCCGCCATTTCCTCGATCAGATGAATTTGCCGCTTCGACTTCTCGAAATCTTTGTCCAGCGTCCTGCCGACCGCCGTCGCCGTCATCGAGATCGCGAACAGCTGCTGGCTGACCGCATCGTGCAGCTCGCGCGCGAGCCGCTGCCGCTCTTCGACTACTGCCGAGAAACGCGCCTTCTCCGCCAGCTCGGCGTTATCGGTCGACAGCCGCTGCAGCGACGTGACCTGCTCTTCCCACTTCTTCATTATTCGATTCAGCTGTTCGCCGAGACGGCCGATTTCGTCGAGCCCCAGCTCGGGCACCGGCCGCGAGAAGTTGCCCTTCTCGAGCAGCAGCATCGTATCCAGCAGCGGATCGATCCGCCGCTTGACACGCTCCGCATGCCAGTAGCCGTAAGCCGCTCCGATGCCCGCCACGATCATCATCACCATGAACCCCAGCGGTATCGCATCCGCCCACGAAATCGACTCGATATCGATATACCCGTAAACGAGCAGCACATATAGAATGACGCCGAACAGGACGAGACTGAGCACGGTAGCTTCGCCCATGCTGCGCCATATAAGGTTCGTCAGCTTCTTCTGATCCGCTTCCAAGGGCCAGACTCCTTTCGCTGCGCCGCGTCCGACGACTCATTACAAAATTTTAATATCAATGTCTCCTACGAGATAAGTCACGACAAGTTTCACTTTATGCTCGCTGACCCGGTAGTTCGGCGACTGCCAGACGAGCTTGTTCATCAGTCCCGATTCCAGCTCATGCGCGGCACGGATTTGCCCGAAAGTGACCGACGTCTCGACGCTGACTCCGATATCGTCAGGAACGATGATGTCCACATCGCCGACAACGCCTTGAATGACGACGGTCGTTTCCTTATTCTCCAAAATCGCCAGCGACAAGTCCATATGAAACTCGCCGATGAAATGCCACACGCTGACATTGCGCAATATCCACGGCTCTTGTCCCCATCTGATGCTGTCCACCAGCGATTGCTTCTGGAGGAACGACTCGTCGCGGTGAACCCGTTTGGACTTGATGTAGAAGAAACCGAGAGCGATGAGTACGACGGCAATCAGAAACGACAGCTTGTCGCCGAGCAGCATGAACACGCCGAGACCGAGGAAGCAGTAGCCGCGCTTCGCGGAGCGCCCGCGCAAATCTCTGATTCCAAGCAATATGAGAGCGACGGCAAGCAGCCCGAAGAAGCCGAACTTATGCTGCAGCAGCAAAAACAGGCCGGTGCCGATCAGAACGAGGGCCGTGTTGCGGTTGCGTTTGCGTTTGTCGTCACTCATCTCCGGCACCTCCTCTATGGATAAACAAGAGCCATTCGGCCGCGCATCGCTGCCCGCCGCATGGCTCTTCCGCTAAGTATTTGTAATGAGCCCAACGATTAGCATATCATACATGCCCTTAGCCCATCAAAGCTAAATTTGCTGAACCGGCCCCCGCCGCTTACGCAGCTCATGGGCCTGCTCCTTCATCGCGTACAGCTTCTCCACCAAGTCCTGGACCCGGGCCCGGGTTTCCTGGTAGCGCTGCCGGATTTCACGAATCACTTCATCGTAATGCTGCTTCTCCTCAAGCATTTGCTTCGCAACGGTATCGCGGCCTTGTTCAGCCGCCTGCACCGCTCTCAGTCCGAGCTCCCCGGATAAGAACGATACGTCCTCCAGCTGGCTTTGCAGCTCGCGCTCCGTGCCGATCATCGCCGCCGTAGTCCGCTCCAGGTCGTCCATCCGCTTCTCCAGCTCGCCAAGCTCAGCGTCTATTGCATCACCCGGCTGCTCCGGTTGATCCAGCTTATCCAACAGCTCGTTCCAAGAGCTCTTCGTCACGTCCATAACTTTCGTTAACAGCGACATCATCATCTTCCTTTCGTCCTGCGGCTTGCAGCCGTCCCATCAAGCCGCCTCGTGTACTATAGCTTTATTGTAACGAGAAGAAACCGCCGGCGTAACGGACCGCGGGCGGTTTCCATCCTAGACCTAAGTTGGGGAACGCTGTCCGTGTTCCCGCTTAGAAGAAGTCGGCCAAATACGTCGTCCGCTGCGGCAGGCGTGCGGCCAGCCGGCGCACATCCTCCGCCGGGCCCGCCAACCTGCCGATCCCCTGCAGGAAGTCCACGCTTTGGTAGCCGACGAGCAGCGTCGACAGCGTCTGGATCGACAGCTCCAGCGCTGCGGTCGCCGCCTGCTCATGCTCCTGCTTGCGCGCCTCAGCCCGGCCGTCCGCCCCGATCCGCAACCGGAACAGGCCGTCGTTCCACGCCGCCTGCTCGTCGCGGAGGCGCAGCGTCCACGCTTCCTCCGCACCGCTCGCCGTAAACGGATACTGCGCAAGGAATGCCTCCACGTCAACGATCCGCACCATAAAATACGGAACCGTCTCCTGCGCAAAGCGCGGATTCGGAAGCAGGAACGGCAGCTTGTCGTCGATCGGCGCCTGCAGCTCGACCCGATCCATCATCGAATCGTGATCGGCGATAAACTTCCACAAGGCGCTGCGAGCTTCTTCGTCCAGCCATACGAGCTCATGCACCTTGCAAACCCGTTCGCGAACCTGATAGAACACATACCCCCGGGCTTCCCCGCCGGCGTTCCGGTATACCGCAGCAGTCCCCTTCTTCGATGTAAAAATACGCTCCCGCCACCACTTCTCATCCCTCTGCAGCATACCGCTATACTGCTCGGCGTACGCTTCATACAGCGGCCCAAGCACCTCCGGGACCGGCTCGACTCGCACGACAGTTCCGGGAGCGTGAGAAAACACGCCTTTGATTTTATCCGTTTCAAGCTTGTATTTGCGGAAGTCGCACAGCGTCTCCCACCCGAACCGGCGGTAAAACGCAAAATCGAACGGATGCAGCAGCGAAACCGACTGCCCCCGCCGCCGCATGGTTTCCAGCGCATGCTTCAGCAGCCTTCCGACCAGCCCCTGCCGGCGGTATTCCGGCCAGGTCGCCACACCGGCGATCCCTCCCATCGCGAGCACGCGCCCTCCGAGCCACATGTGAAAATCATAAATCATGAGCTTCGACGCCAGCCTGCCGTCTATCCATATGCCCCAATATTGGCTCGGGTCGGCGAGCCGCATCCGCTCCTCCCGCTCTTGCGGGGTAAGCTCGTATTGAAAGGCGAACTGCGAAAGGGCAAAGCTCTCCGCCATATCTTCGTCGGTTAACTGACGCAGCTCCAGCTGCGGTTCATGCTTCATTGGGCATCCGCCTCCTTGTTGGAACTATTATCCATCAGACTGCTGCCAGCCGGCAAGGGCAAGAATGACTATGAGGAAAGTTCCCGCTATAATGAAATGGATTCCGTAAAAATGATGTGAAGGAGCTTGTCCGCTATGTCGTCCGTTCACGAAGCGATCACGAAGCACGTTACCGCGCAAAACCGGCATTTAACCGAATTCCTGAAGCTCGACGCCCGGCGCGAGCAGGCGATCGGGGAGGTCGTCCGGCTGTGCGAGGCGGGGCAGCCGTTCAGCGTCGACGAGATCAATCGCGTTACTGCTGAAATCAATAAGCACGCCGCGCAAGGCATCTCGCCGCAGCGGGTTTATGTGACGAGCGAAATGGTCAGCGAATACGTCAAGAAGCGCCTTAGGTCCTGATGCCTTAGGCGCTTCTTTTCCCGGGTCCGCACACTCTGCCGGTACAAGCCTATCCGGACAAAATTAGGCTGGTCTCCGGGCATCCGTCCAGCCGCTCCCGCCCGGCCGGCATATGATAGTATCAGAGCGGCGGTTCCATCAGCGCCGTTCGGACTTATTACAACTACCGGGGAGGGTTTTACATGGCATACGCTGGCGCAGCTGCAGCAGGTGGTGCAGGTTTTGGCGCTTGGACTTCCACTGGCGCTATCCTGGTTCTGTTTATTCTGCTCGTTATCGTCGCTCGCACGTTCTGTCTGTAATTGAACGAATTGTATAGAAGAGGCCCACTAGTCCGCCTGGCGGACCGTGGGCCTCTTTGCGTTTCTATGGATAGCGGTTTATCCGCCGATTTGCGACATGCGGCGCACCGTCGGGCTATGGGATTGCGATTCGCCCGCCAGCACCTGCGCCATTTCATGATTTTCCGGCTTAATGTCCAGTGCGCGGAAGAACAGGTCGGCCAGCGCCGCGTCGTCGCCGATATAACGGCGAACGTTGAATTCATCCGACCAGTACAAGCAGGGCTTGATGTTGCCGTCGGCCGTCAGGCGCAGCCGGTTGCACGTCTGACAGAAATGGTCGCTGACCGGATGAATAAGCCCGAAGCCGCCGACCGCGCCGGCCAGCTTGTAGTTTTGCGACGGGCCGTTGCCGTACACGGTCCCCGATTGCTCGGCATGCCAGCCGTTCGCCTCCGCCCGCTCCAAGACGGTAGTCAGCGGAAGGTACCGCGCCTTCCAGCCGTCGTCGCTGTGGCCGATCGGCATATATTCGATAAATCGGACTTGAACGTTCGTATCGAACGTCATCTTTAGGAAATCGTCGATTTCGTCGTCGTTGATTCCCTTCATTAACACGACGTTCAGCTTGATCGGATCGAGTCCGACGCGGTAGGCCGCTTCGATCGCCGCGAGCACTCTGCGGATGTCGCCGCCGCGGGTAATCAGACGGAACCGGTCTTCCCGAAGCGAATCGAGGGAAATGTTTATGCGAGTCAAGCCTGCCGCACGCAGCCGCTCCGCCTTCGAAGCGAAGAAGATGCCGTTCGTGGTCAGGGCGATATCCTCGATGCCGGGAATCGCGCCGAGCCTTGCAACAAGCTCCTCCACGTTCTTGCGCACAAGCGGTTCGCCGCCGGTCAGGCGCAGCTTGCGCACGCCGAGCCCGGCCAGCACCCGCACCGTCTCCGCGATCTCGTCGAACGTCAACAGATGCTCCTCCGGCTCGAACTCCATACCTTCTTCAGGCATGCAGTAGACACAGCGCAGGTTGCACCGGTCGGTAATCGATATTCGCAAATAGTCATGTACTCGACCGAACCGGTCGACCAGCCGCTTCTGCATCAGCTGCGCCTCCTTTAGATGATTTTATTGAGCCGCGCTTGAAACGAGCTCCGCCACGCCTCCGCCAGTACCGGCAGCCCGGCCAGCAGTTCCAGCGCTTCGCGGTCGTTCTTGTCGAAATATTTGATCCGGTTGGCGAATGCTACCGTAATCCCCGCCGGATGCCGTTCAATAAGCTCCGTTGGAGTTCCCGGTGTGACGTTCCCTGGCTTCAGCACTCGAAAATAATACCCCGTATACCCGGTCTCCTGCACCCATACCGGCATCTCCGGTTCGTTATGCTTCGCGCCCAGCTTAAAGCAAGGCTGCCGGGGCTGGCTGATTTGCACGACCGCCTCTCCGAGCCGAAACGTATCGCCGATACAAACGATATCTTCGGTCATGCCGGAGACGGTCACATTTTCACCGAAGGCTCCGTGAACGAGGTCGCGTTGAAGCCGCTTGGCCCAGTATGGATAGTGCTCGGCGCAGTACGCATTGACCGCTTTATCTTGGCCGCCGTGATTGACGAGATCCGCCTGTGCGTCTCCGTCGAAATTCACTTCCGACAAATAGACGGACCCCGTGACGCCGGTCTTGTTAATGGCCGACATCACAGCTTGATCCCGGTACCGTAACGGTTGGGGCTTGCCGATCTGGATAGATAGCAGATGCACGGCAGGTCACCGCCTTCTAGCATGGATTGGTTATTACTATAGCAGAAATAACCCCTGAAGTCACCGCTGACGCGGCATGTCAGGGGTTGGGGCAATGGAGCAGGAGGGCTGTCAGGCCGGACGTGCGCGGGCGGAGCTCGAGGCGGGCCGGGAGGAGAGGGGCTGGAATGTGGCCGCGGGGGCGCAGGATCATGAGTCCGGGCGTCAAGTAGGTCAGATGGGCCGGGGGGCCAGGCATCTCCCGGGGTTCCGGGGACTGGAGGGCCACGGGTCAGTGAGGTCGTGGAGCCGAACGAGCTTGGGGCCGGGGGGCCAGACACCACCCGGCGTTCCGAGACCAATGGGCCAGGCGTTACCCGGTGACGCGGAGCCAAGGTTTTCGTAACGTTCGTTACGTTCGTTTTCCGTTCACCCAAGCGTCGTTGTCGTAGCCGCGTACTTCCCAGTAGCCGAGGTGCTCTTTGTCGATCAGCTCGATGCCGTTCAGCCATTTTACCGATTTGTAGGCATACATTTGCGGAACGATGAGCCGTACCGGACCTCCGAGCTTCTGCGGGATCGGCTGGCCGTCCATCAGCACCGCGACCATCACGTCGTCCATCCCCGCCTGCTCCAGCGATAAGGCATCCGTATATACGCCGTCGCCGGAATACAGCTTCACGTACTTTGCTTGGATTTTCGGCTTGACCAGCGCCAACAGGTCTTTTAGCAGAATGCCTTCATACGTAATGTTATAAACGGACCATCCGGTCACACAATGAAAATCGCACACCTGTACATGCCGCGGCAGCTTCAGAAACTGCTCCCAGTTGTAGAGCGCCGGTTCTTCGACCAAGCCTGAGATGGCGAACTGCCAGTTGTCGGCAGTGAAGGAGGGGAAATCCGTAACGGTGTAGATACGGAAATTGCCGCTCAGGCCGCCGCCCTTCGGCGGCATGGAGTCCGGCAGCGGCGTCGGAGCCGGCAGCATGCCTGCGCCGCCGTCGGCACCGCCGTTGGTCGCGGCCAGCTGCTGCAGCGAGACGCCGCTGCCGCCCAGGGCCCCCTTCAACCAGCGGTAGAAGGGGGGCCCGGCCAGGAGCAGCAGGGCGAGGCCCGCTGCTCCGCGCAGGAACGCGCCGCGCGACAGGCGCGTTTGCGCGAGCCGCGCGAGCGCCGCATCGGCGGCGGCGCGCGCGGGTGACGGCGGCTGCCCGGCAGCCGCCGCAGGCTTTTGCGCAGCCGGCGCAGCGGGCTGCGCGGGCGCGGGCCCCGCAGCCGGGGCGTGCGGCTGCGCCCGCGGCGCGCTCGCGCCAGCTGCTGCCGGAGCTGCTGGAGCAGCTCCGGCACCGGCAGCACCCGCAACCCCTGCAGCACTTACAGCCCCATCCGCGCCCCCACTCCCTGCAGCGCTTGCAGCCCCGGTTGTACTTACGTACCCGGCAGCAGCCCCCACATCGCTTGCATCCCTGACAGAAGCCCCCGCTGCCTTCCCGACGCTTGCACCGCGAGACGCGCGCTTCACCCAGCGGCTGCGCGAGACGCTGTGGTACAGCGCGTACGGCACGCCGACCCACGTCAGCGCGTCGTGCCAGAACAGCGCGGCACTGCTCCACTGCGCCGGCAGACTGCGCAGCTGCCACAGCACGATGCCGGATACGCACCAGCCGATCAGCAGAGCAAGCACAAACAGCAAATTCGCGCGTTGTCCCGCCCTTCCTCTGATTTGCCGCCAATGCTTACGAAGCAGCGGCACATACGCGAGCAGCAGCCCCGCCGATACGATGCCGACGACGATATGCAGCTGCTTGATCCAAACCCGTCCTTCTCCCAGCATACCCCGCAGCTCCGGTACCAACAGCAGCAAACCTGTCACCGTAAGCGCCAGCAGCGACCATGCGTTCCATGCATGCAGCTTCCGCAGCCTTTTGCCCAGCGGCTCGTTGAACCATTTTTCCCGTACGTAATTGACCTGCAAAGCGATCCCCCCGTTTCACCGGCTTCTACATTCAGTATAACGGAACGCACGGGCCAATGGCTTGCTTCCGCTTCAGACAAACGCTAGTTCATCATGGGCGCTCCCGCCAAGAACGATTCGACGAACGGTTTGGTCACATATGTTGTATGGTCCAGCAAAACCGGCACATTCTCCAGCATGCGCTCCGTCATCGAAACTAAGGCGGTTTTGCTGCCGATCGTAATTTTAACCGTATATTTCTCCATCATGTCATTCTCGTCCACATCGTTCTCCATCATTTCTTTCTCCATCATGCCGTTCTCCATCATGCCGTTCTCCATCATGCCGTTCTCCATCATTTCTTTCCCCATCATGCTCTCTTCCATCATCTCTTTGCCCGCCATGCCGCTCTCTTCCATCCCCATCTTGCTTCGAGAAAGCGTAATCGATCTCTCCATACCGTTCCACTCTACCGAAAATCCGAGCATCTCCGCGGCTTGGCGCAGCGGCACCAGCTCCATCCCTTCGACCGTGCGCACTTCCAGCTTGCTGTAATCGATTTTGGCCGCCATCATGTCCGACTGCTCTGCGAATGAATGGCCCTGCACTGGCACCATCAGCGCTAACGTTAAAGATGAAGCGGCTACCCATGCTTTCCAGTTTTTCATTTGTTCATTTTCCTCCTTGTATAGTAGGCTCCCTTGCAATACCCACTTTACAGGAGACATCTTATCGATCTATAACGCGATTCTTACAAAAGTATAAACCGTCTCTATCGATTCTCTATCATCAACGGTATCGTGAACCAGAACAAGCTTCCGCTTCCGGGCTCGCTTTCCACCCCGATGCGTCCTCCGTGCAGCTCCACGATCGACTTCGCAATTGCCAGCCCCAAGCCGGCACCGCCGCTCGCGCGGGTACGAGACCGGTCCACACGATATAACCGTTCGAATATATGCCGGGCATCCTCGGCTGCGATCCCTTCGCCCTCATCCTCAACCTCGAATTTGGCCGACCTATCGTCCTCCAATGTCACTGCAATACGAATCCCGCCCTCGAAAGGGGAATGCCTGATCGCATTTTGCAGCAAATTGCCTATTACGCGCTTCAGCTCGAACGGCATCGCCAACAGCTGCGGCATCTCTTCCGGAATCGACACGGCAACCTCGATGCGCTTCTCCAGAAGCAGCAGCTCACAGCCTTGCAGCGTCTCCACCAGCAGCGTATCGACGTCACAGGCTTCGGGCAGGAACGGCCGGTTGCCCGCATGGAGCTGGGAAAGCTCGAATAAATCGTCGATCATCCGGCTGAGCCGCAGCGTCTCGGCCCGAATCGTTCGAAGATATTTGTGCTGCGTCGCCTGGTCTTGGACGATGTCGTCCTCCAGCGCCTCGACAAAGGACTGCACCGACGCCAGCGGCGTCCGTAAGTCATGCGATATATTCGCTACAAGCTCCCGGCGGGACGCTTCGACCGATTGCAGCTGAGTGAAGCTTGCCTGCAGCCGAACCGACATTTCGTTGAACGAATGAGCCAACCGGCGAAACTCGAGCGGTCCGTTCAGCGAGGAAACGTTTTCGAAGCGGCCTCCGGCCATCCGCTCCGTCGCCTCCGTCAATCGGCGAAGCGAATGAACGAGGCGCTTGGTCCATGCAAAATGAACCGTAAACGAAACGGCCGCCGCGCCAAAAGTCACTGTCGCAAGCAGCACCGTTTCAGCCGCTTTCAGCAGCATGTAGTGGTAACATACAAACAAGCTCAGCAAAATAATGCCGATACTAATCCCGTTAGCAAACAGCAGATAAGAACGCAGCCTCATGTCCGGTACTTCCCTTCAAATTTATAACCGACTCCCCAGACAGTCTTGATCAGCGCCGGCTGCGAGGGCTCGACCTCGATTTTCTCGCGAAGCCGCCGAATGTGCACCGTAACGGTCGTCGTATCACCGTAATAATCCGTCGACCATACTTGATTAAGCAGTTGATTCCGCGAAAATACATGACCCGGCCTGCCGGCCAGCAGAACCAGAAGCTCGAACTCTTTCACTGTCAACTCAACATTCCTGCCATCAGCTGCTACGCAACGGGTCTGCAAATTGATTTCGAGTCCCGGGTAGCTGAGCACGTCGTCCATCGATACCTTTGCTGCTGTCCCTTGACCCGCCCGGCTTGCGCTTTCTCCTGCCGCTTCAAGTGCCGCGTACCTCCGTTCCCGGCGAAGAATAGCCTTGACCCTCAAGACGAGCTCACGCGGACTGAACGGCTTCACCAAGTAATCGTCCGCGCCTAGCGTCAGCCCCACCAGACGGTCCCGCTCCTCGCCTCGAGCCGTCAGCATGACAATCGGTACCTCCTGCTCATTGCGGATTTCCTCACAAACCTGCCAACCATCCTTCTTTGGCATCATCAGGTCGAGCACGATCAGATCGGGAGCGTCGCTGCGCCACAGCTGCAGCGCCTCCTCGCCGTCAGCGGCAGTGAGCACGCGATAGCCCTCCCGCTCCAAATAGCGGGCGCAAACGTCCGTTATGTTGGCTTCATCATCCGCTACCAATATCGTAAGAGGCATCCTCGCCATTCCTTTCCATGGACCCTATTTCTTCTATTATATCGCAGGCGCAAAACCGCCATCTCTTACAAAAGTATTAAGCGATAAAAAATAAGGACAAGCGGCGCCCGGCTAGGGCACGCTTGTCCTTCATTCATAGTCTGTCGAAGATAACGGTTTGGTGAGGCGTTATTTCGAAGGAGAACGTTATTACTTGGAAATTAGCGGATTTCAAAGGCGCAATCTGGAGCGGAAATCGAAACATTGCCCCTTTTCTACCCAATGACATAACTTTAACGCCGTCAAAAACCGTTATTTTGCTGCAATGCACTCATTCGGCAATTATAACGACTTCAAGGCCGCTTATTTCGAACGAATCCTTTCATAAATCGGAGAAGCAATATGTTTGCCCCTTCAAGCCCTAAAAGCCCTATCCCAACAGCCTGCTACCGCGCCGTAAACCGCCACAGCACGCTCTGGAAGTCGCCCTTCACATCCGGCAGCGCGATGCCCGCATGCATCAGCTCGTCGCCGCCATATACGTCTCCAGTCGCTTCCAGCATGTAATCGCGGTTCGGGTCGAGCCCCTTCAAGCGCAGGCGCCGGAGCGGCTGATGCGATATGGCCAGCACGCGGAACCAGGCGACCATCGCATCGCTCCGATCCTCGGCGACGACCATCCACGCCGTCTCATTGCCCTCGAACGGACTAAGCAGCCTGTACTGGTCGCCGAATTGAACGAGATGCCGCAAGCTCTTGTATTCGGCCACCTGCCGCTTTACGACGTCCATTTCCTCGTCGCTGAACTTCGTCAGATCGAGCTCATAGCCGAAGTTGCCGGACATCGCTACGTGTCCCCGCATTTCGAGCGACGTCACGCGGTGCACCTGATGGTTCGGTACGGCCGACACATGCGCTCCCATCGTAGAAATCGGGTACACGATCGACGTACCGTACTGAATTTTCAGCCGCTCGACGGCATCCGTGTTATCGCTGGTCCACGTCTGCGGCATGTAATACAGCATCCCCGGATCGAAACGGCCGCCGCCGCCCGAGCAGCTCTCGAACAGCACGTGCGGGAACTCCGAAGTGATACGCTCCAGCAGCTCGTACAGGCCGAGCATATATCGGTGCGCCGTCTCGCGCTGCCGCTCCGCAGGCAAAGCCGCCGAGCCGATCTCCGTCATGTTGCGGTTCATATCCCACTTCACGTAAGTGATCGGAGCGCTGCGCAAGATGTCGCTAACCATCGTGTAGACCGCTTCCCGCACGTCGGCGCGCGAGAAATCGAGAATGAGCTGGTTGCGGCCCTCCGTCCTCCGCCGGTCCGGCACATGCAGGCACCAATCCGGGTGCGCCCGGTACAGCTCGCTGTCCGGCGACACCATCTCCGGCTCGAACCAGAGGCCGAACTGCATCTCAAGGCTTCGCACCCGTTCTACGAGTTCCTCCAGCCCGTTCGGCAGCTTCTTCTTATCGACGAACCAGTCGCCGAGCGAGCTGTTATCGCTGTCACGCTTGCCGAACCAGCCGTCGTCCAGCACGAACAGCTCGATGCCGAGCTCTTTGCCGGCACGGGCGATGCTCTCGATTTTATCCGCGGTGAAATCGAAATACGTCGCTTCCCAGTTGTTCACGAGAATCGGACGCGGCTCGTCGCGGTACAGCCCGCGGCATAGCCGCTTGCGGTACAAGCTGTGGAACTTGCGCGACATGCCGCCGAGCCCTTGCGCCGAATGCACCATGACCGCCTCCGGCGTCTGGAACGTATCTCCCGGCTCCAGCAGCCAGCTCCAATCGAACGGATTGAGTCCGATGGACAGGCGGCTTGTGTGGTATTGGTCGCTTTCCGCATGGGCCGCAAAATTGCCGCTGTATACGAGGTTGACGCCGTAGACGTCGCCGCTGTCCTCGTCCGCTCCCGGCGACAGCAGCGCCAGAAACGGATTTTGATTGTGTGACGAGGAGCCGCGCGAGCTGCTGACCGAATACATGCCCGACGTCAGCGGACGGCGTTCGATCCAGCGCTCACGTGACCAGGAGCCGTACAAATTCAACACTTCAAAATCCCTGTGCGGGAAATCGACGGAAGCACTAAGCGCTCGCAGCAAGCGCAGCGGCTGCCCGCCGATGTTCTCAAAGCGGACGGACCGCGTGATCGCATCGAAGTGGCGAAACGCCGTATAGCTGAGCACGGCCTTCAGCCCCGCCGTATCGTCGACAAGCTCAATCTCCAGCGTATCCGCCTCATCGTCCGCCTCGACATATGTAGCGGGCAGCCCTGCCAGGGCCGGCTTCCCGGCGATGATCCGATGGGACCGGTACAGCAGCTCCGTCACGGTGGAGCCGTTCGCCAGCTGCACTTGATAGGCCGGGTGGCGGAAATCGCTCGTCCCGTAGGCCGGATACTCCTGCGGCAAGGAATCGAAGGAAATCGAACCGTCTTCCGGGAATGGCGTCGGCGAGAAAGACGCCCGCGACGCCGTCTGAAGCAGCTTGTCCAGCGACGTGCCGCGTACCTTGCTTCCCCAATACAGGTGCGTCAGTACGCCGGTCTTTATGACTTGCATGGCATAGCTCGTTCCGGACGTCTGCAGATGAAACGTTCGCGAGCCGGCATCATAATGAATAGGCACGAATGTCAGCCTCCTACTTTTCGATCAAGGTAAGGTTACCCCTCTACTGTAACCGAAACGGTATCTTTTCGTGCATGGACAGATGTAAGCTTCACATGGACGGATGTAGCTTTGCGGACGACCGCGACCATGCCGAACCCCGCACCTGCAATAAGCAGGCCAAGCAGCGAAAACATCGCTTCTCCGCCTACGGCATTCATCAGCAGGCCGCCCAGCACCGGCCCGACCGCCCTCGCCAGCTGCCAGTTCAGGCTGAAGATGGAGAAATACCATCCCCGTTTGTCCGCTGGGGCCATCGTCGAAATCACCTTCTGAATATGCGGGCCCTGCAGCATTTCGCCGATCGTAAAGACGAATTCCACAACCAGCAGCAGCCAAAACCACGGTGCAAAGCCATAACCTAGCGCCACCAGCGCATACAGCAAGTAAGCGGCGCCGATCACCGCACACGACGGCAAATGCTCGCTGCGGGAGGCGATCCACATCTGCAGGACGATCACCGCCAATCCGTTGAACGTAAGCATTGCCGCGAACATCGCCTGATAGTTGTCCGGATGATTTTTTTGCAGATGCAGCGGGAGCGTCGTCTCGACTTGAGCGTACAGCATGTTCAGCACTAAAGCGCACAACGTAATCAAATACAGCGCCCGATGCTCCTGCCAGCCTTGAACGACACCACGGATCCAAGGCAGCCGCTCCGCAGACACCCGCTTTCCGGAGCCATCGGCCCCTTCCTTCAAGTCCCCATCCCCGGCCTCGCCCGTACCGCCAGGCGGCCTCGTCTCCGGTACCTTCAGCCACACGAGCACACTATACAGCAGCGTCGATGCAGCGCAGATGACGAATACGAGCTCGGGCCGCCAGGCAAACATCAGCAACCCCAGCAGCGGTCCTGCAGCCGCGCCGACATTAAGCGCCGTGTGCAGCAGCGCGAACACCTTCGCCCTGTTCTGCAGAGGAACGACGTCCGCCACCTGCGCATTAGCCGCAGGCATGAACATCGCATTACCGAGCCCGATGCACGAGGCGACAAGCGCATACTGCCATACTTCGTCCGCGAGCAAGTACCCCAGCATACAAACCGCTTGAATCCATAAGGATGCGAGCATGACCGGCTTGCGCCCGTATTTGTCGCTTAGCGTCCCTCCGTAGATGCTCATCAGCATCCCGCACAGCGGCGGCAATCCGACAATCATCATCGGCAGCAGGATCGAACCGTCCATCCGCTCGTGCAAATACAGCACAAGAAACGGCCTCAGCATAAAATTCGTAACGGAAGTCAGCGCCGTCCCCACCACCCGTATCCATATCGCCGTATCGCAGGTGCGGTAGACGCCCGACATTTTGTGCAGCATAATTCATCTCTCCAATCGTATGTCTCCCCATTCTAAACCATATCTGCAAAATAAAAAGGCAAAACCCCGCGCTCGGGATTTCACCTTTTTGTGCCGCTATGCTGGTTCCTGTCCGCATTGTGTATCGTATCGGAAGCGAATGTCGCCGCGTTCCGCCATTTCATCGATTCCTTACGGTCGTAGTGTGCGTGAGGCTGCCCCCGGACCGTTCTAGCGCGAAATTTTACGGTATGTATTAATGAAGGCAAGGACGTCCATTTGTCTGCCCGTTTTTTTAGCTATGCGAGCCATCGACAGAAGCGAACGCCAAAATTCGTCCAGCACCTCGGATTCGTAATTTTTCGCCGCCGGCCGCTTGATTTCCGGCTGGGGCGTCTCGTCCGAAATGATACGATTGATTTGCTTGATACGCCATTCGGTACCGTTTACATATTCTACGCCAATCTCCCGCATCTTTTTACGGACGGAAGTTACTGGTCGATTCAGCTCGCTGGCGATCATCGAAGGCGGGCACTCTCTGGCAAGCTCCAGCAGCCTGGATAGCTCCGGCTTGGTCCATGATCTTTTCGACACAAAAACTCAACCCCATTCGTCGTTTAATGTCGTAATATGTTGTAAATTCATTATAACGACGAATTGTTAAGAAAGTTTTAGTAGTTCTAAAGGGCTATTTAGTTTCGCAATCTTTTTTCTCCAGCCGCTCGACTTTATCTTTCAGCAGCGCCAGCTCTTGGGTGAGCTCCCGAACCCGGTTCGAGAATCGGGATAACGATACCGTACACGTAAAAGTAATCAGGTATACCGAAATAATGCCGAACAGGAATAACGTGTTGCTCGGCACCTCAATGCCGACGATGCCGGAAAGCACCTTTAACAAATTCGGAAACAGCGATAAGAAAAACAATACGACGATAATCGCAATCCAAAGCAGCGTGTACTTGAGCTCCAGCTTGTACTTCTTGATCATGTTGAGAATATAAAGAAAACTGATTGCTGTCAGGGCAATCAGAATCATTTGCAATTTTAACGGGACCACCAGTCGTTCACCTGCTTATTAGATAGCTTGCTTGCGCAATGAGTCAATCATAATCGCCGCAGTCACTTTTACCATATAATATACGGATTTCCATAAATTTATGGAAGACGTTCCGTTCCGGCGCTCGTTCATGAGCACTGGAATTTCCTTCACTTTGTAGCTGAAGCGTTTCATTAGGATGAGCGATTCCGGCTCCGGGTAATCTTGCGGATATCGCATGGCGAACAGCTGAATAATTTCTTTGCTGCACGCTCTGAAACCCGACGTAGGATCCGTCACGGTCATCCGTGTCATCAGCCGAATGACAGCGCTAAAATATTTGATGCCGATCCGGCGCAGAAATGTCGACTGAAAGCCTTGTCCTTCCAGAAACCTTGAGCCTATGACCATATCCGCCTGCCCGCTCCGGATCATTTCGACCATGCGAACGATATATTCGGGATTGTGCTGCCCATCCCCGTCGACTTGAATGGCAATATCGTATCCGTTGGCAGCCGCATACTTGTATCCGGTTTGAACGGCTCCCCCAATGCCCAAATTGACAGGCAGATCGATCGTAATCCCCTGAAACCGGCGGCTGACGGCGGAGGTGCCGTCACTCGACTTGTCGTTCACGACTACGATATCGAACTGCAGAAGCTCTTGAATCCGCTGCAGCTTATGGAACAGACCCGGCAAATTTTGTTCCTCGTTGAACGCCGGTATGATGACTAAAATCTTCATTTTCCCCGCCTCTTTGCCTAGTCTGATGGTGTCATTAACCGGCTTTCGCCGTTCTTTAGTTAAAAAAACCTCCGGTTCGTTACCCGTAGGGCAATGTTACCGAAGGAATATCATCGCGTTCATCACACCGAATGCTGCGGCGGCGGCAACGGTCACCAGCCATTTCCATCCTGCCGGACCTTGCAAAGCAATGTTCGCGGACGGCCGATTGATCATAAACCTCCGTGAGCTATAGAAGAGCAGCAAGGCGATCGTGGTGAAGAACAGCACTGCACCGAGTATCGGGTGAAGAACATGCATCGCGAACGGAATGCCGAAATAATGGAGCGCTGTAAGAATGACGACGATCCGCGCCGTGTTCGCAAGTACCGCAAGCACACTTCCAGCCACAACGATAACCGCTTTGCGGGTCAGACTCGATTGGAACACGACCAGCATCACCGGCAGCAATATGATAATCGCCAAAATGCTGTCGGCCCCGCTGCAGGCCGTCGTCATCCGGACAAGCACCCAGCCAGCGCCATGCCGGACACCGATTCCGTTGTCTGCCGTAACCCCGAGCTGCAGCCAGTCGACCGAATGCCGATAAGCCTCCAGCACGCCCATTGTGAACCGTTCAAGAGGAGGACTGACCGTCTCCACGATCTTCAAATAAATCGGCGGGCATACGAGCAGCAAGTAGATCATCGGCATCCGTACCAATGGCACCGCGCTTCTTCCAAACATGGCCAATGCCATGAACGCCGACCATACCGGCCAAAGGAAGAGCGCCAAATCCCGGTTAGAGAAGGTGACTATAATGACACCCGTTGCGGCGAGAAGGGCCAACCCGATCCAGCCGTCTACCGGCTCTCCCCTCTGGACAATCGGAATGCGCAGCATATTCCATCCTGCCCAGAAGAAGGCCATGACGGGAATCCAGGTCAAATAAGCAAGCGGCGTGTCTCCCAGCGTATTCTGCAGCAGCGGCAGCAAGTAAGGAATGAACGGTATCGTGCTGCATAGGATCCACTGCCAAACCCAGCGTGTTGTAGAGGAGCCCGATGCTAAGGACAGCCGCTTCGCCATTCCTTAGGCTTGAGCCTTTCTTCTATACATGAAGTACAGGAGGCCTGCCAATCCTAGAGGCAGAATTGCGGTGTAAGGCACTTCAGGAATGTTGCCCCCGTCTTGATAGCCGCCGGTGTTATTTCCAGCGTTGCCATTGCCGTTGCCATTACCATTACCGTTTCCATTGCTGTTGCCATTACCATTACCGTTTCCGTTGCCCGTCGTTTTGTCGGAACTGTCGCCGGAAGAACCGCCGCAGCTGTTGTTTCCGCCGCCGTTGTTATAGCTGCCGTCATTGTTACAGCCGCCGTTGTTGGTGTTTCCGCCCTGATTGACAGCCCCGCCGCCGTCGTTCTTGCCGCTGCTGTTGCCGTTATGATTCTGGCTGCTGACAGCTGCGCTATCAGCGCTTTGAACGAAGCTGCTGACGGCCTCCGTATCGGCGCTCTGGCTGCTGCTGACAGCTGCAGAATCGGTACTCTCAGCGCTGCTGCTTACGGCCGCAGTGTCTTCGCTCTTGCCGGAATTGTCGTTTGCCGCATATGCGTTCGAAGCCGTAGCTGCGAACAAAGCCGCTACCATGAGTAAGGAAAATAACGAACGTTTCTTTTTCATAATATTCACCCTATGCGATATATTTTTTGAATTATCAAACCGACTGCCAAGCCAACTGCCGCAAAAATGAAAGAAATGATACCAGGAATCAACAAGCTGTCATCAATATGGAATCATGCCAGGCATCACCTACATCAACATCTTCTCTCGACATATGTATAGGACTATTATACCATGACAGGTCGTACTTGGTATCGAAAAATCGCAGAGTTAATAATTATTAATTTATCCTTTATCCAGACCATAAACATCCGATACATATTGCGGCGGCGCCCCATACACCATAAAGTTCCGGCTCTCCGCCGCTTTCCTTACGGTCGTTTCATTGCGCACGGAATCCTCATTGCCATACAGCTCAATCAACAACAGCACTCGAACACCGCTGCCCTCAGCAAACGCAGTAAGCCGTTCTAAGGTGTCCATGCTCCACTCCATACTGTCCGCGGCGACGAAGTTCGGATTTTCCCAGCAGATCCCATCCAGCCAGCGGCAGGTCATTTCGCCCAGCTGATGCAGCCCGTTGTTCTGAATAAGCACCGCTTCCGGGAAGCGCTCCCTCAGCTGACGCACCATATGTGCCGCAGCATGAAGCTGCTCCAGCTGCCGTTCCGCCGGCAGCCGGTGAAGCTCCACATTCCCGATCGTGTCCAGAAAAATGCCTTCGTAGCCCGACTTCACCAGCAGCGACCCGATTCTATGAAACAAAAGGCCTTGCCAGCGCGGAGAAGTTAAATCGAGCATGTACGTTCCGAATTGTTCATTACATACCCGCTGCCCGCCACTGTCGCTTAGAAAGTCTTCGTCATTCAACAAGCGAAACATCGGATCATAGTCCGCTATCTCCATGACGCTTACATATGCCGCCGGCAAGGTGCCGCTTCTCTTGAGCTCCCGAATTTCGTTCTCCGATTGTCCTGCAGGCTCTACGATCGCCAGATCGAACCGGCTTAGCTCTTCAACACGTCCGACGCCGTAATACAGCGCAAAGGTCGAAGCCTCCTTCATCCTCGCTCTGCCGTTCATCCGATTTTCTTCGTCTCTTTTCGAGTCATATACTCCGTCCTTACGAAGCACGTCTCGCATGATTTGCCGTGCTGATTGCACAGATTCGTTTCATGCTCCCAGCACATCTTGTCCTGGCTCTTGCTCCTATACACCGGACAATGTTCGCATATACTTGATGGCGTGCAGCACATATCCCAGCAGCTGCCAAGGGCCCCTTTAGCCACTCGAGGGTCGGACCGCTTCGATTGAAACCACCCGACAAGCGCCGCTACGACGGTCGGATCCAGCTGAGAACCGGCTGCCGACTGCAGCATCTGCAGCGCTTGATCGAACGGCAGCGGATCTCTGCCTCTGCGTCCGTTAATTTTGGCCAGGAACGTTTGCACGACGGCGATGATTTTAGCCCCCATCGGAATATCGTTGCCGCGCAGCCCCGTCGGATAGCCTCCTCCGTCGATACGCTCGTGATGGTGCATAATATAAGAGGCGACCCGCTTATTGCCGGTTGTAACGCTAACGATGGAAGCGCCGACCTCGGAGTGCAGCTTCATCATTTCGTATTCCGATTCGGTATACTTTCCTTCCTTCTGATACAGCTCGCTAGACAAGCCTAGAACGCCGATATTGCTCAAATACGCAGCCAGCGCGATATCGCGGATTTCGTCCTCAGGCAGCTTCAGCTGCTTGGCGATGACGATGCTGTAGCGGCTCATCTGCTCGGAGTAACCGACCGTGTAAGGATTCAGATTGTCCATCATTCGTGCCAGCTGCTTGAGAATATTCACATAAACCTTGGACAAATGCTGCAGCGGCGATTGAGCGGCAATAATTTCGCTTAGCTCCTGCGCAACCCGCGTCAGCTGGTTTAGCCCGATATCCGCCGTCTGGGCGATACGGCTGAACAGGAGAACAAGCGTGCCCGCGCCTCCCACAGACACCGCACATACGGCTGCCGAAGCCTGCGCAGCTACATAAGGGGGGAGCTGATAATAGTCCGCATCGCTTTGCTGAATGAGCTTATATCCATGCTTGCTTCCTTGCTCGCTAAGCTCCTCCATCGTCACCTGATCGTTCTGCAGCTCTTGAACGATAACCGGATCCGCTCCGCTTGCGGCAATGATACGATACTCTGCACGGCCCGGGACCCGCTCGAAGAAAATGCCGCCATCCGCACCTGCGGCACGGGAGCAAGCTCCGATCATCAGCCGCAGCGTCGAGACCGGATCAACGGCGGCGTCGCTAATATTTTGCAGCGCTTTGCCGGATGCCAGCACGACATCGATCTGAGCGCGCATCGTTTCCGCCAGTACAATTTCCGGCACCATCGCCTGCATGGTCTCGCCGATCGATTCCAATGCAGCCGCCGTGCTCTTATCCACTTTGCGGACGGGGCCGATCCGGACGGCCCCACGGCCGCCGAGCGGCAGCGTCAGGAGAGGAACCTCGCCTTCCTTCACAATCTCCAGCTTGCTTGGAATCGACGCAGGCTGCAGGGAAATCGGCGGCATATAATTCTCTTTCTTATATGCGGCTAGTCCGCTATACGACGGTCTGACTTTGCCGAAATCCGTTTCGCTGTGCCTCACCGCTTTAAGCAAATATTGCTTGTCCTTGACTACGTAGAAAGCATACACCGGAGCATCGATCACCGTACCGACCAGTTCAAGCAATGCGTTGAAGTTTTTCTCCACCCCAAGCGAGGGCTGGAATCGCATCAGCAGCTCGCTGGTCAAATGCTCCCTGCGCCGAAGCGCCTTCAACCGTCTTGCCATCAGACCTACAACGGCCAGCATCAGCAGCATGAGCACGGCCAAGCCGAAAGCCGCATACGAATACCACGGCTCCATCCATATCCACACAGCTTGCAAGCTTTGCATCATTTACACCCCCTCCTTATTCCACAGGTTTAACAGGTTTAACTTCCACAAGCTGATTCCGTAAGCTGCCGCCGCTGCCGCAAGCGTTGCTGCGACAAGCATCAATCGGCCGCTCATAGCTTCCAGCCCTATTCCTGTAAGCCAATACCGGTAACCGATAACCCCGATCAGAAGCACCGGAACGTTGGCCAGCACGATGCGCAGCACCGGCTGCATGAAGAGCTTGACCGCAAGCCGCAAATCTTTGAATAACAGCCAGGTGAGCGCGATGCCGCTCGCCACAGCTCCGGCAGCCGCCCCGTATGCAATCCCGACGGGTCCAACCCTCGCCGTAAGATAAACATCGGCGCCAATCTGCAGCACAGCGGCGAGCAGCGAAACGATGAGCGGAATGAACACCTTGTGTGAGGCAAGAAAATATCGGACAGCGATCGCAGCTACCGCGAGTCCGGTTATCGTCAGCGAATACCCGCCCAGCATTTCGGCAGTAATCAGAACGGAATCACGGCCAAACGCCCCTCGTTCAAACAGCAGGGCAACGATCGGCTGACGAAGCATAAACAGCAAAATGGTCGTTGGAAAGGCGATGACCAGCATCATCGTTAGGGCCCGTCCCACCGACTGCTGCAAAGCCGCCATCCTGCCCAGCGCCATATCCTGCGACATACCCGGGAGCATGACGCTGGAAAGGGCCAGAACGAACACCGAGATCGGCAGCTGAGACAAGCGGAAGGCGTAATTAAGCCCGGTTACCGTGCCTGTATCGCCTTGTAATGCCAGCATTCTCTCTACAACGTAAACACCGTGCGTTCCGAGCGATATGAGCAAATACGTCACAAAGGCCGCTCCGATTTCCTTCCTGTCGCTGCGCTCCGGCCGGCTCGGGCGAGCTTCGTGCGGATATTGGCTCATCAAGCTCTTGACGCGCACCCAGGTCCAAATCGTCATCGTTACGACACCGGCGGAAGCCGCAGCAGCCATAGCAACCGCCGTCATATCCGTCGGCAAGCTCCATGTCAAGCCGGCGGCCGCCGCCAGCGTCACCCCTGCATGCAGAACGATCCAGGACCCGGCCGGCCAGCGAAACTGCTGCGCAGCCTGGAGCAACGCAAACCCGATATACATAAGTGGAGCCGCAGGAATGATCGGCAGCATGACTCGCAGCATCCGGACACCGTCCGTCGTACCGCTGCCGGTCCAGCCCTGCATAGCTGCAGGCGCTGCGGCAAAGAGCAAGACGGCTATGAGCGCCGCACTCCCCCCGGCGGCAATAACCGCCCACCTTACTGCTTGCCGCAGCCGTCCATATTCGCCCTGAGCCAATAGTCGGGAAAATACGGGCACACAGGCGATTCCGATCGAAGCCGCAATAAGATTGCAGCCGACCGTATCCGGAATAAAATACGCCATGGAGAACGCATCCGCCAGCTGCGACGTGCCGAGCTTCATGGCCGTCAACAGATCTTTAACGAAGGCGAGAACGGCAACAACGGCGTTGAGCATGGCGACAGTACCGGCGAAGCCGAGTAACGTTTTCCACGGGCGGTACGGTACGGTCTCTTCTCTAACGCGCATCGCTTCTTCCTCCGTTCTCTTTAGCTCCAAATTTTTCGCACTTCCCGTTCGCGGTCGAGCTTGTTCTCCGGGCGATACAAGTGGTAAATGATCAGGTTGTCATCTTCATAGAATGTGGTTATATTCTCCGGCGGCAAGGACGCTTTTGCGGTTTCGATCCAGGCGTCCAAATTTTTGTACTCGCCGACATAGCGCTTATACTTCGGCGCTTCAAGCCGATATATTTCTTCGTCCTGTGATACTTGGAAGATCTGTTTTTCTTTGAAAATAAAAATATCGGCCGCTACATCCGCATGCTCCTCCTGACCGTATCGGGTGAGCGGCGGCTTCGTCGGATCGAAATCGTTGAGCAAGCTCGGCGATCCTGTTTCCAGATACATATGGCTTCCTTTGCCGAGTGTGCCGAATGTGAGAGGAAACATTTGAATCCTCGGCGACACAATCAAATACGATTTGGTGGCATAGAGGCGAGTAATCCGCAAATACTGTTCGACCGTCGTTTTGGATTCCAGCTTGTACGGGATAATCGGCTTCGGCGGCGCGATGAACACCGAACCTGCCAGTACGGCCGTCGCGGCTCCCGCTTCAATTGCCTGCCTGATCCGAATGCGCCCGAGTAGCCGGAACAGCACGTAAGCCCCCATTCCAATGATCAAAGGGATTGACGTATACCATAAATCGCGGGAACGGACGATCAGCACCTCACGCTCCGTATACACGCCAAAATAGAACAACATGAACGTCGACAATACGAACAGCGCAATAAACAATTCGGGTAACCGGTCCAGCTTTCCTGCCGTTTTCTTTACACAAGCATAGAGGAAAAGTAAGACAATCGAGGCAAGGGCGGCATAATCCATCGGAACAAGCTCCGGCAGCTGATACGTGTTTTTCTCGGAGCTGACGAATTCGGTTACCCCTTCATACACCGTCACCCGGAATGCATAAGCTAGCGCGATCGGCGTGATCGCGATGACGACGCAGATGACCCCGGCCAGAGCCAGGTGCACATCCCGTCTCCATTCCTTGCCCCGGGTTAACAGGAAATGCAGCGCCAGCAGCCACCCCATTCCCATGCCGATCCACACGAACGGGATCGAATGCGCGAGTCCGACTGCCGCTGTGCCGGCCATTCCGGCCCACAGGGTTACCCGGCTGCCGGTTCGCATGTACTGAACATAGAAATACAACGTAAAGAAAACGAACGCCATCCCGAATTCCTGAGACATGGATGAAGCTTGCCGGGCATAATTCACATGAAAGAACAGCTCGCTTAATACGCCGTACACCGTCATCGCTATTAACGCCGCTGCCTTGGAGCTCGTCCATCTCGTAATTGTGAAATAATACCCGAGCATAATCAACATCGAATTCAGCGGCCCGATATATTTCAGCACATACAGAGCGTCCACATCGGCGAATTTGCGAATCGTCGCCAGAAATACTTGATAACCCGCCGGGTAAATGCCGTCCGGATACAGCGTTTGCCGTTCCGCATACTTGATCCATTTCAATGCGACCCACCCGTCCGACATGGTCGGAACTGGAGAGTGGACGGCATCATAGAACCGGATATACGCGGCGATACCGAAGATGACCGCCATCAGCAGAAAGGAGTAAAACGTCAGTCCGGAAGCTGCGAACGATTTCGCAGCGGAACCTAGCTGCCGTGTTTTCCTGATGAGAAAGGGTACGATGCTGCTCTTGAGATGAATAAGTCCTTCCGCATAATCGAACAGCCACTGAACAAGCCGATTGTCCTCTTCCCCTGCGGACAGCCGCTGCGCTCTTCGTCTTCTCACATAGACGTGATAAGCAATCAAAGCCAATACGCCGGCGACGGACATGAACTCATAAAGCCGAACGGAAATCAGGAAGAAGCTGACTGCCAGCATCAGGAAAGCCATCAGCAAATAGTTCGCAATCGTTTGCTCCAGACGGTCCTTCGTATATTGCGGAAAAATCAGCTTCGGCCACAAATAAAGCAGCAGGAACATAGCCAGGAAAAAATGAAACAAGTGATAGCTTTGGTTCCAGAATGAATCGTACATAAGCTTTAGCTCCCTTTGAAGGCGTTACGAGGCCGCATACAAGTAGTAATCCAGCTTGCGGAGCACCTGCAGTACGTTCCTTGCCGAAATAATCATGAAAGCAAGGGAGCCGGCTAACAATCCGATGACGGCATACTCGTATCCCCACCAGCGGCTGCAAACGAAGCCTACAACCAAATTCAGCGCCATGGCCGGAAATACGCATTGGATCGCTCTCATGGGCTGGGACAGTGCGAATAGGACGACCGTGTTCATCAAGGCAATAGCAACGAAGACGTAGGCGATAAGCGCCCAGAAAAATACCGACTGTGTAATCGGATCCGTGATCAGAATCCTGCCGGCGTTAGAGGGCAGCTCCGTTGTAATATAGCGGGTAATAAAATAAATAAGGATGGCGCTCAATCCGGAAATGCCGGCTACGGCGCCGATTCTCTTCCAATACTGCAACACGAAGAATTGATTCATTTTATCCGCTTCGTGGCCCCAATAAGCTTTTTGGCTCGTTTGAATGTCCTGCATCAGCTTGCTTAAGACGACTTCGCTGACCCCCATCGGAATAATCAGCACGAGAAGCGCGAAATCGAGCCCAAGCTCGTAATACCCGCGGAACAAAATGTAAAACGGCATGTACCCCGGATTGTACGTCGTCCATGCCATAATTCTATCGACATACAGAAAGGCGAAATACAGAAATCCGTACACGAAATAGGGCATTGTCGAGTACAGCAGGACCGACATCTTGGGCAGCTTGGGAGCGATCCCCCTCTCCCCTTTCTGCTCCGCCTTCTTGAAAAAATACACGACCAGCGCCATGCTGATGACCGAGACGACCAACAAAGCAATGAGCTGGGCAACAATAATATTTTTCTCGCCGATGATCTGAATGATCAGGTAGACGATGCCGATACCCGCCAAAATAAGCCCTGTGAACACGAGCTCTTTCTTCAGAATGTACATCACCGTCACCGACAGCCAGATCGCATTCAGAAAGAAAAAGTACAGAATCGCCACCGTGAGCAAATCGTAGGGCAGCACTTGAATGAACGAATTGATTACATACAGCAGCCCGCAAACGATCAGGCAGACGACAAAGCCAAGCGTAATGAGATAGAACGTGACCCGTCTGGCCATTTGATAATATCCTTGAATCACATAAAAAAAACCTCTCCGCGCAATGGCTTGCGTAAATCCGCCGACGGTAATGAAGCTAAGAATCGTACCTACGCCGATGCTTGTCGCCAGCTCGACGGATAAATTTTCATAGGACCAGAGGGAGAACCGCAGCGTCAGCATCGACAAGATGGAAAGCGCCATCGGCAGTGCGAAAATAACGCCGCGCAGGAAGTTCCGCATCAGCTCCTTGACCATCTCAAAAAATGTATAGCTCCTTACTTTGGAGAACGGGGTAAAGGAAATGCGCTGCTGCATACGCTGCCAGAGGATCGCCGCCAATTCGAATACGTCTTCGACGCCGAACGCTTCCGCTGCGCGCTGATCGTTCCAGCCCATCGACTCGAGCAGGGCCGCCACCTCGAATTGATCCTCAGGCTGCAGATGCCTTTCCAGCACCGCGTCGAGCAGCCCGGCTAACGCCTGCTCCTTGGCATCGACGCCCCCGGCTACTACGGATTGGATGACAGCCATCGGCTTAATCCTCCAATCCCTGAATAATCATGTTGACGATAAGTTCGGCCAGCTTCCCTTCTTGTTCAGCCAGCCTCACGGTTTCTTCGGTAATCTCCGCATGCCTTGCAATAATAAGCTGGCCGCGTCTCCCCAGCAAATCGTCTCCCGCCAGCTTGCCGACAATATAATTGCGCTTCAGCGCATCCAGCTCCGGCGACGAAGAACGGGGCGGTGCTGCGGCAGGTCCACCGGCAGGATCTACAGGCTTGGCAGGTGCGACTCCTGGTTCGGATGCCGCCAAGGATGGCTGCGTAACGGCTTGTAGCTCCGCCGATGCCTGTTTCCGATTCGACTCCGGGTCCGGATAAGCGATGTCCGGGTTCATCATCGTACGGTTTGCTGCTGCAGGAGCGTTCCGCTCTACGGATTCGCCCTGTACGAAATAACTGTCCGGCGGAGCTTCCGTGGCAGCGGCCAGCTGCTCGTAAGCAGGCAGCAGCAGCTCGCCCCCGATCGGATCAAGGAACTCGTCCGCGTCGTCCCAGAAACTGTTTCCCACCGCCGCATGTTTCGGCCGTGCATTAGGCACCCAGCGATATTGTTCGATAACCGGCCGGGAAGCAGCGTTCGCAGCCACGGCGTTTGTCTTTGCTACGGCTTCCGCAAGCTCCAGGTTCGCTTGTTGTTCACCGGCAGCCGCTGCATGTTGACCCGCTTCTCCCGGCAAGCCCGCTTGCTGAGGCGGCTGCTCTTTCCCGGCGGCCAGCTTCCGCGCCCGTTTGGCCGCGGCGTCATAGAAATCAATCGCCTTGGACAAGCTCTTGGCTTCAGGCAGCGTGCTTTCTATATCTGAACTTCCTTGTCCCGTTTCCAGCCACCGCTTTGTCTCCTGCACACGCTGCCGGACAAGTGCCATCTGTTCATGCGTGAGCACGGCACTCTGCTTCTTTTCCAATCTGGCCAGCTCCGCCAGCAGCCGCTCGCGTTCCACAGCCGCCTTCTGTAATCGGGCCGAGAGCTCCTCGATCTGTTCCTCCTGCATCCGGTGCAGCTTGTTTAGAAAAATATCGACGGTTTTACGGTTGTAGCCAAATAAAACCACCTTCATATTTTCCTTCGTCATGTCTGCACCTCCCCTCTGTCTTCCTTCATGCTGATAATTATCGAGTCCCTTTCATTTGTCCTTGCGACAAACCTAGGGTATCAGACACGGGCTCCAGCTCCGCATCTGCTATTGGCTCCGAAGCACTGCGTTTGCGGGCGTCTTCCACAAACATGCCGAACAGTCTCTCCGATATCTCTCTTTCAAAGCTGACTTGATCCGACATAAGCACAGTCAACGACCGTAGACGCTCCGTCAACTCCTTGTTCTGTTCCAGCAGCGTAAGAAGCTCCTGCTCAAGCTCGTGCTTCTTCGTTTCAAATTCGGATGTGACCGAAGCGATGTGCTGCTCTACGAGCTCCGGTTTATAACCGATCAAAGAGCGATTTCGATTCATTCTCATTATCAGAGACCTCCTTAAGCAGTTCGACTCGGTTGCACGGTTCCTAGAAGCAGCTCATATTTCATCATTTCATGTGCCGCCAGCTCATCTTCTCCTATGCTCTTGTATGTATGAGCGATTTCCAGAACCCATACCGGTACCGAAGGAGATGCGGGAGCCTCCTTGATCGCAAGCCTGAATTGCCGAATGGCCTCTCTGTAATAACCTAAGAGCAGTAACGCGTAGCCTTTCTCCGCATACAGCTGCTGCCTCTGCTTGGAGCTTGCCGCTGCCGGCCTGGGCACGGGCCATGTTTCACCGGCCGGCGCCACTGTCGCGGGTACGGCTGGAATGAAGTCCTCAGCGCCTACCGCCAATTTAATGTAGCTCTTTAAATGCTGCTCCAGAACCCGATCCAAGGTGAAGAAGTTCATAGCCCTCTCCATTCCGTCTCGAGCCATCGATTCCCGCAAATCCGGATTCCGCAGCAGCTTGATCGTCCCCTGCGCGAGCGCTTCCGTGTCAAACGGCTTCACCAATATTCCGGTGTCGCCAAGCGCTTCCTTAATCCCCCCGACATCAGTAGCGATGCATGCCTTGCCCGACATCATCGCTTCGACGATGGAATACGGAAACGCCTCCGATATACTGGACAGTGCAATGACGTCTCCGCTCTGGTATGCCGCTGCCATCGAGGTCGTATGTCCTGCGAAGATGAACGTTTCCTGAAGTCCGAGACGTTCCCTTAGCTGCAAGCATTCCTCGTAGTATTCGGGAACCGAGACGGAGCCGTATACGATGTACTTCACATCGGGGATCGATTCTTTAACAATGGCCGCCGAGCGTATCAGCGTCAAAATATCTTTTATCGGATCGATTCGTGCCACGGCGACGACCGTCGGCGGTCCGCTGCGGATCGTCGATTCCTCTTTAAATATTTGCTGATCCACACCATTATAGATGACGCGAATTTTGCCCGGATCGACGTCGAACCGTTTCTCCCAACGGGTGTTGTACTCGCAAACGGGAGATACCTGATCGGCAAATGCGTAATTCAGGCTTGTAACGGATTGGATCATGCGAATCAGAAACGTATTCAGAAACGATGAATATTCCCGTTTTGCAAGCGATAAGTACTGCTCTCGCAAATACACGCCATGCTCGGTCAGCATGAACGGGGTCTTATTTTGCAGCTTGCCGAGAACGCACGGAATACCGCAGAAGGCTGCCGCCGAAGCATGTGACACATGAGCCTTAGGAATCGGCGTATTGAGAATATTAAAAAATCGGTATACCCATCCTAAGCTTTGAATGAGCGAGTAAATGTCCGGCTGAGCAAGCCGATATTTCGGGTCCTGAGCAATCGAAAGAACGATCGTTTTGTACATATCCCAAGCCAGCTCCGACTTAAAGCTGAGCTTGAATTCATATTCCTGAAAGTATTCATAAAGCGCATTTAACGTATTTGCCAAACGAATGGGATCCTTCTCCAAGCTAAGCAGCTCTTGCACCAAATCCGTGAATAACGGAAGAAACAGGTGCCGAATCGACTGCTCCGTCGTTCTGCGCTTGGAGAAGAACGTTTGGGAAAACGGCGTGTGAAGATGCTCGCTCGGCTCTTCCGTGCCCCACAGCGGCATCTTGATCAGCCTCGTACTGTCCGGCAGCTGAAATTTCTGCGTAACGAACGGATCCATCAATACGCTGTAGATCACGTAGTCAACAGATTTCAGCCTTTTTATGAGAATATCGCACCAGGTGCTGACGCCGCCCTGATGGAAAGGATAAGTACCTTCAGTCGACATCATGACGACAAGTTTTTCACTCAAGAACATCACCTTGTCTTATTATAGTGGATTCATAGCAGCGAAAGCACTTGTATCATTATGGAAGAGAAATACGGGATATCCCCATTGTATTTAATAGAAATAAGAGAAAAATAAAGGACTCATTAAGAAAAATAAAGACGATCAATGATGTAGCGTTATCCGGTAGATGTCGTCATTTTTCGATCAATTTCGACTTTGAGACCAGCATACAATGAAATAACCCTGTTGTCTATGCGTTCGAGCATGACACAGGGCCGCTAAACGAAGCCTTCATTTATGTAATTAATTCATGCCTTCGCCTGTAAATTTATAACCGGCGCCCCACACGGTCTTGATAAGTTTGTTGTTCGGATCAAGCTTATCCCGCAAGTTCTTGATATGCACCGTTACCGTGTTGATGTCGCCAAACTCCCCGTTCCCCCAAATCGCATCATAAATTTGCTCTCGGGATAATACGCGGCCGCGGTTCTCCGCCAAATATACCAGGATCTGAAACTCCTTCGTCGACAACATTACGCGCTCTTCGTATTTATATACCTCGAACGTTTCTTTATTAATCATTAAATTTTCAAATGACAGCACGCTATCCTGCTTTCCTTGGCGCTGCACATTCCGCTGCTCTCTCCGAATATGAGCCTTCACTCTCGATACCAATTCACCGATAAGAAAAGGCTTCGTTACGTAATCGTCCGCACCGATCTCCAAACCGATAACTCGATCCAACTCGCGGTCTTTGCCGCTAAGGAGAACAATCGGAGCCGTAAAGCGGCTTCGAATTTGCCTGCAAACTTCCAGCCCATCCATACCCGGCATCATAATATCAAGAATCAACAAGGAAAAACCGTTTCGATTGTTCTCCAGTATATGCAGCGCGTCTTGGCCGTTATGTGCCGTTGTCACTTTATAGCCTTCAACTTTCAGACTTTCCGCAATGAGATGAACGATCGCTCTGTCATCATCGACTATCAGAACATGAGGTACATTCGTCATAACGTCATTCCTATAATCAAAGTTAGGCTTAGCTTAATAATCATATCATAATTAATCTTTATCTGAAATGATACCCACCGTTATTCCTTATTTCTATACGGGGCTCTTCATATAGAAAAAGGGTCTCAGCTCAAAGCTGAAACCCTGTCTTCTCTCATGAATGCGGACGAGAGGACTCGAACCTCCACGGCTGTTACACCACTAGAACCTGAATCTAGCGCGTCTGCCAATTCCGCCACGACCGCATAACACATGAGCCATGTAGGACTCGAACCTACGACACCCTGATTAAAAGTCAGGTGCTCTACCGACTGAGCTAATGGCTCTTATAGGCTGTTCCTGGTGCCGTTGAAGGGACTCGAACCCCCAACCTGCTGATTACGATTCAGCTGCTCTACCAATTGAGCTACAACGGCATAAAATGGCGGAGCTGACGGGATTCGAACCCGCGGTCTCCTGCGTGACAGGCAGGCATGTTAGGCCTCTACACCACAGCTCCACAACAAACTTCAATAGCGGCGGAGGGACTCGAACCCACGACCTCACGGGTATGAACCGTACGCTCTAGCCAGCTGAGCTACGCCGCCGCGGCGTTGGCTTGTTCAACGAGAAAGATTAACTCCTTCAAAACTGAATACGAGTGAGAGGTGATTATGCCTTGCGGCAGATTTGATCCGGTC
>NZ_JBHLWN010000084.1:0-748 GCF_042432825.1 Paenibacillus chartarius | reverse complement strand
CTCTTTTTTCATGCCGAAGAGACGGATACAACTGACTTAAATCACCGGACTTCTAGAACAGACCTTGTTTCAAAATCTGAAGAATTTAAATCAAGCTCTCGGAAATCAAAAAGTTCTCCAGGCTTTATCTCTAGGGCATTCATGATCTTCTCTAGCGAATCCAAAGAGAGATTCCGTTTACCGAGTTCAGCCTCAGTAAGATACGACGCTTGGTGCCCTGTAAGATGACCCAATTGTTGTAAAGTCAAACCTTTTTTAATACGTATGTTTCGGATTTTTTCACCAATTATTTTTTTTAAATCAGACATCCAAGATTACCTCCCTACTCAAGGGTAGAGGATTATTCAAAAAAAATATATATGAGTATAAGTGAATATATTTGTAAATATCACTTAAAAGTGATATATTGTAGTTATTATAACCAGAGGTGAGCACAATGATTCCAAAAGTCAGATCGGTGGAGTCGTTGATTCTTTCTAACCAATCGTCTGAGCAATTTATTTTTCAATTTAATAAGCTTATTTTCCTTAGAAACACTCAGTACTTGTTTCTTCAGCAAAAGGAGTGTCGAAAGATCTTGAAAATTAAATATTGTGATGGGGGGTTAAAGTTAATTGGAATAAGTAGAGAAGAGTACACGGATTTGAAAGATCATATTCACTGGAGTCATAATGATTTTTCGGAAATTTCTAAAAGTCCGGTGAAAAAGTCCGCGTAAAGCAGGCCTTTATCACGGGTTTGTCGAATT
>NZ_JBHLWN010000083.1:0-16813 GCF_042432825.1 Paenibacillus chartarius | reverse complement strand
ACCAAAGATTTGGAGCCCTTTTTATGTTTTTAATGCGCAGTACTTTCGAAATTCAGGTTTAATTTCTTGTGGCCTTCTTAACAGTACTAATCTGTTCTTTAAGCTCTTGTATTTTTTTGTAGTATTGTTCACGATCAGCCGCGGCAGCCCTTGTCATTAATAAATGAAATTGAATATAATCTTCACGCCCAACTGGACGTACCATTAGCACATTCTTATTGCTCTCCTCCAAAAATGCTGGTAAATACCATTCACCAGATACTGAAGCTACTTGAAACCAATTTTCTTTTAAAGCAAGTGGACTTGAATAATACTCCCCATTGAAAAGAACCCCTTCTTTTGTTACTTTAGCAATCTCATTTGAACAAGTCCCCATTAAAAACACTCCTTCATTCAACAACTCGTTATCATTCTTATCCATGTTTCGATTTAAATAAACAAGGAGCACACATTCCTCCACTTATTTTGAAAAGTTGAACAAAGAAAGGCCTGGGTAAAACCTCCATAAATACCATTAAAATTCGAAAAGACACGAACCATAATCAGTTCGTGTCTTCAAATTTGGGATGACCCTACTACGAAACACTTTCATCAATATCGACCTGTTTTTCCATTTTTGCTTGACTGATTGCAGAACGGGAATACAAAAACTTTCTCTGATATTTCTGTACCTTGCTGGTAATGCTGTTTACTCCGTTCTTCGCTTCAATATCAAGGCTATATACGGTATCAAATTTACTGGTAATGTCCAGCTTGATGTTCGGTGGACATAACGTAATCCATTGAACCTTGAGCAACTCAAGTGCAACAAAGAGTGGTTCAATCAATTCCGGAGCCGACATTTCCCCAAACATGTTGTCCGTAATTAATAACCCAGGTGAATCATCCTGGTTCTGCTGTTTTAGAAGCATACAGAGGACAATAAGATGCGACATCAGGGTTTGCCCACCGCTCTTGGATGATTCTTTATCACCGCCATTGTTAATGACGTTCCATTCTTTATATAGATGCGGCTTTATCTCTTCCTTCAGAAAGTTCCCGGAAGCATCAGGAATGTAAAGCTGGATGCGTGGGAACTCTCCCATGACCGAAAGCACAATTTCGCTAATATGGGTTCGTTTTGTAATTTGGCTTTTCGGAACCTTATCTGCACTGCCGTACTCCTGCATCAGTTCCTGAATCTGCCTAGCACAGTAAGACTTCACGATACTAGCAATTTCAGTCTTACTTTCAGGAAACTTTGCACCGTGTTTAAACCGGACCAATTCCACAAAACGTCCTCTGGTATTTCTGACTTTCATCCTGCCTACCATTGTTTTTATGGAATTGATAATCAACACGACCCGCCGGCTCACTCTTTCGGACCAGAAAGTGATGGCATCCTCAGCTTTTTGCTTCTGGATTAACTGATCCTCAGCCTCTTTTTCTGCCCATTCCTTGATGCGAAGCAGTAGTTCGACAATCTCTTGGTTGTTAGAGGAAGACTGGCGAAGGATTTTCAGCCTTTCAAGCAGCGGTTCCTTAACTAATGTTGTCATGGTACTGTTAGCTTCAATCAAACTAAAGAGCGAATCATACTCTATCGAAATTGTTTTCTGCTGCGCTTTTATCACATCATCAATTCGATATTTTTGGTTCATCCATTCCTTGACCGCACGCTCTGGGTTCCAGCGAATGTCTTTGATTTCTTCATCTTCCAGCCGATATAAAGAAGTTTGCACAAGTTCTTCACGAAGACTATCCAAAAGGAGCGAGATAGTTTTCTTGTCATTCGTCTTTTCATTGATTTCGCTTTTCACCGTATTGACAAGATACTCGTACTTTCTTTTTTCATCGACGTATTTTTTCCGAAACAGCTCATATTGGAAGTTCTCCCAAATTTCAATCTCATGCCCGTTACGCTCGAACTCCTTGACCATCCTTTGAAGTTCAGTTTCAAGTGTTCCAAGAGACTTGGACTTCTCACTCTTTACTGCTGCTTTTTCACTTCTTTTCATCATCAGAGTAACCCGTTCCTCTTGTGCCAGGTCCTTATCCGATTTCAATTGTGAAATGGTTTTGGCGGGAACCTCAAGATATTGCCATGTAACCTGAAATTCAGCAAGAGCACTTTCAATTTCATTTTTTCTTTGAACGAGTTTCTTGTTCTCCTCACGCTTAACTGCGATTTGGGTATCCATGCTGTTTTGTTGTTTGGACAACGCCTCATGCTGTTGAATCATGGCGGCAGCCTCAGGTCCAACCACAACGTCATAATCCGGAAGATAATGATCTCCTTCATATTCCGCACTGCTGACCGGGAAAATGGCATTCGGCACAATATCCCGTATTTTGATCAGTTCCGATTTAGCTTGGGTTTTCCAAGCAACATACCTGTCTCCAAGAGTCTCGAGTGTTCTCTTCTCGTGTACCAACTTTTCTTCAACGGCTTTTACTTCTTCTTTCGATTGTTCGATTTCCCTCTCAAGTTGGACCATGTAAGCCAGATTTTTTTCGTAGACACCACAGTCACGAATCCATTCTTCCAAGATGATAAGATCATTTTCCAATTGGCGGATGACCTTTTCACATTCAGACAACTGTAATTCAACTATACCTTTATTCTGCTCGTGCATTAACTTCTCGGTGACAAGGTCATTAAGGATTTCCGTAGGTGTTATCCCCGTATTGCTGTAATCCAACAGCCTCCAAAGGATACAGCACAGACTTCGCCATCTTTTGTCGAGGAACAACGAATACGGCGACATCCAAATGTTCTTCGAGGAAGAAATTGAAATCCACCTTTTCAAAATCTTCTTCCATCATGACAATACTGTACGGAAGCAGAGGATTCCGTGCTAGCTCAGTTTCTCTATCCACCGTCGATAAGGAACCCAATAGATGTGAACCCAGACGGCACTTAACCCCCTGTTGCTCAATTTTATCCCGTGCCTTTAACAACGCTCGGTTCGGAATCCACCCGTTTATTTTTTTGCTTTCCTCTAGGAGTTCGAAATCAAGCTCGCTCTTCCATAGCTGGCGCAGCTTATCATCATATCTCCGTTTTTCAGATTCGAGCTTTCCGACAACGGCTTCCCTTTGTTGAGAGAACCACTCACGGCTAGGCTTTTGATCAAAATCAAAATCTACTTTGAGCGTATCGGCGATCGATTGTACGAGAGCTTCTTCTTCTATACCCCGTGAAGTAAGAGACGCTTCTTTACTTTCAATATCATTACCAAGAAGCTCAACCTCCTTGGTCACACTCCCTATTTTCTCAGCAAGACGAAGAATTTCGGTTTCTAGGCCATCCCGATCGGTTGTCAGTTTATCTTTTTCCCTTCGAAAGTGGTGTAACTCTTGTGTTTTGTCCTCCTTTACTTCTTCGGGGGATAACCGGATCTTTTCTCCGAACTTTTGTGCCATCACATTCTTTTGTTTCTCGTGCTGTTCGAGTGCTTGGCTTGTCAGCTTCCACGTCTCTTCGAACTGAGTTTGCAGCTTATTTTTTTCGTCGCGCCGCGTCTCGAGAGTTTGAATCTCATTCTTGTGTATCCGCACGAGAAATTCCGATTGGTTGATTTTACTTTGCCAAGAAGGGTAGGTTGTATTATCCCATACTGCCTTAAATTTGGATTTCAAATCCTCCATCTGGGAAACAAGATCCTTCAATTCAAGATTTGTTTCCAAATGCCTAATAGTATTGAGGTTTTCTGTAATGGAAGCATCGACTTCATGATATTCCTTTATCAGCATGTTCAAATCTAATTCTCGGATTTCATTTTCCTTTTCCCCAATGGTCTGATTTAACCCTTCGATTTCCGTAGAAAGGTTATCTATTTCCCTGTTTGCAGTGTTCCATTCCTGATATTTTTTCATGTATTCCACATTTTTTAGCTTCCGATCCGTTTCATTAACCTGCTGTTCATATCTTTCTAAATCACTTTCCAACACTGCGAGAGCTTTATCCAAATCATCTTGCCGCTCTTTTAACACCTCACGGATGGCATACCCTTTTTCCGCGTGAGTATCCCTTTGATTCTCGGTTGAAATTACGTGGGAATAGGACTGGATGAGTGGGTCTAATATTGATGTTAGTTGCCGTGCCGCTTCGGAGATTTGAAGGATTTTCGGAAGTTCCTGTGCGATTTTCAGTACCTCGGAGAAGGTTTCCACCAGGTCTAACTTCTCCGTTACGTTTACCGAAGCTTCAATGGCGCTGTTGGTTAATGGAACCACCTTTTTATAAAACAGCCCGTGGTTGTCGGTTGCCTTATTAAAGAATGAAGATACATCGTTCTCAGCAGAGTTAATGACTTCCATGGTATGAATGGTGCTTTGCAAAATACCGTAATCATTCAGAAGATCGAGATATTGCTGCTCGTTGCTTCGGTTAAACTGCATTATTTTCAAGGGATATTCGGTTTGAATGATTTCTTTCCACTCAGCAAGTTCCACTGCCTTATTGGTGTTCACATCCCACAAAGGCAACTTGGTGATGTCAAACGTCTCGTCATCTGCCATATACTCTGATAAAAAAAGCATATATTCCAACTCAATAGGGGAAGAACCCTCTTTCTGCCGATCTCTCGACACCAGTTTGGGAGTAACCGAAATGCCGGTAAGCAGGCGACGGTTCTGGTCCAATTCAAATTTGTGGACGACATGAAATGTGTACTTGATGGATTTCTGTTCACGGTTAAAAAATAAATGCTCTACTTTATTTTTACCGTCTTTCCAAGAGGCCAGCGGTGAGAGAGGCTGCATAAAAAGCTGAAGAAGGAGCCCTTTCCCGCCGCCATTCCGAAAGGTAATCGCGGTATTACCCGGAAACACGATCTCAGCTGATTCTGGATGTACGGAAAAATCCAAGTACAAGTCTTCGTGACGAATGGTATCCCCGGCATAACGTACACCGACAATCCGGGTCGCCAATAATCGTGGCAACATTAGGCGGTCTCCTCCTTTGTATCACTTGCTTTAGCCGGCTCCTTCTTGGATTCCTGAATAAGAGCCTTTAATACTTGATAGCGGTCTAATTCCGGTAAAACAGACTGCATCCGTTCGTACAGCTGCTGTTTTGGAAATACAATGAAACTTGTCTTGTGCTGCTTGCTGATGTACACCAACCCTTCCTTTTCCAATAAGGACATCGCCGTAAGTATGTACCCTATTCTTGTCCTTTGATTGGCGGTTATTTTCTTATTGGCCCGGCTGAAATGGGTTCTTTGCCATTTGGAACACATTTCTTTTACGGCTAACCCAAAGTCCGTCGAAAAGGCACCTTTTTTTTCATCGTCGATTTGTTTCCAATTCTCCAGCGTGTTATTTACAAGCTCCTCTAACTGCGGAAAGCTGATGCCCTCGTTGTCAATGGACAACTTAACGTCATAGCCGGATTCAAGCTCGGAAAAGAATGTGCAAATTATTGTGGCTATGAGGAAAAACTCCACCTTGTCCTCAAAGCTCCTGGTGTATCTTCTCGAATTTTTCATTTCACTTAAGGAAGTGGCAAAAATACACCCTTCCGGCTCTGCCACGAGATGAAGGTGCTCTTCATGTTCGTGGATATCCGTTCTCCACATCCTGGCCCACTTTTTAATGGCGACGCGGACGCCTTCCTCTTCTTTATAAGGCTGTACCAGCGTGTGGTTCATAGGTAAAAAACCTTTCTTCAATAGTTCCCCATAGAGACGGTTTGCAGCTTCAAAGTCGCGTTCAGAAATCATTGGTACCCCGCTCTCCTTTCTGAAATAGTTGAATGGTGATAGGTGATACTTCAATTTCCTCATGAAGTGTAATTTTCAAATCGTCTGGAGCATAGGTAGTGAACGTTGAATTGATCAGCCCCCCATATTGCGGATATTTTGCAATCATTTTTCGGAGGAAATCCAGTTTATGGTCAACATCTTCTTGAGTTAACTCTTCCTCTGTCACGGTAAATACAGGGTCTTCATTCATTTTGAAAAGCATCCATATATCAAAGGCTTCCCGACATTTGACCCATTCACTAAATTCCTCTTCTTCGAAGTGCTGATAAATGGACGTTGAAATCTCCCCGAACTCGAGCAGACGGGAGATCAGTGGGGCCCATAAGTCTACAATTCGATCCCAATCCAGCTCCATCGGCTTTATGGCGGGTTGAGCATCTTCTTCTTCAGAAAAATCCACTTCCCATTGAAACGGGATTTGTTCCATAGCTATCCATTCGAGCGGGAACAAAAATGGTTTCTGTGGAGAAAACATCGAATTGGCTATCAGATACAGAGCATCCGGATGTTGAAATCCATGTTCTTTAGCAACCTTCCAAATCGACTCCTTAAACGTCTTTTTCGGGCGTGACCAGAACATGGTGATAAAGTAGTTGCTCCGATATTCAAAATCCGTTCGGATATTCCCAATTACCAGTTTTGCCAGATAGTCATGGGACTTGCTAGTACGCTGGATACGATGCATTAACCGATTGACATTTCTCTTTTTTTCCGGGTCTTTGGCGACACTGACTTTTTCCAGTGCATTCATCATTCGGGTATAACCGCGTCTTTCCTCATTAAACTGTTCCTCAATATCTTTGAGGTTTTTATTCCAGCGGCGGTTTTGTTCATAAATCGCAATCCACGGATTTCGCTTTAACTGCTTCAAGTGTTCCTTCTCTTCATGTATTAATTTGCGTACATTTACATCAAGCCGATCGAGGGTTGCTCTTGCTTCCTTTAAATTGCCCCGCTTTATCATCATTTCTGCAATCATCTGTTCTAGCGTAATGTCCGTTTCCGCCTCAAATTCATGAATGGATAAAACAATTTGAATTGCATCAGAACTCAGTTTGTAAATCTCCAGTTCATTATCCAAATCACTGGCATCTCGGTCCAACTCGAAATATTGAAACCTGTGTTTGGTCCAGGACGCACTCGCTTCATCGAAATATTCATCTTCGAATGAAAAACTTACAAAGCTTTTACTATTGCTCCACATCATGTTTTCGATAATGCGTTCGGCGATATCTGCATCCGCCTGAAAACAAAGATTACAGGCTGCCAACGCAATTTGAATAAGATCATTCCTACTTCGTTTCTGATTGTCATTAATCTCTCGAATAAACATCTCGCGTAGGATGATGAATCGAATTTTTCCTAAATACGAACTGTTCTCTCCCAAATCAACACCGGTAGACATCACCCAAATGAGATTCAGTTGCTTGATTCTCTCTCCTAATCCTTCCATGGTTTCACTGGACAGCAAGCGGTTCACCCCCTCTGCATTCTTAAATTATGCAATTGTAACTTCTTCCTACGGTCACTACGCTTATGAGGCTGTGTCAGCGGGAGCACATTCCGCTAATGATTCAGCGTTGAATACTTCCTGTGCTATACGCTCTTTGTTATGTAACAAAGAATTAAGCAGCTCCTTTGTTTCAGGATCGTGAAATTCGGATAAGAACAAAGCAAACTGTTTTTCCGTAATTTTCTGTTCGGTAATGATAGAAGTCTTTTGATTCAACCCGTAACACAGTGACCATTCATAAAACTCCGTAGCGAGATGAATGGAAAACTGAGGGTAGGCCCCCTTAAAATCAACAAAGATTTTATAACCTTCCGGATCCAAATCCCCTGCATATCGAACATTTACGTTATCGAGATTAGGAAGCAGTTCCACTATATATTCAAAATTCCCGATTATTCGGAAGCCAGCTCCAAAGATAAGGAGTTCTGGTTCAGACTTAAAGGGCCATCTATTTCTATGGATTAGCTGCTTGCAGGTGTTAAAGGTTGATAATCCTTCCAGCACCAATACTTCACGCACATCGGTCGCTCTTGGATTTTTGTAGTACACAAACGACTCTCGAACCGGATAACAAACTAACTCATCCAACGTAACCTTTAACCGATTCAAGAACGACTTCCCTTCTTTACTGCCCATCCATTTCTCCTTTTCTTCCCTTTCATTCCACGGAGATAACTGGGAAAATAATTGAAGCGAACGCTCCTCCCTTGATATCGGCGATCGTAGATGCTTTTCCTTCATGAAAGCATGGATAATTTTTATTTTCCGCCATTCATCTTCTGTTTGTAAAAAGGGATAAGACCGGTAATACGACAGATCTAAAAGGTCGGACACTTCAACATATTGGTCGATAGACCACCCTTTCAGTTCTTTGTTGTCTCTTAACCAATACCACTCTCTTAGTGACTCAGGGCCTTTTTTTATAATCCGTGCCGTTCTAGGAATCTCTAATATTCCATCATTAAGCATTTGGTTAATTACCAAGGAGAAGAATTGAAACCCACCTGCCTCTTGGTACTTATTTATATCGTGAAAAGCACGAATCACTTCTTTTTCTATTGCAAACATATTAACTTTCTTCTTGCTCCCAATTTTTAATGGTTGGGAGAAGATCTCTAGTAGATGACTGATTATTTGTTCCTTCTTCATCATTGGCCTCCAAGATACATCGACGTTATGATACTTTATTTCCATAGCTATAGATGCATGAGAGGTCAAGTCCAAAATTATGTGTAAAATCCCTCAGCTAGAATGGGCTACATGATTCGGGTTACTTTCGAGACAGATTTTGGCCGGCTTTCACGCCATTCCAGGTATTCGACCATATCGAGGTACTTCTTGCCGGAAGCCCATTTCTCGTCCTGTTCCATGAGTAGTGCACCGATGAGTCGAATGACGGATTCCCGGTTGGGAAAAATGCGAATCACGCGTTCCCGGCGGCGAACTTCCTCATTCAGACGTTCTACGCTGTTTGTCGTTCTCAAGCGCTTACGGTACTTTTCCGGCAGGCTCAAAACGGCGGTGACATCGTCAAAACCGGCTTCCAGAATCCGCATCGCCTTCGCCGCTTTGTCCTCGTAAGCCGCCAACGTCTGCTGCAAAAGCAGCCGGGCCGCTTCCGGGTTGGGCGCCTCCAGGATCGCTCGTACATGCGTGTGGATTTCATCCTTCAGGACTTTCGGAGAGGCATCCAGTACGTTGCGCATAAAGTGCGTCTGACACCGCTGCCAAGTCACGCCCTGCAATTGTTGGCGAATCGAGCGAACCACCCCGCCATGATCATCAGACACGATCAGATCCACGCCACGGAGTCCGCGGGACTTGAGCCAGTTGAAGAACTCCGTCCAGCTTTCTTCGGATTCCGTGTCTCCGAGCATCAGGCCCAGCACTTCCCGATACCCGTCCGTGTTGACGCCAACGGCGAGCATCACGCCGCGATTGCGAACACGTCCGTCTTCCCGCACCTTCAAATACAGCGCATCAACGAGGACAAAGGGAAATCGGCTGTCAGAAAGCGGACGATTATTCCAAGCCGTTACGATCGGATCCAGACGCTTGCACAGATCGGCTACAGTGGATTTGGAGAACTCGGTACCGCACAGTTCTTCCGTTACTTGAGCCACCTTGCGCGTGGAAACCCCATTGACGACCATCTCCATCATCGTCAAAATGAGCGCTTGTTCGCTGCGCTGGTAACGGGCAAACAGCTCCGTTGTAAACTTTCCGCCACGGATACGCGGCACACTCAACGTAATCGTGCCAATACGCGTATGCAGTTGATGGGGATAGGAGCCGTTGCGGTAACCTTGCCGGTTTTCGGTACGCTCATAACGCTGTGCCTCCAATTGTTCCGTCACCTGCGCCTGTAAGATTTGGTTCAGTACCGATTCCAGCAATTTTGCAACACCGGAATCCTGGGTGTTGCCTAAGAAAAGTTGATGCAAAAGTTGAGAATCTACGTTAATCTGGTATTGAGCCATATCTGAATCTCCTCCTGAAGAATGTTGCTTAGACACCATCATTCTAACTGAGGGATTGGGATTATGGCTCCCTTTATTTTCAGTAAACTACCATTTTACACAATTATACGGACTCAACTTGCATGAGAAGTCTATTAAAATTAAAAAACCTCATAAAGATGATAGATTTATTACCATCTTTACCAGGCTGTTAGGCAATTATTCATTCTTTTCGGTTTTAAATTTTCTTTTGGATCACTTCCCCCCTCCATAGGGATAGACCCAATCAACGAGTTACCTATTCGCATCAGATCGAGTTTCGAGATAAATGAACATCAAATTGCCCCCACCTAGAAACTTCAGACGGAAGCAATTGTAAAACAAGCGGCATCAAAAATTAATCACGGCAACAAGAAATCCTATGCTTTTTTGATCTTGAAGAGCCAGGACTGGGACAACTGCTCAAAATGTACGCCAAGTAGTGGAAAGAATGCAAGCAGTTCTCCTTGGTTGGCAAATCTCGTCGAAATAGCCGCGCAAACTTCGTCCCCAAAATGTCTCTGACGAAGATCATTCACGCCTTCGGAAGGACCGACAAAAGCATCAATAGCAGAATTTCATTTTTTCGTCCTCACACGTTCCCGAAGGTGGCCCACATAAATTTGATTTGGATCATTCGGGTTGTATTTTCGTTTCATCGCTCGTTCAAACTCATCGACTAACTTTGCAAATTCGGATACATTCGGCTCAAGTCCAAACGCACGCTTCATGTCCCTATAATGGCGAAAAAAAACCTCTTTCGCTTCTTCACAAGGATAGCCTAATTGCTGGAGCTCCAAAATAACAGCTTGTGCGTAATGTTTAATCATTAATCGTCGGCTTGACATCTGGGACATAATTAAGTTATTCCTCTCAATTTAGAGTTTAGGCCGAACATCAACCCGATATTTATCAATTATCCAACGTTCGTTATATAATTTTTCAGCTTCTTCTTCAGACATTTGTTTTAGAAGATCCTCAAACTCAATAATAATCGCAGCAGCATCCATTGAATCAGCATATCCCACTTTATCGAATGCAGCTATTAGTGAACCTACCGCCTGTTTGGAAGTAATACAGTTATTTAAAACATGGGAGAAGTTGTCTATAAATAACTCACTATTAGAGATTGCCGTCTTTTGAAGAATTGGATCTTTAGTCTTTAAAAAAACACGGATTGATTCAAGATAATTTACAAAGCTGTTCTCACTCGGAAGTTTATCAATATGGCGTTCTAATAGATCGATTAAGAAAGTGACTTTTTCTTCGTCATTAAGCAATGTCATTATTATCACCTTCATTGGCAATTTGTTTTCGCATATTCATCTCTACTACTATGTTACAGTGAGGTCATCAATTACATCATGATGAATTTCAATAAACTTCTTTCTTAAGCCAGAAACCCGAATCAGTTCCCAACGCTTAACAATTGCATTCGTATTCATCAATTCTACTGCCTTGAGATTAATTCGTCTTTTTTGAAATTCCTCAACCGTCTCCAATACAACATTTAATTGTTTGGCCGTTTCAGGTAACTTGTGTAACATTTTAAATAAAAGAGGTAACTTACCGATCCTTCGTCCGATCTCTGTTTTCGTTACCCTGATAAGTTTATCAGATTTTCCATACAAAATTTCATTTGCCGCTAATTGAACCTCTTTAGCAATTTGATGATCCCTTTCTTCCCAATTGATCCGTTCACGCTTTTTAATACTCTTCCTATTAACGGGCGAATGTTCATGCAACCACGTCCTATCATGTCTGTACAGCCAGGTATAAGCAGATTGATTTAGTTTTCTAAGCTCGGTTACAGACAACTCACTATTACTACTTATTAATTTCTTCCATTCTTCTTTATAGCGCATGCTTTCTTGATCAACCGCAGATGATATGACTGTTTTGCTATCGGAAAGCCTACTTATCACTGTTTTCGGATCACAACCAAGCCTTCTGGACATTTCTCTCAGCGATATATCTTGTTGAGATATAATTCGCAATTTCTCGTTCCATACTTCACCAAAGTTTTTTATTCGGCCAATCTTAAAACGATCATCATTGGATTGATCTGGCCCTTTCCGCGAATAGACAAATCCACAGGAACAGGAGAAAGTTCCTACTGGCATTCCCGTTTTTGAACATCTTGTAATTTCACATGATGATATCACTGGATCTTTATAATGATTTGCAGCTTTGTTGAGACATGGCCATGGCCCTTTCCCAAAAGGTTCATAAGATATCTTATAATCAGATATTTGATTAGTCATGCTTTCGATAGTCTCGCCTAGAAAACCAAGAACCAATAGATGCCTTAACGGGTGGCACGTAACACGCGGTTTCCTAAGTAATTTATGTAGCCATGTTGCTTCTTGCGAAAGTTCAATGTGACTTTGAAGTTCTATTAGCAATTCTTTTCCGAAAAATAGGTTAAATGCAGGTATTAGATCCGCCCACCTGATTCTTCCCGTATGATTGGCCAGACCCATATGTTGCAACTTCGATACATAAAATCGATTCAGTTTAAGCAAACCGAGAGGATTCCAACTACTGCTCAAGAGAAGATTTGTCTGTTCAGCAATAAACTTCAGGATATTAAAAGACTGGGGAGGTACTGGATTGTACTGTAAGTCCTCATTCTTCAAAATAATTTCTAACGATACATATTCGTGCTTATTTCTTTGCTTGGTATGTGTCACATTGGTTGTGATAAGCGCATTAGGGTGATAATGACATACAAATACCCCATCGGCCTGGTGGGACCTATGCCAATACGCCTCTCCATAGATTTCGCGATCTCTAATAACACAAGTCGGGCAATACCTTAATCCTTGTTGTGTTTTAACCGTCGAGGCCGGTTTACCAATCTGCATGTAAGCAGAAGTCCCCTTACCTGACTTCATTATTTCTTTCATTTCTAAATATCTTTTGTCAGAAATAAAAAGCGCATAGTATGGGAGAAATGTATGGTAAATAATTAACTCTTCAGGACTATACAAACTTCCAGGAGGCATTCTATCACATAGAGAAGTCAAATGGGATGGGAATAGTAATGATGCACACACTTGTGTATCCCCAAATAAATCTTCCATCGTCAGTTTATGATTCTCGTTTCCTGAATCTCTATGATATCTGGAAAAAGCACTATATAGTATTTCATCCGGGAACAAAGAAGGAAAATATATCATACTGCCTTCACTCCAAACTAATTGGCAATATGATTATTTTTCCCCTTTCCGATAAGGATATTCCCAACATAGTACGAAATATTTACCTCTGTTTTCCTTTAGACTTCTCGATTGAGTTGCTCTAATAACATCTCAATTTTGGCCCTTGTCTCGTCTCCACATCGACCATATTGCTTAGAATAATTTAAAACAGCTCTATACGTTACGGTCCGATATCCTTTCATCCTCAACTTCTTAAATATTCGGTTAAGGCCTCTAATTAAAAAAGACTCAAAATCTTCAATCGATTGCTGTAATACTCTTGTGCTCTCTGGTAAGCGCTCTTGCATATTTGTTATCCTTGATTTTTCCAAAGGGGTTAATTGATTCAATATTGTGTGTTTTCTTATCCTGGTGCTACAAGTTATTTTCAATTGATTAGTTACTTCCCAAATTTTCTTTGCCAGTATTATGTCGAAATCTTTTAAATCAATTTTTTCTTTAACTCTTGCCTGTCTCGGAAAATGTTTGTTTAGCCACTCCGAATCATGTCGATATAACCAGTTATATTCTCTTGGATGTAAACGAAGCATCGTTATTCGCTTTGTGGTCTTCTTTTCTCTTGCCGTCTCCAACAATATATTTCGAAATATATACTTGTTCTCCAATACCCCAGTAGTTGCAGTTTCTTTTATAGCTAATGAAGTATCATAAGGGATCTTTAATTCTGATGCTTTTACCATCTGGTACTTTAACTGATTTACATAAGTTTTTAACGCGGTTTCGGAAAAGCCGGTTTTTTTTCGAATCTGATAAATTGAATATCCCGCACTATAAAGATCCTTCACTTTTTCTTGCCACAGATGCCCCTTACTAACGACCAAGGGTTTGCGTGATTCATCCCCTTCCGGTTTCCATAACCGTGAATAAGTATAACCACAAATTGGACACACAAATTCAACCGAAACTGTAGAACCACCTGATCCCTTCGAATTACGAGTACAACGGTTAATCACCTTTCGATTATATCCTTCACATATTGTGTTGTAGCACTCCCAAGGGCCATTACCAAAAGGAACTTGAATTGCGATAGGATGATTATAGCTAAGTAACTCATCAACGGAATGAAAAAGATACTGGATTAGCACGATATAAAACAAGACATGTCTTCTCATATCATCCAACGTCAGAAAACGAGCTACAAAATGTTTTGATACTAATTGAGTCTTCTCTAACCCAATTACTTTTAGCTGCTCTGATGAATATTTGGATACCATTTCGCTTAAAAACTCCAATTTCATCACACGACCACGGTAATGAATATATTTTAGTTCCCACAATTTCATCATTAACTTTAATTGAATAATTTCAGCACTAAGCTGATCAGAGTAATCTCGTAGTTTGCATAAATCCTGCATCAGTTTATCTTTGAACATAGTAATGGAGTTTGTCTTTTCAATTAGTGGAGTTTCCATAGTTGATTTGCATTTTTTGCATTTCGATTGGTAAATGAGTTCTTCTGCATAGTCTTTACTCAAAGGATAATTACAATTTGGGCACGCATTAATAAGTTTCGAATAGTGAACTGGACAATAATCAAGGAACGATAGTTGATGAATACGATGTACGTAACAAATTCCGAATTGTTCTTCATCAACTTTCAAACATTCAGGGCAATATCGTATCTGTTTTGAGAATAGCCCTGCTATATGGAGTAGAGTTGTTTGATATAATTTTTCATTACCGAATTTCATGAGCATATGTATTTTTTCTTGATTTGTTTTTGTAAGGAAACAGAATATTAACCCTACCCATGTATGCTTTTCAATGAAGGTATTAAGTCGAAGAGAATGCCCAATCGGAAGTCTGCAACAAAAATATTCAAGTTTCATCGGAAACATAAGATTTTTATGGGACCTTATACCGAACAGTTCTTCCTTTGACTCTGAAAATATGGAATTGGAGGACATAAGGTGATAACGATAAACAATGCTTCGAAAATCTTCATCGGGTAACGGTTCAGGGAAGAAGAGCATTTGAGGCATACAGCACCCCCATCATTGTCTTTTCGAATTTAAGATATAATATCTAGCAACTCATCTACGCCTCTTATATACCCCTTTTCCTCAAGTGCTTCTTCCGTAGTTAACCCTTTTCTGTGCCCAACTTGAACAACATATCGAATATCATCGTGCTTCAATTCAGGTTTTACCTTTTTCACTACTTTCTTTTTCGGAAGCTCTTCTGTTGATTTTATAATATTGCTTTTAGTTACTACCTGAGTATAATCAGCGTTATCTACAACAAGCCGTGCAATCTGACCAAACATTAAGGTAATATCGCCCATTCCAGAACTAGCATCATAAACCTTATTCGCTAGAACTTCTGCATCAGTTGAAGATTGAACAAGCTGCAGTGCAAATTCCGTTAGTTTAGCCAAGATCTCTTCTTTTCTTTTTTCCTGAAGAACTCGCGCATGTTCTTCTGCTAAGCTTCCGTGTACAGTAATCCTATGAGACGCCTCTTTTATATAGCCGTTTAATGGAACCCAATCCGGCTTAATATCATCCAATTCTTTGTACGCGGTTGGATCGCCCGAGCGTATTCTATTAAATATAGGCTGAACTAAGTTCAGACTTCTTTCTGACACCTCACGAATATAAGACACGCGTATACGCTCATCTCCACCATTTACAATCGTCAGGGATTGAATGTGGATAAATAGCTTGACCGCAATATCTGGAATCCCCATGGAATAAAAATGCATTGCTTTTTTTATCTCAGGCGTGACTTCGGTATATGTTTTTGTATATTGAAGATCCCAAAGATTTTCGATGAAATGATTCCATTCCCAACTATCCTCAAGCATATAGCCTGATATATTTTCTGCATAGCCATTTGGCAAACACTTCCTGGTATTAGCCAGCGAATCTTTGAACAGGTATAGTGCTTTATATGATCCGATTAAAATAACCGGTACTCCAAGTGTATTTACAAGTTGAGTGATAAAATCGATCATGTCCTCTTCTCCACCAGAGTAAGCCTTCTGAATTTTTTGTATCTCATCAATCACAAGTACACCTAGATTAACTTGGGCCACGGTCTTAATCAGTCTAATTACCAGTTTATCGATTGTTCCAGGCTTTTCAGCATATCTTTCATAGAAGTTCGTTCCCAATAATTTATCTACCTCAGCATAAAAGCTTTTGCAAAATGTACCGACCGATTTATTATATGGACATTCTACTTTTAACCATACCAGTTGAGTCTGCGTTAGCGCTCTCCCTTGATACTCACTATGATGAATGACTTGTGGAAACAATTTGGTTAACATTCGTTCATATATTTGCGTTTTTCCATAACCATTGATGGCGATTTCGACTAGACTCTGGGCTGTCTGAACATTCCCAGCTAAGTTTGCGCCGTTTTCATCAATACCTGATTTAAATATCTCATCCCAACCTACTGCAAACTGACGATTATACATTGCGTGCATCGGATTTCTTGATTGATAACCCATTTTGATCATCGTATATAAATTTCGATACTTATCATAGTGTGAAGGTAGAGGCAACCAAAAATCTGGCCGTATTTGTTGAACCAATTCAAGACGGTCTTCAATGCATAAATTGTTGTACTTCGAATCCATAGGGGGTGCAGAATAAAGTGCATCAATGAAAGTACTTATATCAACCCGGTTAGGCAATGCTTCAATAAAAGGGTTCCCTTGATTTTTGGGATTGATTTGCTCAGTATATTTGGCAAAGATATGCGTTCCTTTTAAACCAACATTTCCATCGCTAATCATCGGACTCATTTCTTCTCCTTCTTTCTAAAAGTCCGGTGAAAAAGTCCGCGTAAAGCAGGCCTTTATCACGGGTTTGTCGAATT
>NZ_JBHLWN010000004.1:0-50389 GCF_042432825.1 Paenibacillus chartarius | reverse complement strand
CCCTTTTTTATGTTCAAAAACCTTTGTCTAGCAAGGGCTCTGGTTTATGCAAAATGCTCATATTTCAGACATAGATTATGTAACTTGGATTGGGAGTAGGTTTACCAAAATCGCAATTTTCTGGCTCAGTACCACTTAACATTGGCTGAAATCCTTATAGATATTAGTCATACGCCGAGATTCCAATCTGAGAATGGTTAATGTCGGGTGATCAATATTTTATATATCGTCAATATTGATAAATTGTAACATAACACAGAAAAAGCCGAACCATCAAGTTCAGCCCGTAATGTAAAACCCAGCCATATTTATCGTATTATCTAACCTCGTATGCTCTCTTTTGCTCCAGCATTCTCTAACAAATCAACTATCTCCGTTAATCCAGATTCTTTGGCGAATTGTAGAAGATATTTATTGTTGACGATAGTTTGTTTACAGGTTTTCCACATATTGAGCACAGAAGTTTTCATCTTCGCGATACTTGTGTCCGCAATTTGGCAAAACACGTTTTCATCTCCTTGGCTTTTTGATCAAACGGGACAACTTAATGGAATTGGTTCCAAAACAGATATGTCATCACGGACACCGCTGCGAGAAATCCTGCGGCCAACATAACCAGCCTTCCGGCCAACTGCTTATTCTTCGGTCGATGCGTGTCTCGAATCATCTGCACTTGATCATAGAGGAATTCGATGTGTGATGCTGTCCGGGTATGTACGCCCTTAGCCTTGTCCAACTCGCCCAAGATTTCATCCATGACGGTTACGTTTTGGGCGTGGTAGATTGCCAACGTAAGGACAAGCTTGATCGTCGTCTGCTGGGCCTGTGTCAAGTCTCTCATAAGAGAAATCATTTCTTTGTTCGTGGAACCGGTTATAGAGCCAATGACACGCCCGATCACTCCCTGATTTTCGAGCCGATCCAGTCGGTGCTCAATGGATGAAAGCTGAGAAAGGGATTGTTGTACAATAGCCTTTACCTGATTTTGATCGACAAGCCGGGGATTTTCTCTAATCGCTTCGTCTACTTGCCGTTTACTCGGAAGATTTACTGTATTTACGTCTGTTTGAGTCATACGTTATTCCCACCCTGCATTCGGTCTCGCAACATATCCAGTCGGGATAAAATACTGTCTGCGTCTCTACTGTAATTAATCCGCAAGCCGTTGTCGGTAACCCGCTCCAGTTTGGTATAGATATTGTCGGCCTGAATGCGGTCGGCAATCATGTCATCCACCGTTGAAACGGCCCTTGCCAAAGTCTGCCCGTTCATCTCCGTAAGTTGTGCTATGTAAACCGTACCGCTGTTTAACAGCTTCACGTTAGCATGCACGGCCTTGGTCGTCTCCAGAACACCGCCAAACATGCCATCGCCATAAGCTTCATCCAGCAACCGGCGAAGCGTTGTGCCGACAACGAAACCGACGCCAACGCCAATGATGCCGCCCGGAATGAACAGTGATAAGCCAGCCAGTGCCCCTCCGGTGATTGCTCCTTTCAAACTATCTTTTGCAATTTTCGTTTTCATCTGGTCAAAGGTAATCTTTCCGGACTTGTATTGCATATAAGTAATGAGGCCAGAGACGGTGACTGAGACGACTGCTCCGATTACCGCACCGCTCAACATTTCCCCTGCCACGGAAACTGGTGTCATGCCGACTGCAAGTTGCCCATGCATGATCTTGTTGCTTAATTCATGTGCGGAATCCATATTGTCTTGAAGCGTCCCCATTGCCTTTGTCGGATTCGGGATACCCATTTCGTGGGCACGATCTATCAATTCCTGCGGCCCGACAAGCACGGTTGTAGGCTTGTAGTGATCGTTGTTCAGAAAATCCTTTAGCGTCTCGTTGATGCTGTCTGCGGAACGGAGTGTCTTGACTTGATATTCCCTTACAATATCTCCGGTGAAACGGTTAATCTCAATAGCATCAATGCCGGGATTATTGCTGACAATCCTGCCGTCCGCATTACGCGGGAAATCGATTTTCGTGAAGAGATTGCGGAGATTGCCCTGCATTTCGCGGATGAAATCTACTTCGCCCGCCGCGTCACCCTGAATGCGGCTCAGTGCATTGGCGGCGGCGTTGTTGCTTCCCTGCAACTGCTCCGTCAACCATTCCTTCAAGCCTTCATCCGTCTTGAAAGCATCGACATTCGGAAACTTCTGCTGAAGCGTCTGTGCGATTGTAACTTCACGGACAAACGCATCAGTCCCTTCAAATACCCCCGGAATACCATTACTGATTACCTCGTAAGTCGGTACGGTTGTAGCTAAATTAACGAAGTTGGCGACATCTTTTTCGGAAAGGGTATGATGAAGATGCCGGACGCCAACTTGGCTCATTATTTCGTGGTCAGCTCGGCACTTCTTGCAATAATAGCTGTTACTCAAGTAGTTCCCTCCTCTTGCATCGTATGAAAAGGGGAAGGGAGCACGCGGCTCCCTGCTGTCACACGAGATTAATTCGGCGGATTGCCTTGTTGTCGTCGTCGTAGACAATTACGTTTCCGAATTTGTCAAAACCCAATTGACTGATTTTGTTGATCGGGTTCCCGTCGTTGTACGTCAGGTCTTTTCCGTCTACGTAAACCGAGCGGCTGCCGTCCAGTCCGATTTCATAAATAGTAGTTCCGCTGGCTACATAGAATTTGCCTTCATGTGCGACCAGACAGTCAAACTCGATATTGTTGAAAGTCGCAATGGTTTCGACTTTACGAGGATAAAGCTGAACCTTTGAGAGGGATTTGTTATAGGTGTTCATTGTATAGATTGCCTGTTCTGCAATGATCGCATCTGACATGGTTCGATACAGGTCATCTATGGAACGAGGCAAGAGATCAACGCCTGTCGATTCTTTGCTATTCGCTAAAGAGGAAGCTTGTCCACCTTTCTCTCCCTGAAATATCTTTGTGCTGCCATTGCCATAATAGCTCACGCCGAACGTCAACGATTGATGATTATCAAACCCGATAAAGTCAAACTTGCCATTGCTATCACTGCTATATGTGGCTACTTGAACAACGGGAGACAGTTCGTAGATGATGTCGATATTGTTAGTACCACCCAAATAAACTTTATTGCTGGCTCCGTTGTATGCCAGCTTTTGCGGTTTGAACTTGCTGTAATCCAGATGCGTTACTGTTTTATCATCGGCGGCATAATCCCAATCGAATGTCCGGTCAATGGTCTTTGTTTCCACCGTACCATTGGCATTGTTGAATTTGCGTATTTTCAAAAAGTTTCTGTCGTCCCCATCAAGAAAGAAAATGTTGTTATCCTTATCGATAACCATACTTTGAACTTCGGAAATTTTTGCTTGTCTGACTGGCCCATCGATTTGGCCTTTCCCGAGTCCGCCCACCAAGGTATCCACGCTAAACTTCACCGGCAGGGGTGGTTGTTGCGTTGTCGGTGAAGTCGGTTGCGTCACCGGCGGTACAGGGGTTGTAGTAGTTGATGGTTCGCCGCCGCCCACGCCTTTATTGTCATTTCCAAACTGATAAGCCCGCCAGAGCAGTGTAGCTGCCTCAGCACGGGTTATCGAAGCCTGCGGACGGAATGTTTCGTCCTGATAACCGGATACGAGCCCATTTTCAACAGCAACAGCAACGTAATCCTTGGCGGCTTCGGAAATACCTGCATAGTCTTTGAACATGGCCTCAATAATACTCCGGTTCGCAAGGCGGGAAACGTCGTAGCCCTTGAGTTTTACAAGTGCGACCGTGATATCTTCACGTAATGCCGGGGCTGTCGGGTTGAAAATGTAGCTCCCGTCGGCGGTACGATAACCCGTCATATAATCTTTAACAGCCTCAATAAATGGAGAGTACCAATCCGTCGTTTTGACATCCGAAAACGAAGAATAGTTTACTTTCTTCGCCTGTAATCCCGATGCTTTAACAATAATTGTGGCAAATTCCGCTCTGGATACCTGATTTTCCGGTCTGAACTTGCCATCCGGGTAACCTTCGAGGACTTTCCGGGATGCCATTTCCGATATGTATTTGCTCGCCCAATGCGTAGTCGGTACGTCTGTAAAGGTAACGGTCGATGTACTGGATGGTGCATTCTGCAATTCTTCGCCGTACCCAGGCAATGCCGCCGATGCCGTTCCGAACATACTGAACAATATTAATGCTGTGATGAATAAAGAAGTAATTTTTTTCACTGACATAGGCTCTTCTCCTCCTGTTGGTTGTCATTGAAATAGGTGGCCTTGGACGAAAACAAGATTTTCACTAAATATTTTGTTGGTGATGCCCTCCCTCTCGCCGATGCAAATTGTAGAATCTTGGCAAAAGCCAGACAGGCCTATTATATAACAAATTACCCTTATAAGTTAAGATTATTAGTATCACTATCATAGGATAAAAGTCTTGGCCTCACTCTACTAATCTGAGGTAGAGGTGATGGCATGGCAGAGTTCATCCATATTGTTGGCGATCAAATTCGCAAGATACGGAAGCTCAAAGGCATGACGCAAGAGCGGCTGGCGGAGCGATCCGGTCTAAGCTTCAGCTATATTAGCGACGTAGAACGGGGTACCCGTAATATATCGCTGGAATCTTTGGGAAAAATCATCAGTGCACTAGGTGTTAAGCCTGTTCAACTGTTTGAGGATATTGAAAAGTTGCCGATTCATTATGGCAGTGACGAGATCCACACAAAGATTGAGGAATTGAATGCGATGCTCAGCCAGCGTCATGAAGATGAAGTGGATTTTGTAATCAAAGTGACCCGCGAATTCCTGAACACGATGGATCGAAAGAAGCGTTGACGGTTAGTAGCGGCGGCAAGATCGGCCCTATATAGGCGAAAATATATACATTTTCCGGAGGCACCACCCTGCTTTTATGACAAGGGGGTGGCCTTCCGTTTCATGCCCTACCCGGTTGCATAGGACTGTTGTCTGCTCATTTGGCAGATAGCAGTCCTTTTTTGTTTTTCAGGCAATAAAAACCGTTTTGACAGCGAGGACACAGCGGCAAGGTGAGAGGCTTGCCAAATCACAAAGAAAGGAGGTGCTACCATGTTTCGGAAGCGATTATCGCTAATCAGAATTGCCGTTTTGGGAAAAAGCCTTAACGAGGGCGATCAGCGAAGTCCAATCAATGCCCAATCATATGACAGCCGCAAAGTGAATTGTGATGACTGCGGAAAGGTTTTGGATGTGCAGGAGGGCGAGGACATCTTTGTTGATGCATTTGTTTATTCCGTGCCCGAATCCAGAGTGGTATGCAGTGAGTGCTATGTGAAGTACGACAAGCTTTTGTCCCGCCGCTGAACACTAACTGAAATTGATGGCTTTATGTTGAAAAAACAATAAGAAAGGAAGATGCAGAATGTTGATCAACGTGTATATCGCCAATCTGGCGAAGTACAACGAGGGTAAGTTAGTTGGCCGTTGGGTCACATTGCCGATGGAACGGCATGAACTGGAGCAATGCATCCGGGATGTGCTTGGCAAAGACGAAGAATACGCGATTCATGATTATGAATCTCCCTTTGCCATTGGCGAATATGAGGATGTGTTTGCCATAAATGATGACATGGAGATATTAAACCGTTACGACGACAGGCTGGTCGCGGCACTGTGTGAATTTCTAGGCAATCGTGACGAGGTGATTCAGGCCTTGCAGGCCGGGGAGTTCATCGTTTACTACGACATCGATGATTTGACCGACGTTGCGGAGCAGATGGCGGAGGAAGGACTGTTCGGCCATGTGCCGCCGTCGCTGATGCCATATCTGGACTACGGCAAGATCGCCCGGGATTTACAGCATGACGGATGGTATTTGAGCCGTCAGTTGCGGATTGCCGTGCGGTTGCAGTCCTAACAGCCTGACATTTAACTCAATATCTTTGATTTGCCTGCTTGTATCAAAGCGGGTTATTTGTCGTGGGGATTTGACAGTGAAAAGCCGGTAGTGAGAGTGCCGGAACATGGAAGGGAGGTGAACGCAAATGGTTGTACGCAGGGGATTGCCAGAGGAATTACAGACTTTATTGAAGCAACTGGTCGCCAACGGCAGTGTGCGAATCGCGGGCACTTTGCTGTACGCATGGTTCAGACGCTGTTGGGAACTGGACGATGAGACAGCGGCCTATTACATGCGGCGATACTTTGAAAAGTATTTCAGCCGTCAACTCCAGTCTCACCGGAAACATGCAGGTGCAAAGTGATCGCCGGTTCCAGATTAAGGCAAGGAGGTGAAACGAAGATGGATTATCAGGCGTTCAAACGCAACAGCCAGAAGGAATATCTCGGCTACTGTGAACTGAAGGGCTTTGTATACAGCGTGCAGATCGACAGTGACAAATACGCTGTCGTTGCCCTGAAGAACGGGCAAGTTGAAGTCTTGATCATGTACCGCGTGAAGTACGAAGCATCCGTCTGATGTTGCTTTGATGGGCAACGATGGACGGATTTTTTATTACTTGGGAAGGAGGTGATACGCATGAATCGTCTGCAAACACTTCAGAAGCAAAAACAATTCTGGATGTCGGTGAAACGCACGCTGGACAAAGATGCCCCGATGCATACCGAGGAAGGATTTCAATACGCCCGCGTGCTGACGAAATTGGTGCTTATTGAACTGGAGATCGAAGAGATCGAGGGCAAAGAAAAAGCCGCCCGTCTATAACGGAGCGACAAAGAAAAAGCCGCCCGTCTATAACGGAGCGACAAAGAAAAATGACCTGTACTAATCTTAGCGGATTTAATTACATCACGCAATGGGAGAGGCCGCCGCGGCTTCTCCTTTTGCATTTTATGGAGGTTAAACACATGAACATTAACCATACATTCAAATCTCTTCTTGCTGAGACGCTTCGTGAATCCGCCAACAGCTATCTGGTAGAAAAAATCGTTTCTCATTTTAATTCTCCGCAACAACTACTGGACGTAACCGAGCAAGAATTGTTGAGCATTCGTGGTATCGGTAAAGTGAAAGCGAAGCAGATCGTTGCCGCCATCCAACTTGCTAAGATGATGAATGTACCGAAAACAGAGCCGACAATCATTCGCAGTCCTCGGGATGTTTTCGAGTACCTCCGTTGGGAAATCGGTTATGAGCAGAAAGAACACTTCATCGTGATCTTTCTTTCGACTAAGAATCACATCATTGGAAAAGAGACGATCAGCATTGGAAGCTTGAATAGTGCAATTGTCCATCCTAGAGAGGTCTATAAAGCGGCCATTCGCCGTTCTGCATGTTCCATCATCGTTTCGCATAATCACCCTTCTCAAATATGTACGCTTCCTAGCCCAGAAGATATTCAGCTAACCAAACGACTTGCTGAAGCTGGTGAAATCATCGGTATCGAACTTCTGGATCACGTCATTGTCAGCGGTTCAGATTATACAAGTCTTAAGGAACGCGGCCTTCTGTAACGAAACAATTCATCGTCATTTTTCATCATCCGCATTATCAACAGCGGTTCGCTCTTATCGGCGGGCCGCTGTTTTCATTTCACAATGAAAGTGAGGCAACAGATATGCGTAAACAATGGTTGGAAGAGTACGAGAGTTTGGTGGTCGCCGCCGATGATCTGCATCATCGCATGGATTCGTGCGGACGGCTGATTGATAAACTGCTGGTTGATGTATATCGCGGCGAGCATGATGACCATGAGGCCCGCATTTTGATTCAAGTGTTGGCGGAGATTCAGGCCGACGTGATGCAGAGGTATTGTCGCCTCCAACTACAAAAAGCGATTCTCGCCCGGTTTATCGATGGGCTTCATCCATTTCATTAAGCATCATCAAATCACACATTGGAGGACGATCTACATGAACAAAAATGACGAACAGCAGTTTTTACTGACGATGGTGCAACGGGCAGAAGCAGATAGCGTTATCGTCAGGATTCAACCGCAGATTATCATTGTCGTACGCATTCGTGAAGATTCACGCCGGAATGTATCAGCAAAAGTGATGCAAACGATAGAATGCGTCTACGAAGTTACCGACGAACGATTCGAGATTACCTTGCTGTCTGATGCTATTGCAGATGGCGGCGGACAACGCAAGTTTAAGTTCTTTCAACGGTTCATTGAAAAACTGTGCGGCGGATGGCGTGTGCAATTCTTTCAATCATTCGGTTCAACCACCAGCTTGATGATCGACCGTGTCCGAAGGATGCTTTTAATCAATGCGGATGTATTGCGGATGCCTTACCGTTCTCTGATGAAGCTGATCGGCAGATTGCCGGAGATGATCGGTATTGCATTAAAGAGCGTAAAATCGACCGTAGATGGGTTTACCGTGCCGCAAAGTGTAAAGAGTCAATCGGCTAGTGATAACGCCTATATCGTCCTCGTAGCGAGTGAGAAAGGGTTGCTGTTCCCGCCAGACTTTATTCTAACTGCCAGCGAGTGGACGATGCGAGTCACAGCGACAGACACGGAGCTTTGCATCTCAGCGAGCCGCCGCCGATGGATTCATCGCGGTCTTTGGTTACACTGCCCTTCTATGCTTATAAGGTTGCCGCAACGTTGAGGAAGGCTCATATCTGGTCGCTTTGCCTCCCGATATATTGCAAGCAACAGGGCTTGGGACAGAAATTCTATTTGAGTACAACTAATTTTGCAAGAAGCCGAAAAGACAATGCTGACAGAGGGAAGTCGGGCGGCTCGCTCGCCGCCCCCTGCCATACGCTAAACGATATGTGAGTCTTACGGAAAACGGTGATTCTCAAAGCAAAAAGATCGCCCCTTCCGTCCCCGATCCCGGGGAAACGCAGGGAGCACTCCCCCTGCACCCCGTGTTTCGCCTGCCGCGTGGCGAACCCGCCAAACAAGTTGGCGGGCAATACAAGAGCGTGAGTGCGGAGGCACCGCCCGTCAAGATTTCCCTCCGGCGGCTTACGCCGATCTTGACTGGCTTACTTGTGTGCGTTTAAGTCACCGTATTAGTGCTATTAATTCCATAGCATCAACCACATCGGACTGTAATCCATAAAAATTTGTTGCAGGTGACGGAAAAGATACATGCAAGCTATTTCTAAGAATCCTAATCGCACGACTCTCTCCCCATTGTCTAATGCCGTTGTAAACTTGGGGTTGCAATTTGTATTTGCTTCCATTGCTGACCGGCGTCATTGATAGGAGTTGGTGCAGATGATGCTTGTAGCAAGTCTCAATAGCAATCTTTATGGGCAAATTCGGAGATGAACGCAACCATTGCTCCAAATCGTCTGATGCCAACTTACGAAGATTGATACGTGGATGGATAAACGCATGATGTCGTTTCAATGCTGTTCGTTCCGAAGGTGAAAGCTTTTTGTATGCCGCCATGAAAATGCCTTTCTGCTTAAGCAACTTCATGATTTTCAAGCGACCGTCTAGCTTATTGATGTCAACCATCACAACACCATCAAACATGTCGGTACGGGGGCTTAGCAAAAAATACGTAATGGTTGGCCGAAATAATCTGCTGTATTTTACTGTACGCTCGATTCGAGTGAGTTTTTTGTTTTTGAGCTTTAGTAGCTTGGCCTTGTCGTACACTTTTACCTGCATTCCTTTGCGTGAGCCAATGTAGTATGTCTGCCGCTTCTGTTTGTAGTCTACGATATTCCGCTTATGGGCAACATACAAACGCTCTGCAACTGACATTGGAGTGTAGTCTTCAATGTCCACTTTCTCATCAAACATTGAGACGGATGCAGTAAAGTAGTCGCCCATGATGAACTTGATTAAGTCCAATAGCTGGGAAGGAGTGATGTTGTTGCGGTCAGGATTTATTTTAATGCTCGTGTAAGGTGCCGGGCCAAACATGGTAAGCGGCTCCCAACGGACAATAAACAGCGGGTGTTTTAGCAAGTATTTGTAGACCCGTCGCTTGCCTATGATATGACGATCATTGCGAACGGCGGGCATTACAATCCGCAGAAAGTACGATGACGGCGGGCCATCAAAGCAGATGCTGATACCGTCGTAGGGACACAGGAGTGAGCCGTTTTCCTTGATTCTTCGCATTATACTCTTAAAACGAAAGTCTGCTTCCAATGCGGAAGTGACGGCCTTAGTGTCGAACCTCTTAAACATTGTAATACCTCCATGTATTTAAGAGCCTCAAACCCTTGCGGCTCTAAGGCTCGTCCCACTTTTGTTGTCTCACTTCGGGGATAGTTATAGTTATACTAATCTTTCTCAGATAAGAGTTTATTGAGTGTTAGAGCAAGCATCTCAATAAATTGATTTTCCTTTTCTTTCTTATCCTTTACGATCTCTAAAGCATCATCAAGTTCTTGCAAATCAACGCCGATTTCACGAATGATGTCCATAGTAACCTCCCGAATACTTATATATAAGTTTTAATATTTATATATTTGCATTTTATCTTAGCAGGTTTTATAATCACTGTAAACCTGATTAAACAGAAAGGGTGACTGCACATGCCACGACGAACGATAACGCCGAATGAATTTGAATACTTGAGAACGTCTGAGCTTGGGGAACGATTGAAGTTTTTTCGGAAAGAGGTTGGAAAACTTCACTCCAGCAAGTCCTTTACGACCACAGCAATGAGTGAGCGTGTTGGTGTCAGCCACCAAACCATCATCTCCATTGAACGCGGTGATTCCAAGAAACCCGCTTATCAACTCATTTACAAAATCACTCAGGATTTAGGAATCCCGTTCGAAGCCTTAACAGATGAATTTTATCAAGGGGAAGTACGTTTGATCCCCATCGGAGAGCCGACCGAATCCTCATCAACCTTTACTGATGAAGTTCCATTGTCATACTTCGGTTCAATCGTGTATCAACTTTTCACGGACGGGATGATGCGGTTTATTCATGACTTCCAATCCTCCCGCCCACTTGATAAGGAGGAGTTTATCACAACGCTAGGCAGAATCATTGGCGAGTACGAATCATGTAAAAATCCCGATGAATTGTTTCAACAACCGCACCCGATGGTAAAGGCCGCAACCCTGTTCAATGAGATGGACAAGTATCCCAAAGCATTTCCTGTTTTTCCGCGTTCAGCTTGGAATGAGCATCAGGATGTCTTGATCAAAAAATATGAGAACAAAGGAGAAGATTAAAAATGACCCGATTAAAAGCCGCCCTGTATGCCCGTGTGAGTACGGAGGAACAAGCCAAAGAGGGTTATAGCATCGCCGCCCAAATCGCTGAAATCAGGAGGTATGCGGAGCAAAACGGCCTCGAAATTGTCGATGAATATGTAGATGAGGGTGCAAGCGGCAAAAGCATTGCAGGCCGTCCTCAGATGAAACGCCTCCTGAAAGATGCCAATCTGAAGAAGTTTGGAGTCGTCATCGTTTATAAAATCGACCGGCTTGCCCGCAAATTAAAGGATGCTTTGGAAATCAGCGAAACACTTGAGAGAAACAACGTCAATCTCATTAGTCTTAATGAAAAGTTTGATACAACAACAGCTTTCGGAAGAACGGCATTCCAGATGATCTGTTCATTTGCCGAGCTTGAACGCAATAACATCGTTGAGCGAGTAAAGCTGGGAATGGAGCAAAGAGCAAAAGAGGGTAAGTTTAACGGAGGCAGGGTGCTAGGGTACGATAACATTGACAAAGAACTTGTTATCAATGAATATGAAGCCGTCATTGTCCGTAAAATCTTTGATTATGCCAATCAGGGCCTTGGCTTCAAAGCAATAACCCGTCGTCTAAACGAAGCGGGCTACCGTTCCAAAAAGGATAAACCATTTAATGTCTGCGGTATCAAAACGATCCTTAACAATCCCGTCTACATCGGAAAGATACGGTATAAACAGCTTGAAAACTGGTCGGAGAAACGTCGTAAAGGAAAAAATCCCGACTACTTGCTTGTTGATGGAACGCATGAACCGATAATCACTCATGAGCTATGGGAAAGCGTTCATCAGAAGCTCGGACAGCGTTCTTACAAGCCTTCCCGCTCCCACCAGCCATACATTCTTAGCGGTCTGCTCAAATGCCCTGTTTGCGGTTATGGAATGGTTCCAGCCCGCTCCAAAGGAGGTGGGGGAAAATCATACCGATACTATCAGTGCCAACAGTTTCATAACAAGGGAAAAACGGTTTGCCGCTCAAATATGATACGAGCCGATGTTGCCGAGGCACAATTATTTCAGGAGCTAGTCAAAGTGGCATCGCGGCCAGACATCCTGCGAAAACTGGTTGATAAAATTAATGTCATTCGTTCAAGTGCTGACGCACCGATATTAGCGGAAAAGAAAGCCCTTGTCGCTGAATTGAGCAACAACAGTAAGAAACTGCAAAAAATCAAAGACAACATATTGAGTGACCCTGAGTTGGCTTTAATTTTCAAAGATGATCTAAAGGAGACGCATGCCAGACAAGAACAGCTTCAAAAGCGTCTGGAGGCCATTGAAGCTGAACTGGACGGACAAATGAACAAACCGATTGACTTCGATTCTCTGCATAACTTACTAAATTTGATTCAGAAGGCATTACTTCAAGCAGATGAAGATGAACAAAAAGTATTGTTACAAACGATGGTCGAAAGCATCCATATCACCAAAGAATCCCCCAAAAGGGTCGGTCGGCAAATCACCAAGATCAACCTCCATTTTGATTTTACCATCAACGCATTGCAAAAGGATTCAGCATTTTTACTTTCTCGCCTCGCGTTGACACAACAAAGCGATTTCATTACTCCGTTGGAACCAACTGTGCTGGATAGCCTGAATAAAATTACAGAAGAAAAACTCGGGGACTTGATGAAGTCCCTTTCTATTTTACCTTTAGCGATGATACGGTTCACCCCGATTAATCTTAAACGCCCGGTACACCTGCTCCACCAGCACCAGCCGCGCCAGCTGGTGCGGCAGGGTCAGCCGCCCCAGCGAGAACCGCTGGTCGGCGCGGCGCAGCACGGGCTCGCTGAGGCCCAGCGAGCCCCCGATGACGAAGGCCACCTGGCTCCGCCCATAGGTGGCCAGCTGGTCGAGCGAGCGTGCGAGCTGCTCGCTCGACCACAGCTCCCCGTCGATGGCCATGGCCACGACGTACGTGTCCGGGCGCAGCGCCGCCAATATGCGCTCGCCCTCGCGATGCTTGACCTGCTCCGCCTCGGCCAAGCTCATCGTCTCCGGTGCCTTCTCGTCCGGCACCTCGACTAGCTGCAGCCTCGCGTACGGTGCAAGCCGCTTCGCATATTCCGCTATACCGTCGACCAAGTATTTCTCCTTGAGCTTGCCTACCGATACGATTTGAATTTGCATCTATGATATCCCCTCTCTTATGTAACCATTCCGCAGCTGTTTGGCATTCCTTCATACCCATGCCCTAATGCTACTGCTACCGTACCAAAGCCGCGCGGGACTCCCGGCGCGCGGTGCTGGCACACGGCTCAATCGCCCCGATACCGTATGTACCGCGCCATTAAGCTAGTCTCATCCTCTTGTCCTTGCCTTAGCACTCCTGATGCCATACCCCTGCAACTGCGCAACTGCTACAGTGTACCTTTATTTTGCTATTCCCAATGTTCCGGCGCTAAATACTGCCCTGTAGGCATCGAGTCCTGACGCAGGGATAGCAGATGCGCAGGTAATACCGCTGGCACTTGGAGAAAGGGAACATTGAAGGATTAGGGTACACTTCACCACGCCCCAAACACACAAAAGAAGGCCCACCGGACCCGCCGCCTCCAACTCCCAAGGCAGCAAACCCGACCGGCCTCCCCATCACATCTTACACAATCAAGAACCGCGGCGACTCCGAGCAAAATTGGCAGCAAGCCGGCGGCTCCCAAGCGGTGAACCGAACCTCGGTCAAGTCGACCAGGTCCGGTGCGTCTTCATATTCGTCGACGAATTCGTCGATCGCGATCTCTACATGCTCTTTGCATACGACAAACATCTGCGCGAGTGTCCCCTATTCTGTAGTAACGATGACGTTATCGATTAGCGTTCCACGAAGGTCTTATTTCAATGTTACCGCCAGACTTCGGCAAAATAACGGATTCTCAAGGAGCTATTTCGAAGCAAAACCGGAAATCCCACCGATTTCGCCCACAATCCACCATCATAACACCCTGAAAATCTGCTATTCCACCGCGAACCGGCTCAACTCAACAAATAAGCACTTCACAAACCGTTATTTACTCCACAACCATCGGCCGCCAGCCATTGCCAGCCACAACCACCGGCTGCCTGTCAGTAGCAGCAATCACCAACAGCCTGACTTAGCAACAAACCACTAGCAGCCTCTAAGCCACCGCCAGCAAACATCCAACCAAGCCCCAAGCACCGACGCAACGAGCCACATACCACATTAACTCGTTACTTCTCCGGATCCGGCGTCTCGATCAGCACCGCCGTCGCGGTGCTCTTCTTGCCGCCGCGATAGTAGCTGATCGTGATTTTATCCCCGATTCCCTTGCTTGTGTACAAATATTTACGAAGCTCGAACGCGCTGCCGACAGGCTTGCCGTCCAGCTCGACGATGACGTCCTGGCTTTTCAAGCCTGCAGCCGCAGCCGGTCCTGACGCTTCAAGCACGATAACTCCAGTCTTGACGTCCTCCGGCAGCTTTAAACTCTCCACGCCGCCCTTGAACGAAGCCAGGTCGACAAGCCTGACGCCGAGCTGCGGGCGCTTCACCTTGTGATATTTGATCAGGCTGTCGACAATCGGCTGCACGTCCTTGATCGGAATCGCAAACCCGAGTCCTTCGACGCCGATATCGGCGATCTTCATCGTGTTAATGCCGATGACCTTGCCTTCCATGTTCACCAGAGCGCCGCCGCTGTTGCCCTCGTTGATGGCCGCATCCGTCTGGATCACGTCCATCTGCCAGTCGTACTCGCCGTCGCCGCTGAGCGACACGGGAATGGTCCGGCGCGGCGATGAGACGATGCCCCACGTTACCGTCGGCGACGAGCCTAATCCGAGCGGATTGCCTAGTGCAATAACCGCCTCGCCGAGACGCAGCGCTTCCGAGTCGCCGAATTCCGCAACCGCCTTAATACCCGCGCCATCCATCTCCAGCACAGCAAGGTCCGTAATGTAATCTTTGCCAATCAGCGTCCCTTTACGCTTCTCCCCGGTCGCCAGGACCAGCTCAAAGGACGAGGCGCCGTCCACAACGTGATTGTTGGTCAGAACCCGAACCTTATCCCCGCTCCGCTGAAAAATAACGCCCGAGCCGATCCCCACACCGTTCAATTCGACCGCAGCATTCTCGTCCTTCCGCGTACTGACGACGCTAACGATCGTCGGCCGTACTTTCTCCGCCGCCCGAACGACCAAATCGCCCGCCGTCTGATGCACATCCCCGGGGATGCCTGATGCCGATCCACCCGCACTGCCGCCGCCAGCCGTGCCGGCGCCGCCGCTAGCCAATCCCCCGCTTGAACTGCCGCCGCCAAACACGAGAAACAAAAACATCACAACCAGAGCCCCGGCAACCGCCGACGACACCGCCAGCGTAACCGGCCTGCCGGCCAGCTCCAGCCAGCCGCTGCTCCAGCCCCGCGCAAAGCCCTCGGCGGACCGCCGGCTACCGCGGAATCGTCGGGAACCTCGTTCAACCACAACCTTACGGCTTACTTTCGTTGAATAGAAATCGTCCTCAAACAAACTCATCGCCGGTTCCCTCCCCCGCTCCCAGCGCACAGCGCGTCTATGCCGCAACAGCTGAAACAGCAACTGCGGCTGCAGCCTCCGCACTCCGGGGAAATAAATATATGTTACAGGAATGTTTTCACACCCTGCCGCCTACAATAGTAACGAAGCTATAACTCTATTATCTCACAAAAAAGGAGATTCTCCAATGAAGAACCGAATCCACTCTCCCATCGACGAACTGCACCTTATCGCCAAGCTCGCCGATCTGAAGGACGACCACTACCAAACTTCGCTGCTGCTCAGCGCCGTCACGGAGCTCCTGATAGAGAAAGGCTTCATTACCCGTGACGAAATTCGGGACAAGGCCGCCCGCCTGGACGCGATGTACGCCTCCGGCGCCTCCCCAGCCCGTGCTGCTGGACAATCCGCGTCTGCGCCTGCTGCCGGACAAGCCGGACAAGCTGCACCGGTCCGCGCAGCCGCACAAGCCGCAGCCAGCTCCGACGCACGTACCAAGCAGCCCAATACCAAAGCCAAATTCAACAACACTTCCGGCGGCGCAGCCAGTCCGTCCGATTCTCAAGCAGAAGCAGCACCGGCAGCAGCCGGACAAACCAGCCCGCACGTTCCAATACACGCACACCAAGATACACCCGAACCGCCGGCAGCAGCAAAGCCGGCATCCGCTTCAAAACCGGCAATACCCCAATCACCGGCACCCGCTCCCGCCGTCCTGCACACAAGAGCGCCCAAGGACGCAGACTCCCTAGCTCCATCGCCATCGTACCGCATCCAACCGGACACCCATGACCCTGCCACGGCAGCAGAAGAAGACATCGCAGCCATCTCCCCGGCCAGCCTCACTGCCGCCGTCGAGACGCCCGCCGAGCAGCCTTATTCCTGATCGAGATCGTCCCACTCCGTGGCGCGGTCGAAATACGTATCGCGAAGCTCAACCCTGCAATCTTTCAGCACCACGCCGCGGTCCTCTACTACATTATTCACGGTGAGCCTGGCCAAATCCATCAAGTTGTGATCCTGGCTCAAGTGCGCCATATACACGCGCTTCAGCTTGTCGCTCACAAGATCCGTAAGCGCCTCGCCCGCCGCTTCGTTGGACAAGTGTCCGAGGTCGCTCAGGATGCGGCGCTTGATGCTCCACGGGTAATGCCCCATACGCAGCATCTCCACGTCGTGATTCGTCTCCAAAATAATCGCATCGCAGTCCTGCAGCTGCTCCTTCACCTTCGAGCTCATATACCCGAGGTCCGTCGCCAGCCCGAGCTTATGGTCCCCGTCGTAGAAGCAATAGCCGACCGGCTCCGCCGCATCGTGCGAAATCCCGTACGACTCCACTCGCAGCGTGCCGAATTCGACGGCTTCTCCCGTACCCAGCACGACCCGTTTTTCCTCCGCGATTTTCCCGATGTGCTTGTCGAGCGCCTCCCACGTCTTTTCGTTGGCATACACCGGCAAATCATATTTCCGCGCCAGCGCGCCGAGTCCCTTGATATGGTCGGAATGCTCATGCGTCACGAACAGCGCCTCCAGCTCCGAGCCGTCGACATCCCGCTCCTTGAGCAGCTGCTCGATCTTCTTCATGCTAAGGCCCGCATCCACGAGCACCTTCCTCTCGCCGTTATCCACCACCAGGGAGTTCCCTGTTGATCCGCTTGCCAATACGCTAAACCGTAACCCCACTGTCTAACCCCCGCTTCCCAAAATCCGCCTCAAAACCGCACCGTCCTTACTTCTTCACGGGCGATCATTCTGCTCCTCCTGAGCGCCCTCTACCGCACCGTTAAATCCGTGTACATAGAACACTTTGCCGTCCTTCAGCGTAATGCGCCACGTCGGCACCATGTACCGCGGCTGCGCATCGAACATCTGCCCGTGGTAGCCGAGCCGGATATTCGTAATCGTCGTCCCGTCCAGCGGGTAGTTATCCACCAGCGAGCGAAGCACCACATAAGCCGGCAGCACGCGCTGTTCCTTCTGGTCGCCGCCCGCCGCCGTATCGAGCTCAGCATACTTTTGCCGGTACGCGACGATCACGCCGTTCTCCTCATACAATTCCAGCTTCACATCGAACATCGGATACTGCGACGCATACAGCTGATTGAGCGTGTACACCCCCGAAACGCTCATCGACGGGTCGTATAAATATTCGTTCATCCGCCGGATTTCCGAGCGGGCCGTAATGTCGCGGTATTGATTTTTGTTGAGCGCCGTATTGAACTTGAATCGATTCTGAAGCGGCGTTCTCGTCCCCGGCACCGTCTCGTCGAGCTTCACGGTAATGCCCTTCAGCTTCGGCGTCTCCGTCGGAATATCTTCGGGGAATTGGATGCCCCGCTGCTGCAGCAGCCGCTTCGTCTCTTCAACCATGCCCGTCGTATCGATCCCAAGCTGAAATTGGCTTGAGCGGCTCGTCCACAGCTGATAACCCAGTACGACGTTCAGCATGAGAAACGCGGCGAGCAGTATCGTTTTGGCCCGACTCCAGTCCATCGTTGCTCCTCCTGACCGCTATGGCAAATACTCGATCGTACCGTCGCGAAGCTCTACCGCCCATACCGGACGCAGCTCAATTCGCTGCTCCTGGACCTGGACCACCGGCCTGTAGGCGGGGTACATGGACAAGATGCTGCTACGCTTCGGATACGCCTTCCAGCGGTTATCCAGCTTTTCCCCGCCGTCCAGTGTCACCACCCTTGAACCCAAAGACTGATCCAGGCTCATCGTGGAGCGTTCGTACTTGGAGACCGTCCCCTTCTGTGTCGTCAGCTGCATGGAGCCGATGCTTTCCGGGCGAGTTCCGACGATCGGATGCCGATCCAAATATTGCCGGAACGAGAACGTCACACCCGCCCCGTCCAGCGAACGGTTCGACGTATTCGCGAGCATGAACTTCCCGTTCCAGCCTCCGTGCTGATTGACGAATTGGATGGCCGACAGCAGATCGTCCCGCACATTGGTCGCCGTATCCGCAGGGGCCACCGGGTCCGTATAGCTCATCCAGTGCAAGTCCGGACTCAGCTGCAGACCCCGTTTGGCATCCGTATAAATGACCGACCCGTCCTTCTCCCGCAAATTCCGCGTTACCCCCGGATCGACGAACAGACTCATCTTCAGCTGCTCCGGGGTCAACTCCGTGAAGCTGAACGTATATGCGTTCACCGACACATCCTGATTCGGCAAATAGAAATCGCTTCCAGGCACAAGATGATACTGCGGATAATCGACCTGCGCCAAATACTCGTCTAAATCCTTAGCTGTAAAATCCGCCTTCATAACCTCATACATGGTGTTCAAGTTGTCCGTTAGAAAATACGTGCGTACGCTTTCCTTGCTTTCGCTAATCGTGATCCAAATGCGGGTAATGACGTCGGTATCGCTTGGAAGCTCGCCCTTAAACTGCAGCACGTCCTTCAGTACGCTGAACGGCACGCCGTGGCCGAACCGGATTTCCAGGCCCTGCTGCTTGCCCTTCGGATCGTCCCAGTCGACTCCTGCGGCGAACGGATTGATTTTGCGGAAGCCTTCGAAATACCGCTGCTTCACCTTCTCCAGAATCGTCGGGTAAAATAAATCGCCCGGATACAGCACGCTATGGTGCGCAGCACCAAAATGGAGCACGACCTGGTCCGGGAACAGCAGCTCCTCCAGCTCCAGCTTCGTGCCGAGCGGCTTTTCCGCCTGTACGTATTCATTTTGAGTGAACGGCTCGAACTGCGGATTGCTAAAGGTTAACAGGTACGTTTGCAGCAGGCTTGTCACGACGAGGGCGACCAGCAGGAACGATTTTACCTTCTCGATCATCCGGCCACACGCTCCTCATCCTTTACCGGCAACGTAAACGTCACCTTTGTCCCTTGATTCAGCTCCGACTCTAGGTAGATCGTCCCGCCGTGCGCCTTGATTATTTCCCGGGCAATCGACAAACCTAGCCCCGTGCCGCCCATGTTGCGCGATCTTGCCTTATCCACCCGGTAAAATCGTTCGAATATCCGCGCCAGATCCTTCTTCGGAATCCCGATCCCCGTGTCTTTAACCGATACTTCCAAAGCCGACGATTTTGCCGATTGGCGTGCTTCGATGCGGATCGAGCCATGCTCCGGCGTATATTTGATCGCGTTGGAAACAAGGTTGTCGAGCACTTGATCGATTTTATCCCGGTCAAGCATGACATGACTGACGCCGTCCTCAATCGCGATATCGATTTCGATATCCTTCTGCTGCAGCTGGAAGGAGAACCGGTCGGCGACCTCCTCCAGCATCTCCGGCACGTTCGTCTCCTCCTTGCTGAGCATCGCCTGCTTGGAATCGAGGCGCGACAAGTGCAGCAGGTCGGTGACGAGCCGGATCATCCGCTCGGTTTCGTTGCGCGTTACGTTGATGAACCGGTGCGCCAGCTGCGGGTCGTCCACAGCACCATCGTCAAGAGCCTCCAAATAGCTCTTGATCGTCGTCAGCGGCGTGCGCAGCTCATGCGATACGTTCGCCACGAATTCGCGCCGGGAACGCTCCAGCTTCTCCTGCTCCGTCACGTCCTGAAGCACCGCGATCGTGCCGGATAAGCCGTCCTCCCGGTGATGCGGCGATGTAAACGTGACGCGGACGTGGAGCGGCTCCTCGTCGCCCTGATCGATCTCCAGCAGCGTCGAGCCGGAGCCCCGCTCCTGGTAACGGTCCGCCTCGTCCTCGGAGATACCAAGCAGCTCGAACAGCCCGCTCCCTACGGTCTCCTGCTCCTTCCTGCCGATTATCTGCTCCGCCCGGGGATTCATGAGAATGATATGGCCCTTCTCGTTCGTGGCGATGACGCCGTCGTTCATGTTGGCGAGAATCGAGGCCAGCTTCTCCTTCTCTTCCTCATGCAGCGAGAGCGCCTCGCGCAGCCGGCTCATCATGAAGTTGAACGTATGGCTGAGCTGGCCGATCTCGTCTTGCCCGCGCACGCGCAGCTTCCAGGAGAAATTGCCCTCCGCGATCGCCGTCGCCTGCCTCGTAATTTCCTGAATCGGCTTCGTTATCGTGCCGGTAAGCACGACACCGAGCACCGCCGTTAATCCGAGCGCGATCAGCGTACCGGAAATCAGGATATTGTTAATGCGGCTCATCGTGTCGTAGATGGTCTGCATCTTCGCGACGACGTATACCGCACCGACGACTTTGGAGCCGTAAGCAATCGGCTTGGCAAGCACCATTTTGCGTATATTGTCGATGTCCGTAAACATCCGTTGATTGTCCTTAATTCCCTGCAGCGCATGGATGACTTCGATCTGAGTCGTCTTCTGCCCGACGAGCGCTTGCCCGTTCGGCTGGGAGGAGGCGAGCACAATGCCGCTGGCATCGATGATCTGCACCTCGGAGCTGCTGAGCGCGAACAGGTTCATAACCTCGTTCAAATCGGCATTCGGCTTCTCATCCGGTGTGCCGGGCTTAGGCTCCGTCGAAGGCGCCGGGGCCAGGCTTTCCGCGACGAAATTGGCGAGCAGGCTCGCTTGCGTATCCGTCGATACGAGAAACTCGTTCGTAAAATAACTTTCCAGCGTCCTCACGAAGTAAACGCCGATCAGCTGCATCGCGATGAGGATGAGCAGGACGTAGATCGTAACCAGCTTCGCCTGAATCGATTGAAACAAGCGGATCTTCTTCATTACCAGCCACCGCCGGCGAACTTGGTGCCCGGACTCCTCATCATGTAGCCGAGACCGCGGCGTGTCGTGATGTATTCCGGCTTGCTCGGGTCATCCTCGAGCTTCTCCCTGAGGCGCCGGATCGTCACATCGACCGTCCGCACATCGCCGAAATATTCGAAGCCCCATACCGCCTGCAGCAAGTGCTCGCGCGTCATTACTTTGCCGGCGTTCTTGGCCAAGTAGTGAATCAGCTCGAACTCCCGATGCGTCAGGTCCAGCTGTTCGCCGTCCTTCAATACGACGAACATATCCGTATCGATGAACAGGGCGCCCAGACGAAGGCCTTGCGGCTGCTGCTGGCTGTCCTGTCCCTGCTTGTCCGCCGCCGCCGCTTTCGTCTGCCGCCGCAGGTGCGCCTTCACCCGGGCCAGCAGCTCGCGCGTCCCGAACGGCTTCGTGACGTAATCGTCCGCCCCCATCTCGAGACCCAGCACCTTGTCGATCTCGGAGTCTTTGGCCGTCAGCATAATGATCGGGATATTGGACTTCGCCCGTACCTCCCGGCATACGTCCATCCCGTCCTTCACCGGCAGCATCCAATCGAGCAGGATCAGGTCCGGCGACTCGGCGAAGGCGAGCTCTACGGCACTCCCGCCGTCGTAAGCGCAAATGACCTGATAGCCTTCTTTCTCCAGGTTGAATTTTAATATATCGGCAATCGGCTGTTCGTCATCCACCACTAAAATTTTACCGTACATGCGTCAGTCCTCCTGATCGTCGGTCCTGGGAACCGGCTGCTTGCCGCCCCCTTCGGACAGTACTGTCTTACGGATCATGGCTAACTTTCATTGTACCGCATCGGAGCCCTATCGTTCAAAGGAAAACGTTTCACCGCTTCGTCGGAATCCCCCGAATGCTAAGCGGAATTTCTCCAGCTGGTTTCGTGAAATTGTCCATTTCCTCAACGTTTCGCCTATTCCCCGTACAACAGAAAACCGTCGGCGCACCAAAGCGCCGACGGTCGTCCTTTGCTATCTATTCAAATATTTCAGCGGGTTCTCAAGTGACCCGTTCTTATGAATCTCAAAATGCAGATGCACGCCGGTCGAATCTCCGGTCGATCCCATCACGCCGATCTTCTCGCCCTTCTCGACGATCTTGCCCTCCGACGTCGTGATCGAGCTTAAGTGGCCGTACAGCGTCTCGTAGCCGTTCTGATGATTAATAATAATATAATTGCCGTAATCGTCTTTGTATCCTGTTTCTACGACTTTGCCGTTGTCGGCTGCGAGAATCGTTTTGTTGCCGGTAATGTCGATGCCTTTGTGCAGGCGGCCCCAACGCATTCCGTACGTACTCGAGATGGATGCGCTCAGCACCGGCCATGCGAACTTGCCTGTTCCTTCGCCTAGCACGACCTTCGTGCCCTTCTTGGCCTTCGCCGTTACCGGCGGCTCGATCATTTCTTCTCCCGTGATCTCCTCGGACACCATCATACCGTCGACCTTGGTAATGTGGAACGTAACTTTCTTCAGGCCGTTCTTACCGGGAGAGATCGGCTGAATGACTCCGGCGCGAAGCGAGTCGTCCTTCACGTACTCGGTGTCATAGGCCACCTCTTGGTTCTCCACGACCGTTTCTTCCGTCTTCACGGACAACGGCCTCTTGAGCACGGTCAAATCCAGCTTGTCGCCCACTTTAATGCGGTCGTCGTTAATCCACGGGTTCTTCTCATAGATGAACTGCTTCGAAATACCGAATTTCTTCGCGATACAAGAGACGCAGTCGCCCTTCTGCACGATATACGTCGTCGGCTGCGTATCGCCGGTCTGGAGCTTCTTCAGCACATCGTCCGGATTCATCAGTTCTTCCGGCTGGATCGGAATTTCTTTTAACTGTACCTGCTGAACGAAGTCTGCACTCTCAAGCTCGCCTTCTTTCGGCTTCGGCGCAGCTGCGGCAAGCGCCTGAACCTGTCCGGCTTCTTTGCCCTTCGGCAGGAACGGCTCCTTGATCTTATTCAAAATATCCGCCGCCGTCGCCTCATCCTTCACGAGTCCGAACAGCTGGCCGTCGATCCGAAGCTCTACGCCATAGGCCTGCAGCTTCGCTTTCTCGTCGATTGCGGCCAATACCGCATTGTTGTCGGTTTGCTTATTGAAAGCTCTTTCGGTTTGGTAGGTGATCCCGCCGAGCACGAGCTCCATATGTACGTTGGGGTATTGATTTGTGGTGTCTTCGCGCTTCTTCTGTACATATTGCTCTACGACGCTCTTGTTATCTACGATTCCTATGTCAGTTCCGTCTACCAGCACGTGATAGACTTCAACCATATGCGCTTCTACGTAACGATTACCGCCTATTACCATTGCAGCGGTTAAGCCAAGAATGCTAACGGTCTGTACAATAGGCCATTTGTAATTACGAAGCAGTCCCAACGGGCTCTTCGCTTGTTTCGGGCTCTCGCTCGAGCCGATCAACGCTTGTGTCTGGTCCGCTTCCTCCGCCGCCGTTTGCACAACATCCTCTTTGCGCCTGGCGAGGAGCTCGCGTAACCAGCGAATTCCCCTGAAACCTGTCATGTTCGTCTCCCTAATCGTTGTTTTCCGTCGATCTGGACGATCAACAGCATAAAAACACCTGTTTTAGGCACAATAACCAACGTACACGCTACCCCATTAAATTTACCACACCGACTCTCGCAGTTTCAACAAATTCCTACAAGCATCTCGACCGGCGAGCTTGTTTGTGAGCATTTGGTGAAGATCGGTGCCGATAAAGGAGGATCTATGGAACAGACGGTACGGGCTACGTTTGTGAGCATGACAGCATTGCAGAAGGCGGCTGCCCGGTTGAAGCGCGACGGCGTCATCGACTTGAGGCTGGAAGGGAACACCGGCAGCACCCTGCCGGACGATGTCGAATTCGCCCTGGAGCCGCTGGCGTCTGCGATGAACACGACGGCGCAGCAGCGTCCGCATACCCTTCTTGTCTCGGTCGAGCGCTCGCGCTACCGCCAAGCGGAAGATACGATCGCCGCTTGCGGCGGTACGATCGTGACAGAGCCGAATTAATATTTCGTAACCATGTCAAGGATCTGCTTGTACTCTTCTTGCGTTAAATGCTTCTGCATCGTCTCGTCGAGCTGCTTCAGCTCCTCGCTTGTAATGCCGTCCTCTATCATCGTGGAAATGGACTGCAATTGATCCGGCGGGAGCTTGCCGACCAGCAAGGAAAACAGCTTCATCTTGTCTTCGCTCGACATGGCCGCCTTCTTCTTGGCGAATTCCTCCGTCGACATCACCAAGCTGCTCAGCACCCCGCTGCTATTGGCACTTCCGCTGCCGGCCGCGTCGCCGCTCTGGCTCAGTCTTCCGGATACCGCAACTGCATCCTCCGGCACGTATTCCTCCGTTTCCGACGGCTTTCCGCTTGTCGATCCGCCGCCGCTGGATACATCCTTCCCCCCTTCGGACTCCGGCCGTGCCGCCGCCGGCAGATCTTCTTGCGCGGCTTCCCGGGGGCCTGACGAGGCAGTCGTCCCCAATCCCACTATATTCGACTGTTCTCCCAATCTTGCGAGCACGTCGGTAAATTGGACCTTCTTGCCTAGTTGCGGAATTTGATAAGTTTTCATCATTTCTTCCACGTACAGATTGACGACGAACCAGGCGCTGAACAACGATAAGACGCTAATCACCGCCGCGCCGACAAGCTTCCTCGCCAGCCATAGCAACATTTTCATGCGATTGCTCCTACTCCTTCGACTTCATTTCCCGCAGGGTGGTTTCCCCTTCCAGTATTGCCGGAAATGCTCGTCTTTAACGCCCCCCTTATGGAAAATGGTGACAATCCCGCGACAAGTTTCGCACCGCTGCGGTCCAAACCGGAGCGTGTCCTCCATTCGGGACTCGGATGCCGCCGCGATAGGTCCGCATGCTGAAAAACCCCCGGCACCGCACACTTGCGGCTCTCCGGGGGCTATATGTCTGTAGACTTTAATTGGTTTCGCTGCTGTGGCGTAAGCTGCTTACACGTACAGCGGCTGCAGCAGGTTCGTCTGCTCGCGATTGCGGCCGACGGAAAAGATCGTTATCGGAATGCCGGTCAGCTCCGATACCCGCTCCAGATATCGGCGCGCATTCGCCGGAAGCTGATCCAGCGAACGCACTTCCGACAAGTCCTCGCTCCAGCCCGGCAGCTCTTCGTAGATCGCTTCGCACTCGGCCAGCGTCTTGAGGCTGGCCGGATAATGCTCGATTACTTCGCCGCGGTAACGATACGAGGTACAGATTTTCACGGTTTCCAGTCCTGTCAATACATCCAGCGAGTTCAGGGATAAGCCGGTAATCCCGCTGACGCGCCGCGCATGGCGGACAACGACGCTGTCGAACCAGCCGACACGGCGCGGCCGGCCCGTTACCGTGCCGTACTCATGGCCGATTTCGCGGATCCGGTCGCCGATCTCATTATGCAGCTCCGTCGGGAACGGACCATCGCCGACGCGCGTCGTGTAAGCCTTGGCAACGCCGATGATGTGATTGATCTTCGTAGGGCCGACGCCTGCACCGTTACATACGCCGCCAGCCGTAGGGTTGGACGAGGTTACGAACGGATACGTGCCCTGGTCAAGGTCGAGCATGACGCCCTGAGCGCCTTCGAACAACACCCGGCGGCCTGCGTCAATCGCATCATTCAGCACGACCGACGTATCGGTCACATACGGACGCAGACGCTCGGCATAGCCCAAGTATTCGCTCAGAATCGGCTCAACGTCGAGTCCCTTGCCGCCATATACCTGCTCAATGAGCTGGTTCTTATCGGCAACCAGCTTGCGCAGCTTCGGCTCGAACACCTCGGCGTCCAACAGGTCGGCGATCCGGATCCCGTTGCGCGCCGCCTTATCCATATAGCAAGGACCGATGCCCTTGCGGGTTGTGCCGATCTTGTCGGCGCCCTTACGGTCCTCTTCCAATCCGTCAATCACGAGGTGATACGGCATAATAACATGAGCGCGGTCGCTGATGCGCAGGTTATCGGTCGTGAAGCCGTTGTCGTGAATATATTGAATCTCTTCGAGCAAAGCGGCCGGATTAAGGACCATGCCGTTGCCAATGACACAAATTTTATCGTTATAGAATATGCCCGACGGAATCATCGTCAGCTTATACTTCTTCTGCTCAATCATGATTGTATGGCCGGCATTGTTACCGCCTTGATATCGTGCGATCACCTCAGCGTTCTCCGCCAAGAAATCGGTGATCTTGCCTTTGCCTTCGTCGCCCCACTGAGTCCCAACTACGACTACGGTTGACACGGCGCACCTACCCCCACTCGGGCGTCCCCACCCTAAAATTGGCGAAATCCGGTTTTACCGGTTTCGCCGCTTCTAGTGTAGCAATATCTGTGTATAAAGTCAAATCAAAAGCGAACAATTACGATAGGGCAGGTATGAATGTTCGGGAATTTGTCGAGACTAACAGGTTGGGGAGCTTCGATTTACCACCAGAAGAACGGTAACGCAGCCAGAGCGGCCAACAGGAACAGCGGGAACACCCACCACAAGCCTGCGCCCCAGCCGAAGTTGCCGAATCCCCAGCCGAGCGGAAAGCCGCCGAAGCCCGCCCCTGCTGCCGCGCCGGCACCGGCCAAAGCCTTCACTTGCGCTTTATTTTTATACTTCGCACCTAGAGATTTCTTCAAACTGAGCACGTAAGCTTCCGGCACATTCTCGATTGGACGCATGAACAAATGGCCTTCATGGACACGGTCCACAATACCGCACACAACATCGCCGCTTGGCAATACAGCAGCAATAGCCTTTCCATAATAAGGGGTAATGTGATCGGCCATAATCGGGGATTGAGCGAGAATCCGCATAACAGCACCTCCAAAGGATTGGAACAACAAGATACTGCCAGCATATTCGAACCCCGGTGCCAAAGCTTGTACGTTTGTCCGTTCATGATATCCGCCTCTCCGTCGCAGCATTTCCGGGCTATACGGCAAAAAGGGTCCCCGCAGCAAGCTGCGATGCTGCCGCAAGAAACCCTCTTTCACCATACTTTTCTGCGTACCCGGACCCAAACCGGCGTACACAATGCGGCTGCACGATGCAGTACAAGCTGAGCTGCCGTTAATGCCCCGCCGCCGCTGCCACTTCCTGATGCGTCCGATCGAGATTGACGAATTTGTTGAAATGCTTCAAGAACGCGAGCTCGACCGTCCCTACCGGGCCGTTACGCTGCTTGGCGATAATAATTTCGATGATGTTCTTCTTCTCCGACTCTTTGTCGTAATAATCGTCACGGTACAGGAACGCGACGATGTCGGCGTCCTGCTCGATCGAGCCCGATTCACGCAAGTCCGACATCATCGGCCGCTTGTCCTGGCGCTGCTCGACACCGCGGCTTAGCTGCGACAGGGCGATGACCGGCACGTTCAGCTCACGGGCAATCTGCTTGAGCGTACGCGAAATTTCCGATACTTCCTGCTGGCGGTTGTCGCCCTTGCCGCGACCGGCAATCAGCTGCAGATAATCGATCAGAATCATGCCGAGCCCCTTCTCCTGCTGCAGCCGGCGGCACTTGGCGCGGATGTCCTGCACCGTAATCGTCGGCGTATCGTCGATGTAGATGTTTGCCTCGGACAAGGCGCCCATCGCCATCGTCAGCTTCTCCCAGTCGTCGCCCTCCAAGTAACCGGTACGCAGACGTCCCGCATCGACATTGGCCTCCGCGCACACCATACGGTTAACCAGCTGCGCGGCGCCCATCTCGAGCGAGAAGATCGCTACGGTTTCCTTCGCCCGCACTCCGACGTTCTGCGCAACGTTCAGCGCGAACGCCGTCTTCCCTACGGAAGGACGCGCGGCGAGAATGATCAGGTCGGAACGCTGGAAGCCTGACGTCATTTTATCAAGATCCGTGAAACCGGACGGAATGCCCGACGCGCCGCCCTTATTCGTAAACAAAAACTCGACCTTCTCGAATACTTCCATCAGCACTTCGCGAATCGAGACGAACCCGCTGGACGAACGGCTCTGCGAGATCTCGAGAATTTTCTTCTCGGCATCGCCAAGCAGTCCGCCGACGTCCTCGCCCGCGGTATAGCCGCTAGCTACGATTTGCGTCGCCGTCCGGATCAAGCGGCGCAGCATCGACTTCTCTTCGACGATCTGCGCGTAGTAATCGATGTTGGCCGCCGTCGGGACCGATTTGGCCAGCTCAGCCAAATAGCTGACCCCGCCGACATCCTCGAGCTCGCCCTTATCCTGCAGCTTCGCCGTCAGCGTCACCAGGTCGACCGGCTCGCCCTTCTCGGCCAGCTCAACGATCGCTTCGAAGATTCGCGAGTGCGAGCCGCGGTAGAAGTCGTCGGCGTTGATCCGTTCCATCGCCGTAACCAGCGCTTCGGTGTCAAGCAAAATCGCGCCGAGGACAGCTTGCTCGGCTTCGATATTTTGCGGCGGTATGCGATTTTCCAGCAATACATCTGCGTTCATGTCGAATACCCTCCTCAAGGCTCAAACGAGCCGGAACCGTGTTCCCCGATACAGCAGCGAGCCGCCGTGTCGCAGGTACCCGTGTCCGGCTCGTCCGCAACTAACCCGTATTACTTTTCTTCCACGACATGTACGTTGAGCGACGACGTCACTTCCGGGTGCAGCTTCACCGGCACCTTCGTCACGCCGAGCGTACGCACCGGATCATCCATCACAATCTTGCGCTTGTCCAGCTTAATCTTGTGCTGCTTCTCCAGCTCGTCCGCGACTTGCTTATTCGTAACCGCTCCGAACAGGCGTCCGCCCTCGCCGGCCTTCGCCCGCAGCTGCACCGTCAGCTCCGCCAGCTTCACGCCGAGCTCCTTGGCATCCTGCTTTTCCTGCTCCTTGCGGCGTTCTTCCGCTTTCTTCTGATTATCGAGCGTCTTGACCGCGCCTTCCGAAGCCGGCTGAGCCAGACCTTGCTTAAACAGGAAGTTCGCTGCGTAGCCCTCGGACACTTCCTTGATTTCACCCTTCTTGCCTTGTCCCTTCACATCTTTCAAGAAAATCACTTTCATAGGAACAAACCCTCCTCTGTCTGCATTTGCTGCAGCACCGCTTTCAGCTTCAGCTTCGCTTCCTCGATCGTTCCGTCTAGCTGCGTTGCCGCGTTCGTCAAATGTCCGCCGCCGCCGAGCCGCTCCATTACGAGCTGCACGTTCATCTGGCCGAGCGACCTTGCGCTGATGCCGATTCTTCCGTCCGGCCTCTCCGCGATGACGAAAGAGGCCATAATATCCGTCATATTCAGCAGTGTATCAGCTACCTGAGCGATCATCAACTGAGAATATTTGCGAGCCGTCTCGCCGTAAGCAAGCGCTAGATGATCATACATAATTTCCGTGCAGCGAATCAGCTCGGCCTTCTGGATGTAATGATCCAGATCTTCCTTGAGCAGCCGCTGAATCAGCGCGGAATCGGCCCCGTTGCGCCGCAAATACGAGGCCGCTTCGAACGTGCGCGCCCCGGTACGGAGCGAGAAGCTCTTCGTATCGACGACAATGCCGGCCAGAAGCGCCGTAGCTTCCAGCACCTCCAGCGACACCCGTTCGTGAATGTACTGCAGCAGCTCGGTCACAAGCTCGCAGGTCGACGATGCGTAAGGCTCCATATACACCAGCATCGCTTCTTGAATGAACTCCTCGCTGCGGCGATGGTGATCGACAACGACAATGCGGTGCGTCAGCTGCAGCAGCTTCGGCTCCGCTACCATCGACGCTTTATGCGTGTCCAGGACGACCGCCAGCGACCGGCTGTTCGTAATTTGCAGCGCTTGCTCCGGCGTCACGAACCAGCGGTTCAGCTTCTCGTCCTCGGAGATTTGCTCCATGAGCCGGGAAATGGACGGATTGACCCCCTCCAGCACGATGTAGCCTTCCTTGCCGACGATCTGCACCGCCTTCAGAATACCGACCGCTGCACCGATCGCATCCATGTCCGGGTACTTATGCCCCATAATGATGACCTTGTCGCTTTCTCTCATGAGATCCCGCAGCGCATGCGAGATGACCCGCGCCCGAACGCGCGTGCGCTTCTCCACCGCATTCGTCTTGCCTCCGTAGAACGACAACCGCTGGCCGACCTTAACCGTCACTTGATCGCCGCCCCTTCCGAGCGACATATCCAGCGATGTCTGCGCCATCTGCCCAAGCTCCGTCAGCGTATTGAAGCCGCTGGCGATTCCGATACTGAGCGTCAGCGGCAGCTTGTTCTCGATCGTCAGGTCACGCACATCGTCAAGCACCTCGAAGCGGCTCTGCTCCAGCTGCTTCAGCCCGACCTGATCCATCAGAATCAGGAAGCGGTCCGACGCCGTGCGGCGAATATAGATACCGTTCTTCGCGGCCCATTCCGTAATTTCCCCGGTCACCTTCGCCAGCAGAATGCTGCGCGCCTGGTCCTCGAGCCCTTGCGTCGCCTCCTCGAGGTTGTCCATCAGCACAATGCCGAGCGCCAGCTTCTCTTCTTCATATTTTTTCTGCAGCGTATGATAAGCCGTATTGTCGCGAAAATATAACAGGCGCTCTTCCGGACGCACCCACACCTGGTACACCTGCTTGCCGACCGAAACGTCGAGCCGCTCCTCCCGCTCCTTCTTCATCTTCAGCTCGGGAAACATGTCGTCGATCGTCTCGCCGATGATCGAGTCGCGGCCGACCATTTTGCCGACGAACGGATTATGCCATTCAATGACCCGATCCTCGTTATAGATCAGCATGCCGAGCGGCAGCTCGTTCATGACCTCGGTGCCGGCCTTCTTCACCCGGTGCGTAATCGTGCCGATATAGTCGCTAAGATCGTTTCTGAATGCCTTCTCTGCCCTTATGGTGTAGTACGCCAGCAGCCCGCTCAACACCAGACCGATGCTGCCGAGCAGCCACTGATAGGCCAGCAGGCCGAACGACAGCGCAACAAGCAGCACGAACGTCCACACCATATGGAGTCCATGCCAACGTTTCAAGAGAAATTTGGGCATCTCCGCTTGCCTCTTCTCCTACCGATTTTTGCGGAATCGCTCCCGCAGCGGCAGTGCCGCATCCATCACGCCCAGAATGCTGTAAACGTACATTAACAACGGGAACAGCAGCACGAGCAGCACGACGGCTGCAATCGGCAGCGCTCTGGATCGGCCCCGCTCGTGCGCCGTAAAGAACAGGAAGGACAATCCCTGGGCGACGAACACGAGCGTCAACAGCGGATGGAGATTCAAGACCAGGGTCGACATCATCGAGGTATCTCCCGCCGGCAGCGCCATGTACAAGACGGTCGTAATAATGTAGATCACGACGAATGTCTTGGGCATGCGCCATTCGCGAAGCGGCTTCATCCCCGGCAGCTCGGCTCCCATCCGGTTTAGAATGCGCCGCGCTATCGTATGATTCACAGCCGTAAACGCGTAAGAGAACAAAATGAGATAGAACGGGATCATTTGTACAATTACCTGTACATATTGGTCCGTGTACGTCTTGACCATGCCCATGAAGCCTTCCGGATACGACTCGATCGTTTCCGTCATGGATGTCTGGAATTTCGACACTGGGTCAAATCCGACCGCGTAACCGATCACCAAGCTCAGCAGTGCCTCGGCAAGCAGCGTCACCATACCGGCTGTCAGCACCGTCTTCGCCGCTGACTTCTTCTTATGCAAATTGCCCATCACGATGACAGGCGGCAGGAAAAATAGCGATATCGCCAGCAGCAGCGGCCCGATTCCCGCCGTGAGCACATACACGACGGCGAGACTGGCTCCGTAAAACAGCACGAACCGCTTCGTGTCGAGCTTCACATACAGCACGAGCACCGGCACCATCAGAAACCACATCGTCAGGAGCAGCAGCGGTGGGACGATCAGCGACAACAACATAAGGATATATACGAAACTCCATACCAAATAAGGCCACAAACGCCGATTACCCAACCGAGTTCACCTCTTACGCAAATGTTCTTCCAACGCGGATATATCGCCGTACCAGTCTTCCAGCTGGTGGCCTTCCGTACGGTGCTTTTTCATTTTATCCAGGACGGCTTCATCCAAGCTGCGATACGAAATCCCCAATCTCCGGCCCAAAATATAGCCCGACGACACCAGACTTGCCAGTGCGTCCAGCATCTTCGCGTGGCTTCCCTCCCAAATGCCTTTGAGCAGGTGCGCCACTTGATCGACGACCTCCGTCTTCAGCCACTCGATGACCTTGGCTCTTCGTGCGAGATCAACGTCCTTCTCCATATGCGACACGAGCGCCCTCTCCTTACAGCATACAAGCTCTTTCCCCCGATTATAACACAAATCAGTTTGACTACACAGTTTCGCCCCGAGTGCGCTGCCGTATACCGGTGTACCGACTCTCCGTTCATTTGCTTGTTTTTGTTGCCGACCGCCGATACCGGACGGAGATGTGAACGTCATCGTTTGCGTGCAGCTCCAGCTGCTGCTGAGACGCCGCCCGCTTCGTACCCGTATATCGCCTGTTCACGACAGGGCTTCTTCGGTTTGTTTACTTGTCTTCGTTGAGCAGGTACGTTTGTTCTAAAAACACCTGTATTTCCTTGTTCATCAACCGAAGCATCTCATCTGACGGAAAATGCCCCATATCGAGCAGCTTCGCCTCCATCAGATTCGGAATCACATCTTTGGCTCTTGAGATTACCCTATCCCCAGGAAAGAAAATATCCCGGTTCCCTGCAATCAGCAGTGTAGGCGCTCGATATCCGGTCAATTCCTCAAGCTCGCTTAGCTTGGGCATGTCCTGCTCCAGCTTCACATACCGAAAGATATGGCCGATTATCGACTTATCGGTCTCCTTCATGCCGCCTAAGGACATCGCTTCCGCAATTCGGTTCAAGTGCTTCGGATTGCCGCCCAGCCTGTATCGGATTAGCGGCAGCAAAATCTGCCTGATCATCGCAGATTTATCGCCTAATCGAATCCCTGCAGGGGCAATCAGAGCGGCACAGGCGATTTTCTCCGGCATGTGGGCTGCCAACCGCAGCACCATTCCCGCGCCGAATGAAGGTCCGATCCACGCGCTCCGAGTCAGGCCCAGTTCAACCATCACATCGGACAACCACACGGCTAAGCTGTGATCTTTGCCGGATAGCCTCGTCTCATCACTATACCCGGGATGTCCGATCGTGTCTGGAGCATAAATGCGATATTGCCGGAATAACGGTGCGAACCACGACAGCGTCATCGGATTCACACAGTTCCCCCCCTGCAAAATCATCAATGGCTTTGCCCCTTCGGGCCCAAGCTGAAGCACGTGCGTCCGTCCAAATCGGGTAGGGACATATCTGCGCTCCACTTCCACTCCCAAGGAGTCAACGTACTTATCGTAATGCTGATGAAGGATCGCCTTGCCCTGCTTCGACTTATATATAGTATGATATCTCATCAAGCTGAATCCCTCTCTACGCAAAAACAGCCGGCCCTAGGGCCGGCTGTCGTTGACTCGATCTCGATTACTCCGTAGTGTACGGCAGCAGTGCTACCTGACGAGCGCGCTTAATCGCGATTGTCAGAGCACGCTGGTACTTCGCGGAAGTACCGGTTACACGGCGAGGAAGAATCTTGCCGCGCTCGCTGATGAACTTCTTCAGCGTCTCGATATCTTTATAGTCAATGTGAGTGATCTTATTGACTGTGAAGTAGCACACTTTCCGGCGCTTGCCTTTGCCTTTGCCGCGTGGCGAGAATTTACGCTCGCCGCGGTCTTCGCCGCCTTCATTTCTCTTGAAGCTCATTGCATTCAGTCCTTTCTACTTAGAATGGCAGATCATCATCCGAGATGTCGATCGGTTTCCCGTCGTCCTGGAACGGATCCTGCATATCGCGGGAACCGCCGCCGCCGCCGTAGCGGCTGCCTCCGCCACCTCCGCCGTATCCTCCGCCCGGATTGCCTCCCGATCCTTCCTCGCGATTCACGCTGCTGGCCGATTCCAAGAAGCGCACATTGTCGGCAACGACTTCCGTTACATACACTTTGCGCCCTTCGTTGTTGTCGTAGCTGCGAACCTGCATACGGCCTTCAACCGCGGCGAGCCGTCCTTTGCGCAAATAGTTGGCGCAGGTTTCGGCAAGCTGCCTCCAAGTCACGACAGGAATGAAGTCCGCCTCTCTCTCCTTCGTTTGCGAATTCGAGAACGGACGATCAACAGCCAGCGTGAACTGGGTCACGGCGACACCGGCAGGCGTATAACGCAATTCAGGGTCTCGAGTGAGTCTCCCGATCAGAATAACACGGTTAAGCATGGCGAATCCTCCCCAGACTATGGCTTGCTACTTGCAGATGCTTGTCTTGGTCTTACGCTACGTCGTTAGTAACGAGGAAACGAATGACTTCATCCGAAATCTTCATTACCCGATCCAGTTCCTTCACAACTTCAGGAGTCGCTGTGAATTGCACGAGCACGTAATGCCCGTCACGGAACTTGTTGATCTCATACGCTAAACGGCGCTTGCCCATCACATCTTGCTTCGTAATCTCGCCACCGCCATTGGTGATGATGCCTTGAAGCTTCTCTACAGTAGATTGAACCTGTTCTTGTTCAATATCTGTACGAATGATGTACATCACTTCGTATTTACGCATGATTTGGTCACCTCCTTCTGGACTAAACGGCCCTCACAGGGAGAGCAAGGAGCGAGAATTCAAAGTAAAACTCGCACCCAAATACTATACCAGACTCGATAACAAAACACAAGCCGTCATCACTGCCTGAAGATGGCACCGAGTTCGTCACATGACCGGCGAAAACTGTGGCCATCCTAAACCTATCTACACGGGAGGTGATAACGATGGGTGAGCAAACACAGTTCAATAGAGGACAGAAAGCTCCGAACGACGGGATTTACAAAGAAGTTGGCGATCGGGATCACCACATGGGTATCGAAGACCCCCAAATCATTCACTTGAAGAAAGGGGAGCGATTCCCGAATAATACAAACGAGGACCGCAAATGGGTCCGAGTGGTGCACTGATATGAGAAAACCTTTCACACTCGGACTTACCGTATTCGGCGCCTTGCTCTGCCTTGTTCATTTCATCGGTCATGAATATGATCCGATCTATTTGCTGTTTTACAGCCTAAGCGTCCCGGCGTGGATCGCGCCGGCCTTCGGCGACGTTACCCGCATTAGTACTGTTGTCATCATTTACTTGCTGACCATCGCAACGTACACGCTCATCGGCTACATCATTGACTACTCTATTGCCCGGATCAGGTCGGGCCGCAGTGCAGCATAAACGAACGGCAGCCTCCTTCGCCTTATGGCGCGGGAGGCCGCTTGTTTACGCACTCCGCTCCTCCACCCATTCCTTAAACAAGACATAGTCTTCTTCTACCTGATAGGCATACGACATCGCCCAATTCGCCACAAATTCGGCAAACGCCCCTCGATCCTCGCCCATCGCCGCGTAAATTTCGTCTTCGCTATGGTAATCCAGTAGTCCTTCTTTCACATCGACGTCGGCCCTGGCATGCATTTTTGCCGTGATTTGGCCCATCGTTTCCAGCGCTGCCAGAAGCTCCTCGGCTCCGTCCAACTTGTCGACCTTCAGCTTCTTCTTGTAAGGAGACCTCTCCCGTACGTAGAAATGCCTGTCCTCTATCGTCAAATAGCCCAAATACGGGTCCGCCTCATGATGCATCGCCTGCTGTGTGACGATCACCCTCTTCCCCTGATGGCCGAAGTAGTTCCAGAACGTCTCCGAGTAGGGCATGAAATAGGCAGGCACCGGCACACGTACCTCCTTCACCTCGAGCACCACGTCATCCAGTGCCTGATTGCCGCCCTCAGCCTCGATAAGCACATAGTACCGGTCCAACCCGATCGAAGCCGTGCCCGATCCATGCTTGACCGCCAAATCCTTAATTCCGTAATGGGCATCCGGCCGTTTCGTCTTCGGCTCGATCGTTCCGATATAATCCGGCCACGCCGCCAGCAGTCGCGCACGTTCCTCCTCCGTGACGGCTACGATCTCCGCCGAACGGATAAACCGCCTATTCTCCGGTAACAATGTCGTGACTTCTTCCAGAAAGTCGCTCGTGGATCGCTTCTGCACTTTCCGCAGCAGCTTGCGGATCGGTCCGTCCGTATGCTCCTCATCAAACACCAAGTCACACGGATCCTCCTTGCGCTTCGCAAACCGCTGAATTTGCCGGTAATACGCCTCTGCGTACTGCTTGATCGCCTCGCCCTCGGCCTCTGTCTCCAGCCCCATCATACGGCTAATCAGCGACACGCTCACCGCCATTCGCAGCACGTCATATAAATAGGACCCCAAGTATCCCTCATCAAAATCATTCACATCAAATACGATACGTCCGCTCTCGCTGCGAAACGCTCCGAAATTCTCGAAGTGCAAATCCCCTTGAATCCAGGTAGGCCGCTCCGGCGCACTATGATACGGCAGCCACTCCCGACTCGTATCGAAATAGAACAAATAGGCGGTCCCCCGGTAAAATAAAAACGGGCTCGCCGTCATTTTGCTGTACTTGGCCCGGCGTTTGTCCTCATCCAGCTTCATGAGCTGGCCGTCGAATTGATCCAGTACACTCTTCAGCATGTTCTTGCGGAGCAGACGCTGCGTGCTTCTTACGCGATCGGTTAAACTACTATGTCCCATATATGTACCTTCTCCTTAGTCTGGATAGAATCCCATTTATAAATCGACAAATAAAAATGAGAGCGCAAATTGCACTCTCATTCGATGTCGTGTCTGTATGTTAGCTGTAGCTTTATGTTCAAGGATGGCGGAGAAGGTGGGATTCGAACCCACGCACGGCGCGAGCCGCCTAGCTGATTTCGAGTCAGCCCCCTTGGGCCTCTTGGGTACCTCTCCAACCTGTGAAGCAGAACGAAATTTATTGTATCATACCAATTATGGGATTGGCAAGCCCTACATGGGGTTTCTCGTTAAGCGCCGTTGCCGGCTGCCGACGAATCCGCTTTCTCTTACTCCACCATTGTATTGGCTTCTTGCGACGGTGCTGATCTCAGCACCTTCTTCAGCTTGCTCTCGAATTTTGCCCGCGGCACCAATACGCTATGCTTGCAGCCTACACACTTAATGCGGATATCCATCCCCATTCGGATGATTTCCATCTCGTTCGTGCCGCAAGGATGCGGCTTTTTCATTTGTACGATATCACCCAGCTGAAACTGTTTACGCTCCATGCTCTACCGCCCTCTCCGCCTTTAGGTACGTAACGGTTTTCGGATACGGAATTTCGATTCCGTGCTCATCGAACGTTCTTTTAATTTCGGCATGCAGCTCACGCTGGACTTCGCCCTGCAGCGTTGGCAGGCACTCCGCCGTTATCCGCAGCTTCACTTCCGACGGACCAAGCGTCTGCACGCCGAGTAAATCCGGCATTTTCACCAGCTTCGTGCTTTTCTCGAAATACTTCGCCAGCGTCTCCTTCAGCACTTCATTGGCCTTATTCAAGTCCGCTTCATATGCAATACTGATATCAATGACCGCTATCGAGTTATGTACGGAGAAGTTCGTCACCTGTTTGATGTTGCCGTTCGGAATAATATGAACCTCGCCGGTCCAGCTCTTGATCCGGGTCACGCGAATCCCGATCTCCTCGACCGTTCCTTTGAACTGGTCGATCTGAACCGTATCCCCTACAGCGAATTGATCTTCAAAGATAATAAAAAATCCCGTAATGATGTCTTTCACCAAGCTTTGCGCCCCAAAGCCGATCGCTAGACCCAATACGCCGGCGCCCGCCAGAAGCGGCCCCAGATTGACGCCGAACTGTGCCAGGATAAGTAGAATCGTAATAAAATTAACCGTGTATGAGACCAGGTTGTGCACGAGCTTCGTCATCGTGTTCGTGCGGCGAACGTCGAACTTCAAAGGCGATTTGTCTCTAGCAGCAATAATGTGCTGCAAGGTCCGATCGGCAATTTTGATCACAATCCGCGAAATCACATAAATAAGCACGACCAGGACGACAACCCAAGTGTAGTGGGCAAGCCTTTCCCCGCTAAACAGATTGGCTGTCCATTCATACCAATTCCATACCGGCATCGCGGCCATCCCTCCTGCCTCTTTTCCGTCATCTTTCATTCATTTATGGTAGCATATCCGTCCCCGGTTTTAAAATAAATGCCGCGAATCTCCACACTTTCGTCTCTTATGATCGCTTTGACATCCTCCAAGCGTTCATGCGGAAACTGAATCGAAAGCGCGCAGCCAGCCGTGATCGACTTCGGCGTCGGACATGTATCGATGTCGATATCGGCATACTCCAGCAGCATCTCCGCTCTGAGCGCTTGCTGGGTCGAGTCGAAAGCAATCAGTAGCCAGTCCTCACTCACCCTTGGACACCCTTTCCGAATCTATTAAATGCAGTATGTATAAATGATTCTACATTTCCATATACTAGATAACAATCCTTAGTTTCAAAACCCGGCTGATTCCGCATCGATAAACGCGCAGTCCTGTTAGGACGGTGTCCCGCTTATCTGTGCTTAATACGGCGCTAAGGCAAGGAGGCTATATATGAAATTTCCATTCAGCTTCGATTCACGCCATGGTAAAGACCCTGTCTCCCCCCTCAAAATCGCCCATACCGATGCCACCGCCTTGGAGACGTTATCCCGCCATCTTGTCGACATCTATGCCACATTACCGAATGATCGCCCTATCGTCATCGTTTGCGTCGGTACGGATCGTTCCACGGGTGATTCCCTCGGGCCGCTTGTCGGTACCCATTTATCGAAATATCATGTAGGCGGTTACCACCTTTATGGTACGCTGGAGCAGCCGGTTCATGCCATGAATTTGGCCGACACCGTAAGCGATATTCAATCCCGGTTTGCTAATCCTTTTATTATCGCCATAGATGCCTGTCTCGGTCAATTAACCAGTGTCGGCTGCATTCAAGTTGCGAACGGTCCTCTGAAGCCTGGTGCGGGAGTAAATAAGGAACTGCCGGCCGTGGGCGATATGCATGTGACCGGCATCGTCAATGTAGGCGGATTTATGGAATATTTCGTTCTGCAAAATACCCGGCTCAGCCTCGTGATGAATATGGCCGAAGTGATCGCTAGAGCCTTTTACATCTCCTTGCTTCAATCACAGCGCTTTACTGCGTCGACGATCGCAAAGTCCGAGTAATCGTCTCTTTCTCCTCCGGAGACAGATTGTACTTGGATTGCCCGTTCTCGATCGGCTTGGCGTACACATACGTTTGGTCCCGGCTGTGAATTCCGGTTACGACAATCCCGTTCGTCTCTTCATCCAGCATCGCAATGGTGAAGCTCATGTCGCTGCCCTCCGCATGGAAGGCGTTATAACGATGAATCCCGACCTTGGATTTCATCGTTTTTATTTTTGCCTGGATCGTATTCATCGTGTCTTTCTGGACTTGCTGTTCGCTGCGGATCGCCTGAAGCTGGTCTCGTATGTCCAGCAGCAGCCCCTCCATGTTGGCTCCGTCATTTCCGGCCGACAATCTCTTGTATCTTTTCTTTGCCTTTGCTAAAGATACGGATAATACGATGACTAATATAAAACAAACTGCAGCGATTGCTAAAGCAGCTATCGCGATCATACCGGTTTCCGTGTACACCCAATCCTCTGCCAATTTGTCTCTCTCCCCTATCTACTTCAGCCGGTATGTACGAGCAATATGGGCAACTGCCTCCAGAAGCGCTCTCGTCTCCTCCGTCGTCGTGCTGTATCCAACGCTAGCCCGTATCGCTCCTGTTTGCCCCGTCCCCATCGTTTCATGCGCAAGCGGCGTACAATGAAAGCCTGCCCGGACGGCGATACCGAACTCCCGATCCAACTGAAACGCAGCCTGTGCGCTGTCCACTCCTTCTATCAGGAATGATACGATCCCCGTTTTAGTTTGTCCGATTTTAGGCCCGAGTACCGCAACCCCTTCGATTTCCAACAGACCGGCCATTAAGCTCTGGGTTAACTCCATATCGTGGCGATGAATATTTTCCACCCCTACGCTTCTTACATACGCCGCTCCGGCCCGCAAGCCCGCCAACCCCACGACATTCTGCGTACCGGCTTCATACCGGTCCGGGCGTACGGTCGGTTGATCGACCGCCTCCGATTGGCTCCCTGTCCCCCCATGAAGCAGCGGCTCGAGCAGCAGTTCCGGCGAAATGTAAAGGCCTCCGGTTCCCTGAGGTCCCAATAATCCCTTATGCCCGGGGAAAGCGATCATATCCGCTCCCAGCCGTCCTGCATGAACCGGATAAGCACCAAGCGTCTGAGCGGCATCCACCAGCAGCCGGATTCCTCTCCTCTTGCACACTTCCGCGATATCTGCAACGGGAAGAATCGACCCTAATAAATTCGAGCTATGCGTACAGACAATCAGGGATGTGTTAGCTTGACACGCCTTCTCTACTTCCTTCACCTCTAACTGCCCATATGCATCGGTTCGAATGTAGCTGACCTGTACGTTCTTTGTCCTCCGCAAATATTCCAACGGCCTTCGAACGGAGTTGTGCTCGACCGACGTACAGATGACGTGATCGCCTTCCTTCACAATGCCTTTGATCGCTAGGTTCAACGCTTCGGTAGTGTTCGCAGTGAAAGCAATATCGTTCGGGTTTCGTACACCTAGCAACCCTGCTACTTCTTTCCTCGCTTCGAAAATAATTCTGCTCGCCTCAAGCGCCATACGATGGGAACCGCGCCCCGGATTCGCCGTGTGGTGCTGAATCGCATCCGTCACCGCCTTAACGACCTCCGGCGGCTTCGGCCACGAAGATGCGGCATGATCCAAGTAAATGTACGGAGTATTCTCCTTCACCATGTCTTACCGCCTCCGGTGTATGAATAAATATGGTCCCCCACACGAAGAATGCATCCCTTAGTTTGCACCTTTTCCAGGCAATCAAACTTCGGCATGCATTCCATCTTTTTGTATGTGCCTAGGAGGAAAGTCGGCCTTGCAGCAGCTCTAGTAATCGGTTCAAATCATCTTGCGAGTAATAAGCGAACTCAATCTTCCCTTTATTGTTCTGGCCTTTAATCTTAACGGTCGTCCTAAACAAGTCTCTGAGCTGATCTTCCGCTTGATGAATGAACGGGTTCCGCTTCTGTTCCACAACAGGCTTCGCCGTCTTCTCTTTCTCAGCATCATCCTCAAGATTTTTGACCGCATCCTCCAGCTGTCTGACGCTCCATTGTTGAGCGATACTTTTCTCAGCCAGCTCTTTCTTCACATTATCGTCCTTAATGCCTGCGATTGCTCTTGCGTGACCCATTGATAATGTTCCACGTGAAACATATTGTTTAATTTGCTCCGGCAGCTGAAGCAGCCGCAAAAAGTTCGCGATATGCGAGCGACTCTTCCCTACCTTAGCCGAAAGCTCCTCTTGAGTTAAAGAGAACTGGTCCATAATCGCCTGGTAAGCTACCGCAACTTCCATGGCATTCAAGTCCTCGCGCTGCAGGTTTTCTACAAGAGCGATCTCCATTACTTGCTGATCTGAGAACTTACGGACAACGGCAGGAATCGTTGCCAAGCCGCATACCTGGGATGCGCGGAAGCGTCTCTCCCCGGCGATAATCTCATAGCCTTTAAGCACAGTTCTAACTATAATCGGTTGTACGACGCCATATTCCTTAATGGAAGTGGCCAGCTCTTGAATGCTCTCTTCGTTAAACTGCTTTCTTGGTTGATACGGATTCGGCCGCAGCTGAGCTAATGGAATTTCAACGACCTTGTCATCTTCACTCACTTGCAGCGATGGAATCAGCGCATCCAATCCTCTTCCTAAACGCTTCGTCATAGTGAGATCACTTCCTTCGCCAACTCCAGATATACCTCAGCGCCTTTCGACTTCGGATCATACGTAATGATCGATTGGCCATGGCTCGGCGCCTCGCTCAAGCGCACATTACGCGGAATGATCGTCTGGTACACCTTTTGTTGGAAGTATTTTTTCACTTCTTCGATGACTTGAATTCCCAGATTCGTCCTTGCATCAAACATCGTAAGAAGTACGCCTTCAATTTGCAGCGATGTATTCAAATGCTTCTGAACCAATCGTACAGTGTTGAGCAGCTGGCTCAACCCTTCCAGAGCGTAATATTCACATTGAATAGGAATGATAACGGAATCCGATGCGGTTAATGAATTGACGGTCAGGATGCCGAGCGAAGGAGGGCAATCAATCAGCACATAATCGTACTGGTCTTTAACAAGCTGAAGCGACTTCTTCAGCCGCACTTCGCGAGAGATCGTCGGAACCAACTCAATTTCCGCTCCAGCCAGTTGAATCGTCGCCGGAATAATTTTCAGATTCGGCAGCGCCGTATCCATTGTCGCATCCTTCGGATGCACATCGTTGATCAGTACGTCGTAAATGCAATATTGAACATCGGCCTTATTAATCCCTATGCCGCTAGTTGTATTTCCTTGGGGATCAATGTCAATGAGCAGCACTTTCTTCCCTAAAGATGCTAGAGAAGCGCCCAGATTGACGGATGTCGTCGTCTTCCCGACGCCGCCCTTCTGGTTCGTAATGGCGATTATTTTAGACAAATCCGTTTCACCTCGTGTTAGCATCACTAAAAACTATCCATTCCTAGACGAAAAAAATGTCGTATGACTATCATATCACAAATCGAGATGCGTTACCTGTCTTGACAAGAAAAAAGACCCCGATGCGCATCGGGGACGGTGAACGCTTTTCGCCAAGCCATATCAAGCTTTGTTTTTCGGAATTCGAATAACGATTTCGTATCGGTCTTCATAATCTTGTTCATGCGTATCGATATTCAGACCGGAATTCGTAACCATCTCAACGGATTGCCGAATCGTATTCAGCGCAAGTCGAACATCCTTCGTAAACGATACCCTTCTAGCCTTCTTCAGCTTGGTCGATTCTTTTAAGAACTGAACACGCGCTTCCGTTTGCTTCACGTTCAATTCCTTCGATATAATCTCTCCAAGCACCTGCTGCTGCAGTTCTTCCTGGTCCAGAGAAAGGAGCGCTCTTGCATGCCGTTCCGTAATTTTGCGCTCCATCAAAGCTGTCTTTACAGGCTCGCTGAGATGCAGCAATCGGATTTTATTGGCAATCGTAGATTGGCTCTTACCAAGTCGCTGTGCCAAGCTTTCTTGGGTTAGATCATGCATTTCAATCAGCTGTTGATAAGCCGCAGCTTCTTCTATCGCAGTCAGTCCTTCACGCTGAAGATTTTCAATGAGAGCGATTGAAGCTGCTTGTGAATCATTAAAGTCACGAATGATCGCCGGGATCGTTTCTAATCCTAATTTGCGAGTTGCCCGGAGACGCCGTTCCCCTGCAATAAGTTCGAATTTGTTGTTTCGGACTCGAACGACAATCGGTTGAATGACACCGTGCGTACGGATTGTCTGCATAAGCTCTTCAATTCGATCATCATCGAACACCGTTCTAGGTTGATACGGACTAGGTACGATTTCGTGTACCGGTAAGTTTTTCACTTCGTCCGGACTGTTTCTCTGTGTCTCGTTAAACCCAAAGAACTTCGATAATTGCTCTTTCATAGGAACGATACCACCTAACTCTTCCATCCGAATTTGTAGATGTATATGTGAATGTTCCCCGATACGATGTGCCGATAATGACTCCTTCTGTGTTGTCTATCAAGCTGCACGATTATCGGATTCCCTTACTAAACATATTCTCCAAAGAACGTCATTTTCCTGCTTGAACAGTGCAACAGACTATGTAAATCTATTGACAGCTGTTTAGCATTCAGCATGTGACTGGCTGGAGAATTATGTTTCACGTGGAACATTAAGTCCGTGGCAGCAACGGTTCCTTGAGTGGTAAACCGGCCTTTCGCGGGTACTTCGGCGGAGTCGGAGACTTCTTTCGAACAAAGAAAAGCTGGCGGCTGGACTCTTCCATCGGTAGGGTGAACTTTTCTGCCCGCTCCAGGCTTCCCTTCAACTGGTCCATGCTATAACGAGCTTCCGACAGCTCCTCTTCCCCGCTTGCCCCTTTCATCGCTACAAACAAGCCGTTGGTTTTAACGAATGGCAAGCAAAATTCATTCAAAACAGCGAGTCGTGCAACCGCCCTTGCGGTGACGAGGTCGTATTGATCTCGATGGTCCGGAAGTCTGGCGATGTCCTCTGCTCGTCCATGAATAAAAGCCGCATCCGTAAGTCCTAACTCACTCGACAAGTGTTCCAAGAAATGAATCCGCTTCTGAAGAGAATCTACGATGGTCAGCTTCAAATGCGGGTACACGATTTTAAGCGGAATTCCGGGAAAGCCTGCGCCGGAGCCAATATCCGCAAGTCTAGAAACCTCCTCCATCGGCAGGAAGAAGGCAAGCGAAAGCGAATCGTAAAAATGCTTCAAATACACTTGCTCGCGATCGGTAATACCGGTCAAGTTCATCTTCTCGTTCCACTCGACCAGCGTGCGATAATAAATATCAAATTGCAGGAGCTGCTTCTCCGTCAAGACAATGCCTTGCGCGGAGAGCAGATCCACCAGCAGTTGTTGTGCATCGGTGCTCATCAGGAACCTCTGGCCGCTGTGACTTGATTATAATGCTCCAAATAAACAAGAAGGATCGAGATGTCAGCCGGAGTAACGCCGGAAATACGCGACGCCTGCCCGATCGACACCGGACGGATTTTCGCCAGCTTTTGCTTCGCTTCGGAAGCAAGCCCGTGAACCTCTTCATATCGAATGTCGTCCGGAATTTTCTTTTTCTCCATCTTACGCAAACGCTCTACTTGAGCAAGCTGCTTCTCGATATATCCCTCGTATTTAATTTGAATTTCCACCTGCTCCTTCATCTCTTCCGTCAGCTCCGGAGGAGGTGGCGCAAGCCGCTCGATATGAGCGTAAGTAATCTCCGGGCGGCGCAGCAGCGTAATCAGATCCGTCGATTGTGTCAGCGTTACGGTACCGGCTTCGGTCAGCAGAGCCTGCACATGCTCCTCAGCCTTCACCTTCGTCGCTTTCAGTCGCTGCAGCTCCTCGGCAACCAGCTCCTTCTTCCGCAAGAAGAGCTGGTATCTCTCCTCCGGAATCAACCCGATGTCATAGCCGATCGGGGTCAAACGGAGATCCGCATTATCATGACGGAGCAGCAGCCGGTACTCGGCGCGCGACGTCAGCAGGCGGTAAGGCTCACTCGTTCCTTTGGTCACCAGATCGTCGATCAACACCCCGATATACCCTTCAGAACGATCCAAAATAACAGGTTCCTTACCTTGTACCTTACGAGCCGCATTAATACCGGCCATAATCCCTTGACCGGCCGCTTCTTCGTAACCGGAAGTTCCGTTAATTTGCCCTGCCGTAAACAATCCGGACACCAGCTTCGTCTCAAGAGAAGGCTTCAGCTGTGTAGGCACAACCGCATCATACTCAATGGCATAGCCGGTGCGCATCATCTCCACCTGCTCCAGGCCCGGAATCGAGCGCAAAATTTGCAGCTGCACATCCTCAGGCATGCTTGTCGACAGCCCCTGCACGTAGTATTCCGACGTGTAACGGCCTTCCGGCTCAAGGAAAATCTGGTGCTTCGGCTTGTCGCTGAAACGCACGATTTTATCCTCGATGGATGGGCAATAACGCGGCCCCGTTCCTTCGATCGCACCCGAGAACATCGGCGCGCGATGCAGATTGTCGTTAATGATTTGATGGGTATTCTCCGAGGTATAAGTAAGCCAGCAAGGCAGCTGCTGGTTCGCCCGCTCGCTCTTCCCGGTTTCGTAAGAGAAATACTTCGGCTCCGCATCGCCAGGCTGAATTTCCGTCTTCGAGAAATCGATCGTATCCTTATGCACCCGCGGCGGCGTGCCGGTCTTGAAACGAACGAGCTCGAAGCCGAGTGCGCGCAGGCTCTCCGACAGCTTCACCGAAGGCTGCTGATTGTTAGGGCCGGACTCGTACATCAGTTCGCCCATAATGATTTTGCCGCGCAGGTATGTCCCTGTCGTTAACACAACAGCGGAGGCCATGTACCGGGCACCCGTCTTTGTAATGACGCCGCGAACCACGCCATCCTCCACGATCAGCTCCTCCGCCATCCCTTGACGGAGCGTCAAATTCGGCGTACTCTCAATCGTCTCCTTCATTGTATGCTGGTACATGAACTTATCCGCTTGTGCACGCAGCGCATGCACGGCCGGACCTTTGCCCGTATTCAGCATCCGCATCTGGATGAACGTTTTATCGATATTGCGTCCCATTTCGCCGCCTAATGCGTCGATCTCCCGTACCACGTGCCCTTTCGCCGGCCCTCCGATAGACGGGTTGCACGGCATGAACGCCACCATATCCAGGTTAATCGTGAGCAGCAGCGTATTGCAGCCCATTCGCGCCGAAGCCAGCGCCGCCTCACAGCCGGCATGACCGGCTCCAATGACGATGACTTCAAATTCTCCAGCTGTATATCCTGTCATCCGCTTTCCCTCATTTCCCTAAGCAAAATTGCGAAAATATTTGATCGATCAACGACTCGGCTACCGAATCGCCGATAATCTCGCCGAGCTGCTCCCAGGCAGCCCGCAGGTCAATCTGAATCATATCGATCGGCACACCCTGCTCATTGGCGTCAAGCGCATCCCGCAGCGACCGCTTCGCCTGCTTAAACAGATGAATATGCCGCGCATTACTTACATACGTCATTTCATTCGCATCGATACCGCCCTGGAAAAATAACGCCGTAATCGCCTTCTCCAAATCGGCGAGCCCGCGCTCCTCAAGCAGCGACGTCTCTACAATGCGCTCGGAAGAGAACAGCTCCCGTACTTCTTCGATTTCCAGACGCTGCGGCAAATCCGTCTTGTTCAGCACGACGACCGTCTGCCGGTCCTTCACCGCTGCAAGCAGCTCCCGCTCCTCCTCCGACAGCGTCTCGCTCCGATTCAGCACGAGCAGGATCAGATCGGCATCCGCCAAAGCGGACCTCGATCGCTCCACACCGATCTGCTCCACTACATCCGTCGTCTCGCGAATGCCGGCTGTATCCAGCAGCCGGAGCGGAATGCCGCCGACGTTCACATACTCCTCGATCACGTCCCGCGTCGTTCCCGGGATATCCGTCACAATCGCTCTCTCATCCTGAGCCAGTGCATTAAGCAGCGACGACTTCCCAACATTGGGCTTCCCGATAATGGCCGTCGATATCCCTTCCCGCAAAATCTTTCCCTGTTCCGCCGTCCGCAGCAGTTCATCGATTTCCGCCGATACCGATGTGCCGACATCGGCAATCATCGAGCTTGTCATTTCCGCCACGTCATGCTCCGGGTAGTCGATATTCACCTCAATGTGCGCCATCAGCTCAATAAGACGATAACGCAGCGCACCGATCCGCTTCGACAGCTTGCCGTCCACCTGCTTCATCGCAACCTTGAACGCCCGGTCGGACTTCGCCCGGATCAAATCGATCACCGCTTCGGCTTGCGTCAAGTCGATTCTCCCGTTCAGGAACGCCCGCTTCGTAAATTCCCCGGGCTCGGCGAGCCGGACTCCTTGCTCAAGCAGTGCATCCAGCACTCGCTTAACTGCGACAATACCGCCGTGACAGCCAACCTCGACAACATCCTCGCGAGTGAACGAGCGCGGCGCCCGCATCACGGTAACGAGCGCTTCCTCCAGCTTCTCCCCGGTACCGGGATCAACAATCGAACCGTATTGAACCGTATGTGTCGGCATATCCGTCAGCTTCGTCCGGCCGCGGAACAACCGGCCCGCCAGAGCGACAGCTTCATCTCCGCTCACGCGGATGACCGCAATCCCCCCTTCGCCAAGCGGCGTCGAAATCGCAGCAATCGTATCATTCAACATGCGGTGTGCACCTCCATTCCTTCGATTCTAAAGAAAAAGCAATGACACCGCAGGATAAGCGGATCATTGCAGCATAGTTCATTTGGGCGCAATGACGATACGCCGGTTCGGGTCATCGCCCTTGCTGAACGTCTTCACGCTCGGATGGTTTTGCAGCTCAGCATGAATTATCTTACGCTCCGGTGCAGGCATCGGCTCGAGCACGACTTCCTTACGAGTCTTCACGACACGTGCCGCAAGCCGGTGGGCCAGCTCCGCCAGCGTCTTCTTTCTCCGCTCGCGGAACTGCTCTGCATCCAAGCTAATCTTCAAGTGCGAATCCGAATACCGGTTCGCAACAATGTTCGCCAAATACTGAATCGAATCCAGCGTCTGTCCGCGCTTACCGATCAGGATCCCGAGCTCCGGACCGGACAGATTGATGTCCGCTCCCTCTTTGGTCCTCACAATGTCCAGCTTCACCGTCAGCTGCATCGCCCCGAACATCTCCGTTAGGAAAGACGCCGCTTCTTCAACCGGATCCGGAATCAGCTCCAGCTCGACCTTCGCTTCCTTCACGCCAAATATACCGAACAGTCCTTTGGAGGGCTGCTCCAACACGGTCACACGCACCCGGTCCTCCGTCGCGCCCAGCTGCCGAAGCCCTGATTGAACCGCGTCTTCTATGGATTTACCGGTTACGATGACCTTGTTCATTTAGATGAACTCCCCTTGGCCGCAGGTTTAGGCTGGTTATTGTTTCTGCCATACATGAAATACGACTGCACCACGGTGAAAATATTGCTGAACACCCAGTACAGCGGCAGTGCAGCGGCGAAGTTCATCGACATGACGAAAATCAGCACCGGGAAGATAAACATCAAGCTCTGCATCTGCGGATTGTTCATTTGCGAAGACATTACCTTCTGCTGGAGCCACGTCGTAGCGGCTGCAAGCAGCGGCAAAATATAGAACGGATCGGCTTTGCCGAGATTCAACCATAAGAAGGTATGGGTATGAATATCGGGATTCCGCATAATCGCTTGATACAAGGCGATCAGAATCGGCATCTGCACGATCAGCGGCAGACAACCGGCCAGCGGATTCACGTTGTTCGCCTGGAACAGCTTCATCGTTTCTTCCTGCTGCTTCTTCGCATCGTCCTTATACTTATCCTTGATCTTCTTCAGCTCCGGCTGAAGCTCTTGCATACGCTTGGAGCTCTTATACTGCTTCAACGTCAGCGGCAGGATCAAGAAACGAATGATGATCGTTACTACTAAAATAGAAAGTCCGTACTGCCCCCACAGATGCTGTGCGAACCAATCGAGCGTGAACGAAAGCGGATAGACGAAATATTTCGTAAAGAAGTCCGCCGTTTCCAAATCGATCGGCTGAGGCGTAGTGTTACCACACGCGGCGAGCAGCAGCGGCATTAGGGCTAACGGAGCAAGCTTCCATAAACGACGATTCAAAATGAAGTCCTCCCATCGTTCCCGCAGCGGGAACGGTCATCTGACAAGCAGTGTTTTCCATCTAAAACTATACCACAACTCTGCATAACAAGGAAATGCACGGGGCGCTATTTTCTGGGAAGCAGTCCGGCCTTCCGAACGACATGAAACAGACTCTTTTCCAGCTCGGCATATTCCATCTCGACGGCTGGCTTCCTAACTATGAGGATATAATCGTAATTCGGCGGGAACTTGTCCGCGTTCAGCCGCACGATCTCCTTCAGCCTTCGCCGCAGCGAATTGCGTACGACGGCGTTCCCTACTTTCTTGCTCGTCGAAATGCCCAGCCGAAAGTGGCCGAGCTCCTTCTGCGGATAATAATAGAGAACGAACTGATGATTCGCCGCCGATTTCCCATACCGGTATATTTTATTGAAATCCTCGCGCTTCGCGAGACGATATTCTTTTTCCATGACGGGCACTTCCTTGCCGCTCAATACCTGCTAGCTTTCACCATTTCGGCGGATTTCAAACAAAAAAAAGACCACTTCTCTAAGTGGTCTAGAGCTTTACGCGCTGATGACTTTGCGGCCCTTCTGACGGCGAGCGGCCAATACCTTGCGGCCGTTCTTTGTGCTCATTCTTGCGCGGAAGCCATGAACTTTCTTATGCTTGCGCGTATTCGGATTGTAAGACGGTTTCATTAACGTAGCACCTCCTTGCGTTCCTTATAAAGAAGCTGTCCGCACGGACAGCCGTCCATCGGCATAGGCAAATGGTCAATTTCGTACCCATATATTAAATCACTTCGAAGTACAAAAGTCAACACTCTAGCAACATCCGTCAGTGTCAAGCTAGCGTGGGCAGTCATTTAAGATGCCTGGAACGCGAACCCCGAAGGAA
>NZ_JBHLWN010000082.1:0-76949 GCF_042432825.1 Paenibacillus chartarius | reverse complement strand
TAAAATTTTTCAATAATTAAGGTTTCGTCTGTTCTGTGAGGTTTCTTGCAACGCTAGTGATTTTGAAGGCGTTATTGGGAGCGGAAAATAGGAAAATGCCCACTTTTATGTTGCGGAGCTTCAAAATAGATCCCTCATAATCCGTTATATTTTAGAAATATAGAAATTCGACCATAATAACGCCTCCAAAGTCGCTTAAGGTGAACGAAGGGAGATAGCAACCGCAACGCAGACAGCAACCGACTCGCACCCGCACCCGCAACAGCACCCGCACCCGCAACGGCAACGACAACGGCGACCGCACCCGCAACAGCAACCGCAACGGCACCCGCACCTGCACCCGCAACAGCAACCGCAACAGTAATCGCAACAGCAACGGCAACCTCAACAGCAAACAGCAACCGACTCGCAAACGCACTCGCAACCGAGCTAAGTGAACGGCGAGGACACGGCCGGAACATTACCAGCCAGCCTCTTTCAACACGTACAGCGCCAGCTTAACCCAAGAAGCGTCGGCCTGGGTGGCAGGGCACACTTTCCTTTGCCTAGTGGCTATACACAGGGCTACAATGAGAGGATACCGGCTTGGATCAACAAGGAGGCTAGAGCATACTTCATGGGTATATGGTTAAGCGAGCGGATCGCCAAATTCCGCTTTCAACGGCTTCGCACCCGGATTGTGGCGGCGATGATCGTCATTTCCCTGCCTTCGCTGTTCGTTCTCGGCTATATTTCCTTTAACATCGCGAAGGAAACGCTGCTGGAGACGAACTCTCAGACTTATGAACAGCATTTGGAAACGTCCAGCGAGATCGCGGATTTGCTGCTGCAGCATATGATCGATCTGAACCGCTCCCTGGTCATCAACAATGATATTCGTGAGCAGCTGCTTAGCAGCAATACAAATCAAGGGCTGGTATCGGGCGCTGAAGAGGGATGGGCCCCGAATAAGCTGCAGCGGGCAATCAGCCAGAGCGTCACCGATACGCGCCACATACGTTCCGTCTGCGTCATGAATTTGGACTTCCAGAGCTTCTGCTCGGGGAGGTCGGACGATGCGGGCATCTACGATAAGCCCGGCAAGGCGGAGCTGATCCGGCAGACGGACTGGTACCGGAAGGCGGTGGAAGCGCAGGGGCGGGTTGTGTTTCTGGGCTATGATGTGCTTGGCGATGCGAAGAATACATTTTCCACGGTGAAGCTGTTCCGGGATGCCGAAAGTCCGGAAGGGAAGCCGATGGGCATTCTGATCGTCAACGTGTCCCACTCCATCTTCGATAAAATCTTCAGCGACAGCAGCGACTACAGCGGCTTCATGGCGCTCGAGCACGCAAACGGCCAATCCCGCGTCGTATACGATACAGGCGGAGCGGCAACATCGTTCCCGCCGGGGCAGCAGCTGAACGATGCAGTCGGCCAGCTTCGGGATAAAGGCTATTTGATCAATGAGTACACCAATCAGACGACGCAGTGGACGTTCGTCCATTACGTCAAGCTCGAGGAGCTGTTCAAGCAGTCCAACCGGATCGGCACGGCGACGACGATCATCGCTTCCTCGATGGCGCTGCTGGCTATCATCATCTCATACATCCTCTCGGGGGGCATAACGCGTCCGCTGCTGCAAATCAAGAAAATGATGGTGGAATGGACGAAAGGGACGAGAGTATTCACGGAGACGTTCGCTAATGACGAGGTCGGCGCGATCGGCGAAACGTTCAAGCGGATGGCCTCCGAGAACAAGGAGCTCAGCGAGCGGCTCATTCACTCCGAGCTCAAGGAGCGGGAAGCGGAGCTGCGGGCGCTGCAGGCGCAGATTAAGCCGCATTTTCTATACAACACGCTCGATTCGATTTATTGGATGGCCGTTCTGCAGAAAAACAAGGACATCGCCCAAATGGCCGTATCGTTATCGGAGAGCTTCAAGCTGAGCCTGAACAAAGGCAAGGAAACGATAACCGTTTACAAGGAGCTGCAGCATATCCGGCACTACATGACGATTCAGAACATCCGGTATAAGGACAGGTTTCAGTATGTGGAAGAAGTGGAGGAGTCGATTCTGGGCCACGAGATGATGAAGCTGCTCCTGCAGCCGCTCGTCGAGAATGCGATTTACCACGGATTGGAGCCCAAGGTCGGGGAAGGTACGATCCGGCTCACGGGAAGAAAGGACGGAGCGTATCTGGTGTTTACCGTTGAAGACAACGGGGTCGGGATCGAGGATATCGCGAAGACCGAGGAGGGATACGGGCTGTCCAATGTCCGGGAGCGTATGATGCTGTCTTACGGTCCGACGAGCTCGCTGCGTATCGAGAGTGAGCCCGGCGCTGGAACGAAGATCGAGATCAGGTTTAATCCGAAGCAGGGGAGGAGAGATGCTGATGCTGACGGCAGCCGTGTTTGATGATGAATATATCGTGCTTCAAGGCGTACAGGCGATGATCGAATGGGAGGAGTTCGGCATCGAGCTGGTCGGTACGGCGAGCGACGGGCTTTCCGCGCTGGAGCTGTTCCGCAGCAAGCGGCCTGACATGATTTTCACGGATATCCGGATGCCGGGCATGGACGGGCTGCAGCTGATCGAGGAGGTCATGCGGGAGGCGCCGGAGACGCTGTGCATCGTCTTCAGCGGCTTTAACGAGTTCGATTACGTCAAGCGGGCTCTCCAGCTGGGGGTAACGGATTATTTGGAGAAGCCGATTACGATTCAAAGCATAGAGAAGGCGATCGGCAAGGTCGTCGAACGAATCGGCAAAATGCAGTCGGTGCAGCACATGCAGCATCAGCTGGAGGTGAGCCGCCGCGAGCTGCTCGAGAAGGCGACGCTGGACCTGCTGCTGATCGGTACCGAAGCGGAGGCGAAATGGCGGGAATGCTTCGGGCCGGAGCGGGCGGAGCAGGTGTGCGGCATTACCGTGCTGGCTGCGGAATCGGGAGCGTTCTCGCCCGCCGGGCACGCCGACTACGAAGCCGTCGCCGTCCGGCATGGGCAGGATCGATTGCTGGCCTACGTCCACTTCGCGCTGCCGACGCCGGAATTTTGGGAGCTGCAGCTGACGGAAGCCGAGCGGGCGGAGACAGCGGCCGGCAGCGGCCGAACCTACGAGCGGCTGAGCGATGCGCCGCACTCGTACCGGGAGGCGCTGCGCGCCTTGCGCTCGGCCCGCTTCCTGAACGAGCGGGGCATCGTCCGCTTCGACGACTTGGGCGAGCGGATGACTTCGCCGGAGGGTCTCACGGAGCGGGAGGAAGCGATCATTCTGAGCTTGCGGTCCGGCAACCAGCAAGGACTGCTGGAGCAGACGGACCGCTTCCTGGAATGGCTGCAGAACGAGAAGCTGGATGCGGAGGTCGCGGAGCACGAGCTGCTCAAGCTGATTTACCTCGCGCTGGAGGAAGCGAGGCGGTTGTCGGGGGACAAGACGGGGCGTCTGCCGGAAGGCTATATGCCGCATGTGGAGCTTCGCGAGCAAGCCGGTCACGGGGCGACGCCGGACTGGTTCCGGGCGCAGATGGAGCGGATCGCGGAGTGGAGCATGGCCGCCCGCGAGCACACGAAGCACGCCTCCGTCGAGCGCGCCCGCACGTACATGGAACAGCATTGCGGCCGGGATATTACGCTGCAGGAGGTTGCCGGGCATGTCGGGATGAACCCGACGTATTTCAGCGTCTTATTCAAAGAGGAAATCGGAGAGTCGTATATCAAATATCTGACCCGTTACCGGATCGAGCTGGCAAAGACACTGCTGGCGAAGGGGCTGAAGGTGAACGAGGTCAGCGAGAAGGTCGGCTATCATACGTATCGGCACTTTTCCGAGGTGTTCAAGAAAATGACGGGCCTCACACCCGGCCAATACCGGGACGGGACCGCGCCGCCGGACGCGGACTTATAGGGACGGAGGGCTATATGCCCATCCGTCCGTATTTCTGTCAGGCATCCGAAAAAATCGGACGTGAAACCAAAATATGAAGCACTGCCAAGTCGGGCGAAACTGCCTTACTATTGAAGTACAGAGAGCAACGGTGTCTCTGAACACCTGATAACAGCATGAACCTTACATCATACTTTATAGGGGGCTTTGCATATGAAAGCAAGACATACAAAAATCGCGGTTACGCTGTCCACGGCTGTGCTGATGGCCGGCGCCCTGGCGGCATGCGGCGGCGGCACGTCCGGCAGCTCTGCGGGCGGCGAAGCTTCGGGAGCGGGCGGCAAGGAAGTGACCATCACGCTGCTGACGGACAACACGCAGGATACCGTGAATATGGCTAAAGGCGTAATCGAAGCTTTCGAGAAGAAATACCCGAATATTCACGTTGAACATGAAACGCGTCCGGGCGGCGGCGAAGGGGATAATCTCGTCAAAACTCGCCTCGCAACGGGAGATATGACGGATGTTTTCTGGTACAATGCCGGCTCGCTGATGCAATCGCTGAGCCCGGAGCAGAACATGGTCGATCTGACCAACGAGCCGTTCCAGCAGAACGTCGTCGATACGTTCAAGCCGACGGTGACCTACAACGGCAAAGTGTACGCCGGTCCAATCGGATATACGATGGGCGGCGGCTGGTTCTATAACAAGAAGGTGTATGCGAACCTGGGCTTGTCCGTACCGAAGACTTGGGACGAGCTCATGGCCAATAACGAGAAGATCAAGGCGGCCAACATCACGCCGGTGATCGGCTCCTACAAGGATGACTGGACCTCGCAGCTGATCGTTGTGGCCGATTACTACAACGTGCAGGCGCAAAAGCCGAGCTTTGCCGACGATTACACGGCGAACAAAGCCAAATATGCGACGGAACCTGCCGCTCTCCGCAGCTTCGAGAAGCTGGAGGAAATTGCGAAGAAGGGCTATATGAACAAGGATTTCCTGGCAACCACCTATGACGCCGGCTTGAAGATGCTGGCCGAAGGCAAGGGCGCGCACTATCCGATGCTCACGTTCGCGGTGCCTGTGCTGGAGCAGAACTTCCCGGACAAGTTGAATGATATCGGCTTCTTCGCACAGCCGGGTGACAGCGCCGACAAGAACGGGCTGACCGTATGGGTATCGACCGGAGCTTACGTGTACAAGAAGAGCGAGCACGTTGAAGAAGCGAAGAAGTTCGTCGAATTTACCTCTTCTACGGAAGGCGTCGAGGCTATGATGAAGGCTTCCAATCCGTCCGGTCCGCTGCTTGTGAAGGGCGCGAAGCTGCCGGACAACGTTACGAACGTCGTGAAAGAGATGCTTCCTTATTTCGAAGCCAATAAGACGGCGCCGGCACTGGAGTTCCTGTCGCCGATCAAAGGACCGACGCTGCCGCAAATTACGGTTGAGGTCGGCGCCGGCTTTAAATCCGCGAAGGACGGAGCCGCTCTGTATGACAAGGATGTAGAGAAGCAAGCGAAGCAGCTCGGATTGCAGGGCTGGTAACCAAAAGCGGGAACATCGGCTCTGCCATCGTGCAGAGCCGATGCACTTCCTGCAGAGAGGAGAGCTATATGACGAAACTGCAAAGAAAAACGTATTCTTATATGTTTCTGCTTCCCGCAGCGCTGATCTATTTTGTCATCTTTGTACTGCCTACGATCATGTCGTTCTTCTTCAGCATGACCCGCTGGTCGCTAACGGAATACGAATTTATCGGATTTGACAATTTCATCGCCTTTTTCCAAGAGCCTTCTCTAGTCATCGGATTTCAAAATACGTTCGTTTACGCGCTTGTCACATGCGTACTTAAAGTTGTGCTTGGACTTTTGCTCGGCGTTCTCTTGACTTCAAAAATTCGAACCAAAGGATATCTGCGGTCTGTTATATTTTTTCCAACCTTAGTGAGTACGATTGCGGTCGGTCTTGCCTTCAGCATGATGATGCATCCGACGCAAGGACTTATCAACACGACGCTCCAGATGCTAGGCATCGCAGGCCCGGACTGGCTCGGCGACAAGAGCATCGCGCTGCTGTCCGTCGCGCTGGTCGATGTGTGGAAGGGCGTCGGCTTCGCCACCGTCATCTATATCGCGGGCATTCTGTCGATCCCGGAGGAGTATTATGAAGCGCTGCAGATGGACGGCGGCAATGCGCTGCACAAGTTCTGGAACATCATCGTGCCGCTGAGCCGTCCGGCGACCAACTCGGTTATTATTTTGGCGTTCATCGGCGGACTTCGCTCCTTCGATCTTATCTGGGCGATGACGAAAGGCGGTCCGGGCTTCTCGACCGACCTGATTGCATCGATCATTTACAAGCAGTATCAGGGCGGCTTCTACGGGCTCGCTACGGCAGGCAACGTCATCCTGTTCATCTTCGTTACGCTGCTGGCGTTCCCTCTGCAAATGTACTTGAACCGCAAGGAGGTCGACCTATGAGCAAGGAGCTTCGCAAAATTACGATCGATGTCGTTGCTGTCCTGCTTAGCGTCGTCATCTTCTGGATCCCGTTTTACTTCGTTATCGTCAATGCGCTGAAGGATAAGAAAGAATCGTCGCTGCTTAGCCTCGCGTGGCCGGAAAATTTCCAGCTGTGGAACAATATTAAGGAGGTTGTCACCGCCCGCGACTACATGCTCCTGCGCGCGTTCTACAACAGCACGCTGCTGACGGTATTGTCGATCGTGTTTCTGGTCGTGCTCTGCGCGATGGCCGGCTTCATCCTGCAGCGCCGGAATGACCGGGCAACGCCGTGGATCAATTTCCTGGTGCTGTCGGGACTGATCATCCCTCCGGCAATCGTGCCGACGATTTGGGTGCTCGACGGACTCGGCCTGTTTAAGACGATGACGGGTCTCGTTATGGTGGAGGTGGCGCTCGGTCTGCCGTTCTGCATCTTGCTGTACCGGGGCTTCATGGCATCGATTCCGAAGGAAGTCGATGAAGCGGCGATTGTCGACGGGGCCGGCGGACTGACGCTGTTCTTCCGGATCATTCTGCCGCTGCTTCAGCCGGTTACGGCTACGGTCATCGTCACTTCGTCGGTGTCGATCTTCAACGACTTCACGAATCCGCTCTACTTCTTCCCGGGGGCGAAGAATGCAACGGTGCAGCTGACGCTGTATAACTTCTCCAGCCAATATGTAACGCAGTACAATTTGCTGTTCACGGATATTTTGCTGATTACGCTGCCGCCGCTGCTGCTGTTCATTTTCTTCAACAAGAAGATTGTCGCGGGGATGACGGCCGGATCGGTCAAAGGATAAGCAGGCAAGGAATAAGAGCCGATGGAGCGTGATGCCGTTGTGGAAAATGTTACTGTAAACCGGCTGCGGTGCGAGTATCGGGTAAACCCGCTAGGCCTTGACGTAAGGAAGCCGAGATTCAGCTGGCAGCTGAACTCGGCTCGCCGCGGCACGCTGCAGCATGCGTATCGGATCGTTGTGGCCGGGCGTGAAGACGGCTTCGACGCGCCGCTGTGGGATTCGGATGTGCAGGTGTCGGAGCAGTCGATTCAAGTGGAATATGACGGACCGGAGCTTTCGGCGCGCACAAGGTACTACTACCGGGTCAAGGCGTGGACGCAGGACGGCGCGGAATCGGAGTGGAGCGATACGGCCTGGTGGGAAACGGGGCTGTTGTACGGTGCGGACGCCTGGCAGGCGAAGTGGGTCACGCCGCATAGCGGCGATATCGATCCTGACAGCGAGCCTTCCTTCCTGCTTCGCAAAGGCTTCGAGCTCGCGAAGGAAGTGGCGTCGGCCCGGGTGTACGCTTCGGCGGCCGGCGTGTATGAGCTGTATGTCAACGGACGGCTCGCTTCCGAGGATGTGCTGGCTCCGGGCTGGACCAGCTATCCGGTGCGCATCCAGTATCAGACCTACGATGTAACGGAGCTGCTCCGTCAGGGCGGCAACGGCATCGGCATCATGCTGGGCGACGGCTGGTACAAGAGCGGTATGGGCTTTGAGGGCAAAAACTTCAAATATGGCGAGCGGCGAGCCGCGGTGCTCCAGCTGCATGTCCGGTACGCCGACGGCACGGAGGATGTGATCGTAACCGACGAGTCGTGGCAGGCGGGGTTGGGACCGGTTCGGTATGCTACGATCTATCATGGCGAGGTGTACGATGCACGGTTGGAGCTGCCGGATTGGAGCGGGCCGGTTGCCGCCGGTTCGTGGAAGCGGGTTCAGGCGTGCGAGCTGCCGCTGGATGTGCTGACGGCGCAGGAGAACGATCCGACGCGGGTCACCGGGACGCTGAAGCCGGTCGCTTACTTCGTGACGCCTGCAGGCGACCATGTGCTGGATATGGGGCAAAATATGGTCGGCCGCGTACGCTTCACGGTAGAGGCGCCGGAGGGGACGCGCATCGTGCTGCGGCATGCCGAGGTGCTGGATAAGGACGGCAATATTTACTTCGGCAATCTGCGTCCTGCGCGGCAGACGGTGGAATATGTGGCGAAGGGCGGCGGCGGGGAGAGCTATGCTCCGCATTTTACGTTCATGGGCTTCCGCTATGTGAAGGTTGAGGGCTACCCGGGGCTTGAGGATGGCGGGACAGGACTGCCGCTGGACGCTTTCGCCGGCGAGGTGCTGCATACCGATATGGCGTCTACGGGCGAATTCGAGTGCTCCGACCCGCGGATCAATCAGCTGCAGAGCAACATCCGGTGGGGGCAGCGGGGCAACTTCCTCGACGTGCCGACGGATTGCCCGCAGCGCGACGAGCGGCTCGGCTGGACGGGCGACGCGCAGGTGTTTATCTCTACGGCGCTCTACAACTTCCAGGGCGCTCCGTTCTTTACCAAGTGGCTCCGGGATTTGAAGGCGGAGCAGCTGCCGGACGGCGGCGTGCCGTTCGTCATTCCGGACGTTGTGGGCGGAGCGAGCTCGTCGGCGTGGGGCGATGCGGCGGTCATCTGTCCGTGGACGGTTTATCAATATTACGGAGATACGCGGCTGCTTGCCGAGCAGTATGAGAGCATGAAGCGCTGGGTCGAGTATATTCGCGCTCAGGGCGACAATGAGTTCATGTGGAACACGGGCTTCCATTTCGGCGATTGGCTTGCGCTGGATGCGAAAGAAAACAGCTATAAGGGCGCAACGCCGGACAGCCTTGTCGCTACAGCGTATTACGCCTATTCGACGCGGATTGTTCGCGACGCGGCCGAGGCGCTCGGCCTGGCGGACGATGCGGCGAAGTACGGCGAGCTGTATCGGGGAATCGTGCAGGCGTTCCGCGACGAATTCGTAACCGCGAAGGGCCGGATCGCCTACCCGTCGCAGACGGCGCATGTGCTTGCCCTGGTGTTCGACTTGGTTGACGATAGCGTTCGCGGCCGAGTGGCCAAAGACTTGAACGATCTGATCGTCGACAACGATTACCACTTGTCCACCGGCTTCGTGGGGACGCCGTATTTGTGCTTCGCGTTGTCGAATAACGGGTATCACGAGACCGCCGTCAAGCTGCTGGCGCAGGAGAGCTACCCGGGCTGGCTGTACTCGGTGTCCAAGGGAGCTACGACGATCTGGGAGCATTGGGACAGCATCAAGCCGGACGGCTCGTTCTGGAGCGACGATATGAACTCGTTCAACCACTACGCTTACGGGGCGATCGGCGACTGGATGTACCGCAAGGTCGCGGGGCTTGATACGGACCGGACGGTTCCGGCCTTCAAGCGTCTGCATATCGAGCCGTTGTTCGGGCTGGACCGTCTGACCTTCGCGCGTACCGCGCACGAGTCGATGTACGGCCGTGTCGAGTCCGGCTGGCGGGTGCAGAACGGCCGCGTCGAAGTGTCGGTCACGGTGCCGGCCAATGCGACGGCGGAGGTTGTGCTGAAGGGAGCGCGTCTGAGCGGTCTGCGGGAGAGCGGCCGGGAGCTGGTGAGCGCTGCGGCCGTGGCTGCTGCGGAGTCGGCGAGTGCGTCGGCGGGGGCTAATCGCACTGATGCGTCCGGTACAGCTTCGGCAGTGGCTGCATCCGGCACAACGTCTGCTGTGGCAGCCGCTTTTGCGGCATCCGGTATAGCGTCTTCGGCGGAAGGCGTGCACGCTGTGGCGGAAACGTCCAATGGCGTAACGCTGTCGATCGGCTCCGGTACGTATGTGTTTACCTACGACAATGCGGACTTGTTCAAAGTGAAATTTTCCGGACATACCCGCGTGAGCGAGGTGCTCGGGAACGCTGCTGGCGCGGAGCTGCTGAAGCGTCACCTGCCGCATCTGGTGAACAGCCCGATGATCAATTTTGTGCAGAAGAGCAGCTTGTACGGGCTCGCGGAAAATACGATGACGGGCATTTCCAGGGAGCAGATCGAGGCATTGCTTGCGGATTTGAAGGAAATCTAACACTGAAGGAGGCGGCGATTGGGTGAGTTGTTCCCGGATCGCCTCTTTTTTGTTGCCGTACGTACATCCACTAACTTGGCGGGTAAATCGCATGAAGCGGGTTGCTGATGAAGAAGTATCGTTTTCAGGCCTTCGAAGGGGCGGGGCAGAACTGAAGCGTGCGCGTTGCGGTGCCATGGCTGAGCTTGATGGGGGACGGTTATAACTAACTGGAAAACCTCCCTCTATTTCAGACTGTAACCCAAAAATGAGCTATCTAACGGGAAAACCTCCATATAAATTCGCCCTAATCCTTGATTTTCGTTATTTGAAGCAAAATTAGGCCGAGGTTTTCCCGCTAAAATTGGGAAACCTGCAGTTCCAATGAAATTAGGTGGAGAAATTCCGCTTCGTATTAACGGGAATATCCCATCATGGCGGGTCCACCATATTTTTCCAAACAGGCAGGAGTTTTCTTGCCCACTTTACACTAGGGAGGAGCATAAGACATGAGTATGAACAGCGGCGGAGCCGGGATAAGAGAGACGAATGAGGAGTTTGTTAGGGAAGCGCAGCGGCTTGTGCCTCATCTGTATGAGGCGAAGGTTTATCCGCAGCAAGTGGTCGAGGCTGTTCGGGACGAGCAGGCGTTTCAAGGCTGGAGGACGCAGCATGCGGAAGACATCGACAGCTGGAAAGAACGGTCTTATGGCAAGGATGACAGCTTTATTCTCGATTTTGGCGATCACCATGTAGGTTACTTGACCCTTGGGCTCAAATCCGTCGGCAGTCCGCAGGATGCGCCCTTGCGGTTAAAGCTGATTTTCGGGGAGATGCCTTGCGAGGTCGCGGAGTCCTTCGATACATACGACGGGTGGCTTAGCCGCGCGTGGCTGCAGGAGGAAATCGTGAATGTCGATGTGCTGCCGGCCGTGCTGAAGCTGCCGCGGCGGTACTGCTTCCGTTATTTGAAGATCGTCGTTGTCGATACGTCGCGCAAATATACCGTAGCCTTCACCGACATTCATTGTACGACCGTGACCTCCGGCGATGTGACGCGCATCCCGCCGCTCCCGGAAGGAACGGCGGAAGCGTGGACGACGATGGACCGGATCGGCATCAAGACGCTGCAGGACTGCATGCAGACGGTGTTCGAAGACGGACCCAAGCGGGACCGGCGGCTCTGGATCGGAGACCTGCGGCTGCAGGCGCTGGCGAACTATGTGACGTTCGGGAACAACGATCTCGTGAAGCGGTGCCTCTATATGTTCGGGGGCATGACGCTGAACGGCGGCAAGGTCGGGGCCTGCGTATTCGAGACGCCGCAGCCGCTCGTTGACGATACGCTGCTGTACGACTACTCGCTGTTTTTCGTCGCGACGCTCTACGACTATTACAATGCGACGAAGGACAGGCGGGCGCTTGAAGAGCTGTGGCCGGTCGCTTGGCGGCAGATCGAGACGGCGCTGGAGCGGCTGGATGAGAGGAGCGTCGTGCGGGACGACCCGTCGTGGTGGTGTTTTGTCGACTGGCATCCGGACCTCAACAAGCAAGCGCCGGCACAAGCTGTGCTGATCTACGCGATCAGAAGAGGGCTAGCCCTGGCGCGCGAGCTGGGGCTCGCCGAGCAGGCTGCCGTTCTGGAGCGCAAGCTGGAGGAAGTGACGACTGCGGCCAAAACGTTGCTGTGGGATGAGGAGAAAGGCTTCTTCGTCAGCGGAGCTGACCGTCAAGTGTCGTGGGCATCGCAGATTTGGATGGTGCTGGCGGACGTGCTGACCGCCGAAGAGAACGCCGCGCTGCTGGACCGGCTGTTCGCCGAGTCGCCGGACATTCGCATTCGTACGCCGTACATGTACCATCATTTGGTCGAAGCGCTGTTCCTCTGCGGCAAGAAGGAGCAGGCGATCGAGCAGCTGCGGCTGTACTGGGGCGGTATGGTGAAGGCTGGGGCGGACACCTTCTTCGAGGTGTATCAGCCGGAGGACGAGCTGCTGTCGCCGTACGGCAGCCATTTGATCAACAGCTATTGCCACGCGTGGAGCTGCACGCCGACGTATTTTATCCGCACCTATATCGCGCAAGGATAAGGGGAGTCTTTGGATATGGTGGACTTGAAGGGGAAGCCGTTTTATTTGAACGAGGAAGCAGCCGGATGGGTGGAGCGTACGCTGCAGAGCTTGACGCTGGAGCAGAAGGTCGGGCAGCTGTTCATGGTGGTGGAGCCGCCTTTCGCTCCTCCGACGGAACAGGACTTGCTTGCCATACAGCCTGGCGGCGTGCATATTTTCGGCTTCTCGCCAGAGGCAACGGCGGTGAATCAGGCGAAGCTGATCGCCGGGCTGCAGGCGCGCAGTCCGCTGCCGCTGCTCGTCTCCGGCGACTTGGAGAACGGCGGTCAGGGCGGAGCGCGGGACGGCACGAATTTGGCTTCGAATATGCAGGTCGCCGCTGCCGCCGACCGGTCCTTGGCAGAGGCGTTCGGCCGCGCGATCGAGGCGGAAGGCCGGGCGATGGGCTTTAACTGGGTGTACGGCCCTGTCGTCGATATTAACTACAATTTCCAAAATCCTATCGTCAACATCCGCGCCTTCGGAGATACGCCGGAGGTCGTGGCCGGCACGGCCGTGCCGGTGATGCAGGCGGTCCAGCGCGGCGGCCGGATGGCAGCCTGCGCCAAGCATTGGCCGGGCGACGGAATGGACGATCGGGATCAGCACAAAGTGTTGACCGTCAATACGATGAGCATGGAGCGGTGGCGGAGCACGTACGGCAGCGTCTTCAAGGCAATGATCGAAGAAGGCGTGAAAACGGTCATGAGCGCTCATATTGCGCTGCCCGCTTATTACGAGGAGCTTGGCGTCACCGACGTGCGAACGAAGCATACTCCGGGCTCGTTGTCTTATGAGCTCAATACGGGACTGCTGCGGGGCGAGCTTGGCTTCAACGGCTTGATCGTATCGGACGCGACGAGCATGGTGGGGATGACCAGCTTCGGGCCGCGCAAGGACATCGTTCCGCAGTGCATCGCTTCCGGTGTCGATATGTTCCTGTTTACGCAAGACATGCGGTACGATTTCGAAGCGATGATGGACGGTGCTCGAAGCGGCGTCATTACGGAGGAGCGCCTGAATGAAGCGGTCGCCCGGATTTTGGCGTTGAAGGCTTCGCTTGGCTTGCATCATGGCGCCGGCGGAGCGGGGAGCAGTTCGGCAAGCGGCGACTTTGGAGTCGGCGGCATTGCGAGCGATCCGGGAATTAGCGGCGGTGCGGCAGGCAACGGCCTGGGAGTCGGCGGCGTTGCGGCTGGCATCGACCTGGGAGTTGAAGGTGGTACGGCGGACAACGGATTGGCGAACGGCAGTGTGGAGGGAAGCGGAAAGGCGGGCAGCAGTGCGCCGGATAGCGGAATGGTGGCCAGCAGTGCAGCGGATAACGGGTTGGCGGGCAGCAGTGCGGTGGGTAGCGGAACGGCTGTCAGCGGTTTGCGTGGCAGCGGTTTAGAGATTGTCGGCTGCGAGGCGCACCGGGAGCTGGCAGAGAGGCTTGCACGCCGGTCGGTGACGCTGGTGAAGGACGTGCAGGAGCTGCTGCCGCTCTCGCCGGAGAAGCACCGCACCGTGCTCCTGCTCGCTGCCTCCGATGAAGCGTCTTTCTTCGGAGATAAGGCCGCATCGGGTCTCGAATTCGAGCAGATGCTGACGGAGGAAGGCTTCCGCGTTGTCCGGGAGGCTGACATACGCGACGATCGCAGCGATGTCGACCTGGTCCTGTATTTGGTCCAGAAGTCGCCGGGCTTCTTGCAAAATTCGATGCGGCTCTCACCGAAGGAAGCGGGAGGCCTGTTCACTTGGTACCCGACCAAGGTGCCGACCTTGTTCGTTTCGCTGGGCAACCCGTACACGCTCTACGAAATGCCGTCTATGCCGGCGATGATCAACGCCTATAACGCCACGCTGGCGGTTCAGAAGGAAGTCGTCCGCTGTCTGGTCGGCAAGCAGCCGTTTGCTGGCAAGTCCCCGGTCGATGCATTTTGCGGTTTGGAATGGGCACGGCTGTAACGATTCGGTGAGCTGTACCTTAAGTGCTATTGATTAAGACGGAGATTCGTTATAAGTATACAAGGACCTCGTTTCCCACAAGTTCAAGGTGGGAGATGAGGTCCTTTTTATATGCCAGGAGGTGTGAAAATTGGGGTGGACGTTCCTTTCCTATCATCGTTTTGATATTTGACGGAGCTGAATGGGGCTTCTGATCAAACGATGAATGTGAAAGTGCGGCCATTTTAATCATAACCAGCTATCAGAGAGAAATACCTATAAAAGTAGAGGCATCTTTGCCGCGAAGGGGCGGTTATGGACTTACTAATTTCAGATGCCTGCATATTCGCGCTAATCGGGCTTAGACATTTGGCTGTTCGTGATTTTCCTTTATAGACGCAGGCTTTTCCGGTGGAGAATGATTGCTCCATTATTCACAATAGCCTATTGCAAAATATGCACATGATCCGCTAAACCGGAAGGACCGTGGGAGCTGCCTCCGGTTTCTATGCCGTGTTGTGAGCTATACAAAGCGGAACGGTCCCCTTACCGGGTGACTGTGCCAAACACCATACGGGGAGAAGATCTGTGCATGGCCGGGTGCCCCGTCTTTGCTTATTCAAACGGCAGGCAGTTACAATGGAAGCAGAGCAATGACGATGGACGGAGTAAGGGGGGCGCGATGCGGATCTATTTTTACACGGGTTATTTATCAAGAGGCGGACTGGAAACAGTCTTGGCGATTACCGCGAACGAGCTCGCAAAGAGAGGGCATGACGTACGCGTCCTGTGTGCGGGAGTGCTGCCGGGCAGTCCGGAAGCGTATTTCCGCTCATTGCCTTGTTTTGTCGATTGTTCTTTAGAAGTCGGGGATGCATACCCGGAGCGTCAAGCCGGTCCGTCAGGTACACCCGGTACAGCCGTGTTCTCTGCCGCTTCCCCCGGCTCGGAAATACTTCCCGTTCTCCAGCTGCAGAGCATACTTCAAAAGCTGCCGGAGCCGGATGTCATCGTGGCCGTTCATATGCCGTTGACGAACGCGATCGCGAGAAGCGCCGCGAAACGGTTAGCCCGCCGGACGCCGATCGTTTCCTGGATTCACAATCCGCTGAATCGTCTCGCATCTCCGGGAGCGATCCGATATGCTGACGCTCACTTAGCCATTTCCTCGGGAATCGGAAGGCAGCTTGAGCAGCTCATGCCGGACAAGCCGGTGACAATTGTCCACAACCCGATTCCGGATGGCGGCGGTACGAAGATACAGCGTGCCGGGAGGCCGACATTCCTGTATATGGGCCGGCTGGACAACGAGCAGAAGCGCCTCGACGTCATGCTGCAGGCGTTCGGACAGCTGCGCGGACTCGACTGGCGGCTGGACGTGTACGGAAGCTCCTTGGGAGATAACGGCCGAGAGGAGGAGGCGCTCACACATATGGCCGCGGGCCTCGGCATTGCCGGGAATATACGCTGGCACGGTTGGGTAAGCAGCCCTTGGAATGCTGTGCAAGAGGCCACCGCGCTGCTGCTGACGTCAGACTACGAAGGCTTCCCGATGGTGCTGGGGGAGGCCCTTGCGCGCGGGCTGCCCGTTATCGCGAGCCGCTGTGACACCGGCCCCGAAGACCTCGTACTGCCGGGGGTAAACGGCTACTTATTTCAACCCGGCCAGCCGCACGATCTTGCCGAGCTGTTAAGGGCTGTAATCTACGGCGAGCTGTCGCTGCCGTCGGCGGAGGTGTGCGCAGCGTCCGTCTCTCAATTTGCCGTTAGTCAGGTTATCGATAAGTTCGAGCAAGCGCTGAGGTTGGCCGCGAATCCGTAAGATCGGTCAGGCGGCAGTCTGGCTTGACTCTGTACCTAGGTACAGGGTTTATGATCATGGCAAGGAGGGTTGGAATGAAGGCGCTGACGATCGGTCAATTGGCGAGCGCTGCATCGGTCCATACCGAGACGGTTCGTTACTATGAGAAGCGCGGACTGCTAGCCGAGCCGGCGCGCAGCGAATCCGGCTACCGCTTATATTCACAGGACGCCGTCGGGGACATTCAATTTATTAAGAGCGCTCAAGAAGTCGGGTTTACGCTTGCCGAAATTCAGTATTTGCTGCTGTTGCGAAAGAAGGACAGCATGCCGCCCGTAGCGGAGATGCGCCGGTATGCCGCTTCGAAAGTCAAAGAAATCGAGGAACGCATCGGGCAGCTGGAAGCTTTGAAGGCTTTACTTCAGAAGGTGACGGATATCCCTCTCGATGAGACGCCTTATGCGAGCGGTGCCTGTCCGGTCATACGGCAAATTGCGGGGAGGAAGACGAACGATGGGGACAACGATTGAAGTATTCGTAGACGGAGGTCCGACCTCCGGGCATATCATTGAGCGTGTAAGAGAGACGGCTTGTCCTAGATGCCATATTGTCGTTTACGATACGAGCAAGGACGAGAACAGAGAGCTGGCAGGCAGCAAAGTGCAGGACTACGGGATCCGGACGTTTCCGGCTGTTGCGGTCGGCGGGGAAGTCGTCGATGTGGAGCTGCTCCTGCAAGAGAAAAGCCCGAGTGCAGTGCGACAAATACACCAGTGGGCAGCCGGGCTTGTGCGCAAGAAGGCGAAATAGCGGAAAAAAGAGCTGCCGCGGGCGTTCGCTCGGGCAGCTCTTTCCATGCCATCAATGCATATGCGGCTCCGGGGCAGCCCCTTGCTCGCCGGAGGATGCCGTCTCAGGCGCCTTGTGGCCCATAATGGTCATCAAGGAGAGAGCCCCCAGCACGAAGAGGATCCCCGCTCCGGCGTAAATCGCTACGAGCGAGAAGGCGTCCTTCAGGGCGCCGGCGAACAACATCGAAATGACCATCATGCCGATGAACATCGGGTTCAGCACACCGGAGACCCGGCCGACGATCGACTCATGCGACCACTTTAGCATCATCGTACTGATGCCGATATGGATGCAGGGAAACACGAGACCGTTGACGAACTGGGTAACGAGAGTTACGGGCACGCTTGTCGAGAAGCCGACGATGACGGTACACACGGCACCGACGATCATACCGACCGCCAGCAGCAGCTGGGGAGCGACCTTCTTCGCGAATGCCGCGACGACACCGCCGCCGATAAGCATGGCCGCTCCGTTAACCATGAGCATGTATTGCAGGAATTCTTCGGTCTTGCCGAGGCGCTCGGTGACGATGAACAGGTTGAGTGCCTGCGCGATGCCGACCGCGAGCCCGGCGAGAATGAACACAAGCCCTAGAATGCGGAGCACCGGACTTTGCCATACATAACGAAACCCTTCGTTCAACTCTTTGCGGAACTGCCCCTTCTCCAGCGGCGGCTTCTGCTCGACGGCGTCCTTCGGCAGACGGACAAGCACGAGTGCGGACAGCAGGAACGCGACACCCATGACCGCGATCGACGACTCCAGACCGAAGCGATAGTAGGCGAACGTACCGAGCATCGGTCCGAGCACCATGAAGATGGCGATGAGCGACTGGAACAGCGCCATGCCTTGCTGCATCTGAGCCTCCGGGATATGCTGCTTAAACAGCTTCATTCCCGACGGCTGCGAGAACTGCGATAGAATCGCCGAAATGAGCGTGACCAGGAAAACCGACTGCCAGGAGCCGAAATGAATCGCCAGGAGCACGACGAATACGGAAATGGCCGACAGCAGGTCGCACCAGATCATCGTCCGCCGCGGCCGCCAGCGGTCGGCCAGCGTGCCGCCGATGAACGAGAAGATGAAGATCGGCGCATATTCGGCAACGTAAATAAACGAAATGGCATATGCATTGTTGGAGGTCTTCTCCGCGACGTAGTACAAGATCGCGAAGTTCCGTACCCAGATGCCGATTTGCAGCAGAATGTTCGAGAGCAGAATCGTTTGCAGGAACCGGTTTCCGAAAATACTGGGCGCCTTGGCGCCGGGTTGCAGCGTACTCAAAGATAACACTCCTTTATGTATGGGAATACTTCCGCGGCTCACTTTCCCGGGCGGAACGCACACGCTCCAGAAAACGGTTCATGAGCAGCGGCAAAGAAACGAGTATCGGCGGATCGTCGGGTCTGGGCGGATGCAGCGTAACCTGCTGATAAGGCACGGGAGCATAAGGATAAACGATCAGCGGCCGGTGAGCGCGGGTGCGCAGCGTCATCTCCGGCAGTAAAATATCGAGTGCTTGCATGCCCCAAGAGATCGACGTCGCCATCAAATAATACGTGCCGGGCTTCACGCCGGTCAAGCGAAACGATGTGCCGGCGGCGACGAGCGTCCCGTACAGCGGGAATCCTTCGGGAATCGGCTTCGCGAACAGACCGACGAGAGCGAAGCCGTCGAATGGGACTGCGGAGCCGACCGCTCCTTCGATGACCGCTGATCCGTCAGCGCCCCAGTACTCCGGCTCGCGCCAATTGTCCAGCTCCTGCAGCGAACGGACATGCTCATTCGTTTGCGGCGGCGCACTGCGGAATTCGGATGGCGTCATGCCGACCCGTTCCGTGAACCGGGTGGTGAACGTGCCGAGACTTTGCTGGCCGATCTCAAGGCCGACGTCGCGGACGCTTAAGCCGGTTCGCAGCAGCAGCTCCTTGGCCTTCTGCAAGCGAAGGGAAGATACGTAGTACAGCGGGGACAGCCCGATTCTTTCCTTGAAGATGCGCGTGAAATGGTACGGACTGTAGTCCACATGCCGGGCGAGCCGGGCAAGCGGCAGCGGGTCGTAGATATGTTGATGGATGAACGAGATCACTTCGTCGATTTCCGCATATCGGACCGTCACCGACAGCACCGTCCCCTCAGGCTGTAATATTTTATAGAACAATCGTTCGCATCACCATGCTATCATAATTTTCAAAAAATGGCAAAGTGCAAATGCGCAAACCTATTCCTACGGGGTGAGACAGCATGAATCCAGGCGATCGCATCCGCAATTTGCGCTTGTGGAAGCGGATGACCCAAGGCGAGCTTGTGGAAGGGATTTCCTCCGTCGCTTACTTAAGCAAAATCGAAAACAATCTGGCAAGCCCCTCCTCCCGCTTCCTGCATGAGGTTGCGGGGCGGCTCGGCGTGCAGCCCGAAGATCTGCTCCAGCCCGCCTCCGTGCGATTCGAGGACGAAATAAGGGGCATTTTCTTAGCTTATTGGGAGCGGGACCTTATTACCGGAGACGATATTTCCAAGCTGAGCCTGCATTTGCTTGAAGTGCACAGCAACGAGACCTATCTGATGATGTACGCGGTCCTGATCCGTTACCACTACCTGAATTCGACGTACAAAGCGGGGCTGGAGCTTTATGCCGCATCCTTGAAATATGTGAAGGAGAACGATACGGAGACCCCGGAGTTCGTATTATTTTACTATTATCAAGCTTGCGGGCTGTTGTTTTTCAACCTGCAGGATTTCGTCAAATCCAATCAATACTTGCTGCGCTCGGAGACGTTCGCGAAAGACCGCAGCCATAAGGACAAGGCCCGGCTTTATTTTAACCTGAGCCTCGTTCATCAACGTCTCCAATACGATGTGGGATTATGCTTATATTATTCCGAGAAGGCTTGTTTCCATATCAAGCAGCTGAACGATCCGAACCGGACGGCGAACCTGGTGCTCACCCGCGGCATTCAATTCCTGCTTGCGAAGCGGCCGGAGGAGGCGATGCAATGCGTGGAGGAAGCGCGGGAGCTGGTGCGGGAGGACGGCAACGAGGAGCTGCTGGCGGCGATCGACTATAACTTCGGGCGGGCGCACCAGCTTGCCGGGGAGTACGAGCAGGCCGTCGCTTTCATGTATAGATCGCTCGACCGGTTCGCCAAGCTGCCGGACTCGACGAAGGTTCAGCAAAACTATCGAAGGCTGATCGAGGTGTATTTGCAGCTTCGGGACTGGCAGAAGGCGGCGGAATGTCTGCAAATCGCGGAGCGGTACGCCGAGCAAAACAAAGAGGTGCTGTTCGATATCGAGCTGCACCTGCTGCGCGCCCAATTGTACAGGTACACCGAAGATACCCGCAAATATGAGAAGGAGCTGCACCGGCTGCTCGACTACTGCGTGAAGATGAACCAGCACCACCAGGTCAAGAGCATCGGCAAGCAGCTCGGGGACTACTATTATGAGCGAAAATCATACCGGAAAGCGGCCGAATGCTACCACGTAATGTCCCGCAACATGTAACGGCGCGCCCAACAAACTCAGGCTATCGAGGATACTCGGCAGCCTATTTGGCGTTCGCCCGCGCGAGACTCGTCCGGAATGGTTAAACGAGAAGCGGAAAAAGGCAATCGAACCGGCAGGAGAATATCGTAAATTTAACTTCTTTCAATTAACGAAAGCGGGATGATACATTTTTAAGAAGAAATTTTGGAAGGACGGTTTACATAGGGTAGGGGGGTATGGTATTATGAATCCAAGAAAGATGCAACTTCTCGCCAACCGTAAAACTCAATTTCCGAAAGGAGTACATACAATGACAACTTCTTCGAACACAGCAAAGGCAGGCCTGACGCAGACGGCTGCAGGCCCCGCGATACCGGAACCCGCTGTGCGGACCGGCTTAAGCAAACCGATGGTGACGTTCACGTTCTTGCTCGGCATCTTCATGGGGGCGCTGGATCACGGCATCGTCGGGCCCGCGCTCAGCTCGATCATGGCGGCGTACGCCGTCGATGCGACTTGGGGGGTATGGAGCTTCACCATGTACACACTGCTGTTCGCGGTCAGCATTCCGATTCTCGGCAAGCTGTCGGACCGCTTCGGACGCAAAAGGACGTTCATGTTCGGCATCTCGATGTTCGCTCTTGGTTCGCTGCTGGCGGCGTTCGCGCCGAGCTTCGGCTGGTTTCTGGCCGGCCGCGCGGTGCAGGCTGTCGGTACCGGGGGGATATTCCCCATTACCGCTGCGCAAATCGCCGTCTCATATCCGCCTGAGCGCAGAGGACGCATGATGGGGCTGATCGGCACGGTGTTCGGCGTCGGTACGATTCTCGGCCCGATCATCGGCGGCTTGCTCATCTCGCAGCTGGCATGGCAGTGGATCTTCCTCGTCAACGTACCGATTTCCATCGTGATCATCGCGCTCATCGCTACTTACCGCCAGGCGCAGGCTCCGGTAAAGAAGCCGATCGACCTGCCGGGAATCGCCCTGCTGACGGCTGCTTTGATTTCGATCATGTACGGCATTACCGCAAAAAATATAACCGTCGCCGCAATCGGGCTGCTCTTCGCCGCAGGGTTAGTGCTGGTGGAGCGCAAAGCGGCAGACCCGGTCATGAACGTCAGGTACTTCACGAGAGCGAACTCGCTGATCTTGCTGCTGGCTTCCATGGCGTCCGGCTTCGTGATGGCTTCCGCGACGAATATGATGCCTTATTTTACCGAGAAGGTACTGGGACTGGCGGCTGGCAGTTCAGGCTACATGGTCGCTCCTCTGGCGGCGGCTTCGATGGCGGCGTCGCTGGCGGGCGGCGTGCTGGTTGACCGGATCAGCGCGAGACGCGTGCTGGAGCTCGGCTTCGTGATCAGTGCGATCGGGGCGCTGTGCCTGGCATTCCTGGTATCCAGTGCGGCTGCTCTTATTCCGGTGCTCGTTGTACTTGGCTTCGGAATCGGGATCATTACCGGCGCTCCGCTTAACATGCTGATGCTGCAGACGGTGGAGCCGAAGGAGACCGGCGCGGCGGTCGGCTATGTCAGCTTGTTCCGCTCGCTCGGCTCGACGATGGGACCGACGGTGGCAGGCGTATTGGCGGCGGCTTTCGCCGAAGGGTTTACGGTGCTGTTCGCGGCAAGCGCAGCAGTGTCCGCCGTTAGCCTGGCGCTGGTGCTTATCGGCTTGCGGAAGCGGACGCCGGCTGCATAATACGGGCCCCCTGTATGTTGGCATAGGTATGGGGGGTATATTATAGTGATAATCAGAACATACTGATACCCCAATGGGGTATATACGGAGTGATAACTATGCAAAATCAATCTACATCCGCACCAAGCCAAACGACGCTGCAAATTACCGGCATGACTTGCGCAGCCTGTGCGAACCGGATCGAGAAGGGGCTGGGCCGCATGGAGGGCGTCGCGGAAGCGACGGTCAATTTCGCCCTGGAGCAGGCTTCGGTGACCTATGATCCGGCCAAAGTCACTCTTCCGGCGATCGAGGAGAAGATTCAGGCGCTCGGCTACGGCACGGTGAAGGAAACAATCGATTTTACGATAACCGGGATGACTTGTGCGGCATGTGCGACGCGGATCGAGAAAGGGCTCGGCAAGCTGCCGGGGGTTGCGCAGGCGAACGTGAACCTGGCGCTCGAGACGGCCCGCGTCGAGTACTCGCCGGCGGAAGTTTCGCCCCAGGACATGATCCGCAAGGTGGAGCAGCTCGGCTACAAGGCGGCTGTGAAGGAGGAGGCTCGGCCGGAAGCGGGGGATCACCGCAAGAAGGCGATTCGGGCGCAGCAGCTCAAGCTGCTCGTATCCGCACTTCTCTCTCTGCCGCTGCTCTGGGCGATGGTCGGGCATTTCTCCTTTACTTCATGGATTTGGTCGCCGGAATTGTTCATGAATCCGTGGTTTCAGCTCGCGCTGGCCGCGCCGGTGCAATTCATTATCGGCAGGCAGTTTTACGTCGGGGCTTATAAGGCGCTTCGCAACGGCAGCGCCAATATGGATGTGCTCGTGGCGTTAGGCACGTCGGCGGCTTTCTTCTACAGCTTGTACGAAACCTTAGTTTGGGCGCAGGATGCGGAAGCGATGCACGCTCCGGCCCTGTACTACGAAACGAGCGCTGTGCTGATCACGCTGATCGTGCTCGGCAAGCTGCTTGAGGCGCTGGCGAAGGGCCGCTCCTCCGAAGCGATCAAATCCCTGATGAATTTGCAGGCCAAGACGGCGCTCGTCGTCAGGGACGGCCAAGAGCTGAGTCTTCCGCTGGAAGCTGTAGTGACGGGCGACGTGATCATCGTGAAGCCGGGCGAGAAAATACCGGTTGACGGCGAAGTGCTGGAGGGCTCTTCGTCCGTAGACGAGTCGATGCTGACCGGCGAGAGCATTCCGGTCGGGAAGCAGCCGGGCGACCCGGTCATCGGCGCGACGATGAACAAGAACGGCGTGCTGCGCATTCGGGCGACGAAGGTCGGCCGGGAGACGGCGCTGGCGCAAATCATTAAGGTGGTTGAGGAAGCGCAGGGGTCGAAGGCGCCGATTCAGCGGATCGCCGATGTGATCTCGGGCATCTTCGTGCCGATCGTCGTCGGGATTGCGCTCGTTACGTTCCTGGTGTGGTATTTCTGGGTGGAGCCGGGCGATTTCGCAGGGGCGCTGGAGAAGACGATCGCGGTGCTGGTCATCGCCTGCCCGTGTGCGCTCGGACTGGCGACGCCGACATCGATTATGGCCGGATCGGGCCGTGCGGCGGAGCTTGGCGTGCTGTTCAAGGGCGGCGAACACCTGGAGTCGACGCAGCGCATCACGACCGTCGTTCTGGACAAAACCGGCACCGTAACGAAAGGGAAGCCGGAGCTAACCGACGTTACGGTTGCGGCGGGAGGCCTGACGGAGCGCGAGCTTCTGGCGCTCGTTGCCGCGGCGGAGAAAAACTCCGAGCACCCGCTCGCCGAAGCGATTGTAGCCGGCGTTCAGGCTCGGTCCATCGCCGTGCCGGCTGCGGATTCGTTCGAAGCGGTGCCGGGATACGGCATCCGCGCTGCGGTGCAAGGGCGCGAGCTGCTGGTCGGCACGCGGAAGCTGATGGCGAAGCACGATGTTCAGGTGACGGAAGCGCTGGCTGAGATGAGCAGGCTTGAAGAAGAGGGCAAGACGGCGATGCTCGTTGCGGTCGACGGGGCGTACGCCGGCATGGTGGCCGTGGCGGATACGATCAAGGATACGTCGCGGCAGGCGGTGGCCCGCATGAAAGAGATGGGGCTCGAGGTCATCATGATCACCGGCGACAACGAGCGGACGGCCCGGGCGATCGCGGCGCAGGTCGGCATCGACCGGGTGCTGGCGGAGGTGCTTCCGGAAGGGAAAGCCGCAGAGGTGAAGAAACTGCAGCAGGAAGGCCGCAAAGTGGCGATGGTCGGGGACGGCATCAACGATGCGCCGGCGCTGGCGACCGCGGATATCGGCATGGCGATCGGCACCGGTACCGACGTTGCCATGGAGGCGGCGGATATTACGCTGATGAGGGGCGATCTGAACAGCATTCCCGACGCGATCTTCATGAGCCGCAAGACGATGCGGAACATCAAAGAAAATTTGGTCTGGGCGCTCGGATACAACGTGATCGGCATTCCGATTGCGGCGATGGGCTACCTCGCTCCATGGGTGGCCGGAGCGGCGATGGCGATGAGCTCGGTGTCGGTCGTGCTGAATGCGCTGGACCTGCAGCGGATCAAGGTGGACTACAATCCGAATAAAGGGGCGCTTTGGATGAAACGAATTTTGTATGTGCTGATATTGGCGGTGGCGGTGCTTGCTACGTACAGCTTCACGAAAGATTATTACACCAAAAATCCTGTGGCGGAGGCTCCGGCAAGCACGGCGGGTGGACACGGCGGCGCCGGCACCGGCACCGGCGGGCATGGGGCTTCCGGCAGCGGAGCAAGTGCTGGGGCGGCAGCCCCTGCAGGGGCAAGCAGCGGTGCTGCTGAAGCGGCTGCGGGGCACGGGCATGCCGAGGGCGGCGGACACGGCGCGGGGACGGCCATCAAAGCCGAGGATGTCAAGGCGGTATGGACGATTGGCGACGGTCATGCGCATGCGAAGCAGGACACGCTTGTTCAGGTGCGCTTCGAGCGGGACGGCAAGCCGATCGAAAATTTCGAGGTGAGCCACGAACAGAAGCTGCATTTGATTATCGTCAGCAAGGACTTGTCGTTCTTTAACCACATCCATCCGGAATACAAGGGCGGCGGTCTCTTCGAGATCACGACGCAGTTCCCGGCGGGAGGCGATTATAAGCTGATCGCGGATATCGTTCCGACGGGAGGCAGCGCCATGAGCAAGATGGCCTGGACGCGCCTGGAGGGCGAAGCCGCCCCGGCTGCAGCGGTGACGCCGGACGCTGCCTTGACGAAAGCTGCGGACGGCAAGCAGGTGGCGCTTTCGGTCGAGGGGCTGGCTGCAGGGAAAGAAGTAACGTTGAATTTTGCCATAAAGGATGAAAAATCCGGGGCCCCGATTACGAACCTTCAGCCTTACCTGGGCGCGGTCGGTCACGTGGTTATCCTGACCGAGGATACGGAGAACTACTTGCACGTACACCCGCTGGATGAGAAGTCGGCCGGACCCGAAGCGAAGTTCATGACGACGTTCCCGAAGAGCGGCGTGTACAAAATATGGGCGCAGTTCAAGCACAACGATCGAGTGTTTACCGTGCCGTATGTGGTGAAAGTGCCTTAATAGATGGAGAGAAACAAGCCCTTCATGATGATGAGGGGCTTGTTTCGTTGTTCCGGGAATCGCTCAAGCTTCGAACAAGATGTCCCCAGTACGGGATAAGTCGTACCCCGGAATCGCCTGCAGCTCCTTCTTGAAGGCTTCGGACTGCAGGATTTGCAAAAGGGTAGGGAGCCAGGCTTGATTGGCCGGGGTTTTCAGCATCACCAAATCATAACGCTCCCGGATCAAAGGGATGAAATCGATTTGCCCGACAATGTGCGCCGCTTTTTCGATCCCTACGCCCACATCGGCTTCGCCTGACGCGACTTTCATCGCCACTCCGAGATGATTGGTTTGTTCATGATCGTATCCGGCAAGCTGCGCGGGCTTGATGCCGTGAAGACGAAGCTGTTCGTCCAGCAATACTCTGGCGCCCGAGCCTCTCTCCCGATTCACCAATCGCAGTCCCGGACGGCTTAGATCGGACCATTGGTTAAGTCCGAGCGGATTTCCTTGCTTGACGTACAAGCCTGCACTTCTGGTGAGCAGATTGACGACGACATAGGAAGCTCCGACAAGCAGCTTACGAATATAAGGCAGGTTGTATTCTCCGGTATCTCCATCCAGGAGGTGGGTGCTGACGATGTCGGACTCGCCCTTGTACATGGATATTAAGCTGTCGAGACTGCCGACAAACGAACGTAAGGGCCGGATGCCGGGGATGCTTTTTTCCATGTGCTTGGCCAAAATATCTAAGCCGATATCATGCCCGGTTATCACGATGGGGCGATTCGGACTAAGGGAAGCCAGTGGTTGGGCATGTACGGGCGAACGGGCTTCTACAGGAGGGTTTGCGGGAATCGCGACCATTCTTGCGCGTTGTTTGTACGCCTCCAGATCTGCGGCATCCACCCGCATCTGCTTGCCGACCCGGTAGGAAGGCAATTCCCCTTTTTTAATCAGATCGTAGACGGTGAGCTTGGATATTTTCAAGAGTTTGGCGATTTCCTCTGTTGTATAAGACATGTCATGGGACATATCGTGATCCTCCCGCTTTGCTGCAAAAAGCTGCTTGGTTTTGAAACTAATTATAACACAGTCGAACGAAACGAAGTCGAAACCGGCTGCAGGGAGACAGGGGTGCCCGCTAAACTATGAATAACTTTCGATTTAACTAAGTTTAGATATATTTAGGTTGAATTGGTTTACAGTTTATTCCTACGGAAGTATAATAGTTTTGTTTAATTATAATCAAACATAACTTTCTAGGGGGATTTATGATAAAGAACGTGAAGAATAGTTCGATTTTAATGGTTGTTTTGTCTTTGGCGTTAGCGATAGCAGGCTGCGGTACGGCGCCAAGCTCGACAACGGCCGGAAACGCCGGTACGCAAGCTCCAAGTCCGAATGCACCGCGCCCAACACCGACTGCAACCGTAGAGCTAACGGTATCCGCTGCGGCTAGCATGACCGATGCGCTTAAGGACATTCAAAAGGCTTACGAAACGAAAAATCCGAATATCAAATTGAACTTTAACTTCGGCGCATCCGGTGCCTTGCAGCAGCAGATCGAGCAGGGAGCCCCTGCCGACTTGTTCCTTTCCGCGGCGGCCAAAAACATGAAAGCGCTCGTGGACAAGCAGCTCATCGAGGCAGCTCAACAAAAAAATGTGCTCAGCAACGAATTGGTGGCTGTCGTTTCCGCTGACGGCAAAGCATCGATAGCAAACGCTGCGGATTTGTCCAAGTCCGAAATAAAGAACATAGCGGTCGGCATTCCGGAGAGCGTACCGGCGGGAGCCTATGCCAAAGAAGCGCTCACCAGCATGAAGCTCTGGGATTCCCTTCAGTCCAAGCTCGTTCAAGGGAAAGACGTAAGACAAGTTCTTCAATACGTGGAAACGGGAAATGCCGACGTCGGGTTCGTCTACAAAACAGACGCATTAACCTCGCGGAAAGTAAAAGTCGCATTCGCCGTAGATCCTAAAGCGTATACACCTGTCGAATACCCGATCGGAATCGTAAAGGCAACGAAGCATAAGCAAGAGGCCGAAGGCTTTTACACCTATTTGCAGTCCAAAGAAGCGCTTGACGTTTTTGTAAAATACGGATTCTCCGTCCTGAATTAGTTGAGGCCGTTATGAATTGGCATGAATTTTGGAGCCCGATCAAGCTTTCGCTGCAAGTTTCCGTTCTGTCCAGCCTAATCGTCGTTATACTCGGTGTGGCTGCCGCCTGGCGGATGTCCCGAGAATCGTTCCCGGGCAAAACGATTCTTGAAACAGCCTTTATGCTGCCGCTAGTTCTTCCGCCAACTGTGGTTGGCTTTATCCTGTTAGTCATTTTGGGCCGGAGAAGCCCGTTTGGGAAATGGATAGAGTGGCTTTTTGCCGCACCGATTATATTCACCTGGTGGGCCGCGGTGATCGCATCGGTCGTGGTCGCCTTTCCGCTCGTCTATCAAACGATGAAGGCAGGATTTTCATCCGTAGATAGGGATATAGAGGGAGCCGCGCGTTCAACCGGTGCGAATGAATGGCAGGTGTTCAGACACATTACGCTTCCATTAACGTTTCGTTCGCTAGTTACCGCCTACATCCTCGGATTTGCCCGCGGCCTTGGCGAATTCGGGGCGACGTTAATGATAGCGGGAAACATCCCGGGGAAAACGCAGACGATTCCTACAGCGATATTCGTTGCGGTGGATGCGGGCAATACGGCGATGGCATGGGCTTGGACGGGATCCATCATTGTGATTTCGTTTATATTGTTGCTGCTTACGAGACAAAAACCTAGTTCTTGAAAATAGCCGCTCATGCAGCGGCTTTTCCTTTTCACAAAATTCCTCCCTCAGTTGTCTTAGATATTGAACTGACTAACCCCAACCGAGGAGGAAATTCCATGAAGCTTAGAATGAACCACCGCGAAGCCAACCCGAAAGTGTTCGAGATCATGCTGCAGCTGGAGACGTCCGTGCAAAGCCTGGGTCTTGACAAAACCTTATACGAGCTTGTAAAAATCCGGGCGTCGCAGCTCAACAACTGCGCCTTCTGCATCGACATGCATGCCAAGGAACTGCAGGGGATGGGCGAGCAGTTCGACCGGATCTTGCTGCTGTCCGTCTGGCGGGAAGTGCCGATCTATACCGAACGGGAGAAGGCGGCGCTGGAGCTGACCGAGTATTTGACGCGGCTTTCCGACGCGGGGCTGCCGGATGAGGTGTACGCCCGTGTTCGGGCGCAGTTCCAGGAGAGCGAAATCGCGGCCCTCATCCTTGCCATTAACACCATTAACGGATGGAATCGTCTTGGCGTGGCGACCGGAATGTTCCCGGGCTGCTTCCTCTAACCCGACAGATCGGTGTAAACTGATAGTTAAAAGATCTGTTGCAGGGAGGAACGCGAAATGAAGCAGCCGGCAAGTGATCATGCCGCCTCAGCAACTGAGCAGCTGTACATCGCGTATCGGCCGCTGATGTTCTCGATCGCTTATCGGATGCTCGGCACGGTCGCCGATGCGGAGGACATCGTTCAAGAGGCTTTCGCCGCCGTACAGTCAATGCCCGGGCGGCTCGACCGGGTCGCCAACATGAAGGCGTATCTGAGTAAGCTGGTGGTGAACCGCTGTTTGAATGAGCTGAAGTCCGCGAACCGCCGCCGCCGGGATTATTTCGGGCAGTGGCTGCCGGAGCCGCTTGTCGGTGAAGCCGAAGAGCCGGCTGCCGCAGCCGAGCATAACGAAGCGATGTCGTATGCGTTCCTCGTCCTCCTGGACCGCCTCTCCCCGACGGAGCGGGCGGTCTTCGTGCTGAGGACAGCCTACGGTTTCGATTATGCGGAGATTGGGGGGATGCTCGGCAAGACGGACGTTTACGCACGGAAGCTGTACAGCATCGCCAAGAAGAAGCTGCGGCCAGAAGGCGAGAGGATGCAGTCGAAGCAGGAGCCCCCGGGGGACCGGGAGGGGGCCGTACCGCGGCAGCGGCGGCAGGAGCTGGAGCGGTTCGTGGAAGCGTTCCGGCGCAGAGACGTCACCGCGATGCTGGCGATGCTGAGCGAGGACGCCGTGCTCGTGACCGACGGGGGCGGAAAGGTCCGTGCGGCGGTCAAGCCGATCTTGGGCAGGGTGCGCGTAACGACGCTGCTGGACGTCATTTCCGGACGCAAGCTCGACGCAGCCGAAGCTGTCATCCGGCCGGTCAGCGGCCGGGAAGAGCTGTTGTTTTACAAGGAAGGCAAGCTGCTTGCGGTAGTAGCCGTCGATTGGAACGAGGGCAGCGGGCGGATCGACAGGATCTACGCGGTGTTTAATCCGGATAAGCTTGGACAGCACGCGCGGCCCTATTCCGAACCGGAGGATGACCAACATGTAACGGTGTGAATATGATATTCTATTCTATGAAATTGTCTGAGACTTCCGGCGATTTCATAGTGTTCTATTTGTCGGCGAATTCGGTGATCCTATTTTACAGTAAAGAGAGGTTGCCGCATGAAGCAGAACAGCCGCATCATCCGGGTATTCCGCGTTCTGGCGGTCGCTGCCATGCTGTTTGCAGCCGCGCTGCCGGTATCCGCTGCCGAGCCGCTTCCGCTCGCAGAGAAGGTGTACCGCCTGGAGCTCTCCCGATGGGGCGTTTACAACGACGGCACGCACCCTGTGGAGACTACCGCCGGTCTCAACGCTGCGCTGCAATGGGCGAGCGGCCAGAGCTATAACGTATTCAAAGTGCCGGCCGGCACCTATCTGATCGCCAAAGGGAAGGGCGGCACCGATCCGAATGCCCGCATCAACATGGTCAGCAATATGACCCTCGAGCTTGATCCGCAAGCGGTCATTCAGAAGGAAGCGAACGGCTACACCGGTTACCAGACGATGTATGTCGGAGGGTTCGTTCACGATGCGGTGCTGCGGGGCGGAACGTATCGAGGCGACCGGAATTCGCATGATTACACGGTACCCGGAACCCACGAGGGCGGCTACGGGATCATAACGGCCGGCTCCTCGCGCATCACGATCGAGAATGTGAAGGCGGAGCAGTTCACCGGAGACGGACTTGCCGTCGGTGCGTTCAATGCGTATTTTCAAGACTTGTATCCGAATCATTTCGAGCTGGGGACGATTGACCGAAACGGGAGAAAGACCGCTGCGACGGATCGGGTGAGGACTGCCAAGCATTGGCCGATTACGCATCCTTCCTTCGCCGAGACGAAGCAAATGGTAATCGACAATATTCAGCACCTGCCATGGACCTTCGATGTGATCTTTTACAAGGAGGACGGCACCTTCATATCTACAGCGGCCGCACAGCGCAAGGGAGAGTATGTTGCGATTCCGGCAGGGGCGGCGCAATTCAGCCTCGTGTTCAAAGCCGCGGAGACGAAACAGGCTTATCTGGAAATATGGAACAAGGTACAGTCCAGCTCCGTCATCGTTCAACATTCGGAATTCGCCTTCAACCGCCGGCAGGGGATTACGGTAGGCGGCGGCAACGGCGTGCTGATCCGGAATAACCGCATTCACGACCAGAGCGGCACGGCTCCGCAATCGGGCATCGACGTCGAGGGCGGCGCAGGCGATAACGGCTATATCAACAAAAATATTACGATTCAAAACAACGAGTTCTATAACAACAAGGCGTACGACATCATCTTATATGACGGCAGCGGCGCTGTCGTCGAAGGCAACCGCCTCGGCTCGAAGGGGGCGATCGGCCTTGCCGTATCGCCGCCGTTCACAGGAGCCAAAGTGAACAACAATACGTTCGACGGTACCCGGATCGTCGCCTATCACGACGTCAGCTTCGACGGCAACCGGATGATCGATTCGTACACGTATTTGGAAGGGCCGAATATCAGCGTAACCAATATGACGTTTACGGACGCTATGTTCTCGATCAGCTCCAAGGTGCCGTTCGGCGTATCCGCTTCGAATATTACGATCCGGAACAACAAGAAGAGCGATTCGGGACTGACGATTTGGAACCAGCCGGTTCATTTGCGGGACGTCACGATTATCGGCGAATCGACCTTGCGCAGCTTGAGCGGGGGCGTGGCGGACGGAAGCATTTTCGATAATTTGAAGGTGATCGGCTACAATGCGGCGTACGGGCTCGATCTTCCGCGCGGAACGTATAACAGCTGCGTGTTTGAGGCGGCGCCGCCAGGCCGCAGTGAGCCGAGCATCGGCAAATCCGGCCGCTACGTCTTTAACCAATGCTCCTTCAAGGGAAGCGGCACCGGGCTCGGCGTGTATCATAAGGATGCGGATGTGAAGATCACCGGCTCGCGGTTCGACGTGCTGGGTAACGCGGGAGCGATCTCGGTCGGCTCCGCCAAGTCCATCATTGTCGAAAATTCCGCCATCACCGCAAACAGCTTAACGTCTGCGGACACGCAGCTGATCGGCATCGGCAGCTATTGGCGCCGAACAGAGCCGTATCAAACCGGCTACGCCCTGATCAAGGGCAATACGATGACGTCCAATTTGGCGGCTAAAGGGATCTCGACGATTTATGCGGGCGCCGGCGCGCCGGCCTACACGGTGGAAAACAATGTGCTCCACAAGGCCAAGCTGGACCTGAAGCCGAACGATAAGAGCAAAGGCAATCAAGAGCTGCCGGAATAGGGCTGCGGTTGCTCCCGTTTTCCCAGGAATCGCGAAGAGCCGCTTACCGTATGCCGGTAGGCGGCTCTTGCTTGATCGCCCCGAGCTAGGAGGGCAGTTCCCCGAACTGCTGCTCCACCCACTCGTCGCAATACACCGTATCCAAATACCGTTCGCCGCGGTCGTGGACGATAACGACACAGACCGCTCCGCCCGGCAGCTCCTGCTCGATCCGGGCAAGCGCCATCGCCACCGCCCCGCTGGAGGGTCCCGCGAGAATCGATTCCTCCGCCACCAGCCTTCTGCAGCCGATAACCATATCCCGGTCGGACACTTTCACGATCCGGTCCATGAAGCGCGTCTGCGCGAACGGCGGGACGATGCCGGCCCCGATGCCGGGAAACCTGCGGAACTCCTTCTTCCCTCCGAATATCACGCTGCCCACCGCATCCACGGCGATCAGCTTCGTCGACAGACGGTGGTCCCGCACATAAGCGGCGCAGCCGTGCATCGTTCCGCATGTGCTGACGGCGCCGAATACATAATCGACGCTGCCGAGCTGCTGCACGATCTCCTTCATGGTGCCCTCATAATGAGCCAAATAATTGTTTTCGTTTCCGTACTGATTCGGCCAATAGCTGTTCGGGATCGCCGCCAGCAGCTCTTGAACCCGTGTCAGGCGGGCCGGCAGGAATTCGCCCGTGTCCGCATCCGGCTCTTCGACCCGGCTGATCTCGGCGCCGAACGATTTCAGAATCTGCACGTTGGAGGCCGAAGTCTTCGGGTCGATGACGCAAATAAAACGAAGGCCGTAGCGGGCGCAGATCGACGCCATACTAATCGCCATGTTGCCGGAGCTTGACTCGACGACGACCGAGCCCGGCCCTATCTTGCCCTCCCGCCACGCTTCGCTAATGATGCGCATGGCGGGACGATCCTTGGCGCTGCCGCCCGGATTGAGCAGCTCGAGCTTGGCGTAGACGTGCAGGTCGGGGCGGAACATGGTCGTGAGCCGGACGAGCGGGGTGTTGCCGATAATCGATAAAATAGTGTTGTTCACGGCTCCCCGACCTTTCAATAGTGAAGTTTCTTGCTCTTGCCGGTTGGACGGGCAAATGCTTCATGGCCCTCGTCGGCGGCACGAACCTCAATCGACTCGAGAATTCCGCTGCCGATCATCGAGCCGATTTCCGGTATTTTGTGCTCGATAGCCGTTCGGATCGCGGGCAGCATCGCGCTCTCCAGCGAAGAGCTGCGGAGCAGCACGGTCAGCCGATTGTCCCGGAGCTGTACGCGGGTTTGCGCATCCGGCAGCTGAGCGGCGACGACGGCCTCGATGTCGTAGATGCTGATTTTCTCGCCGTGCTTCAGCTCGGGGCCGATCCGTTTGGCAATGCAGGTGAACGCCTGCCGGGGCGTGCCGTCTACCTCGATCGTCTGCAAATCCCGAACGACGTCATACGTCACAAACCGCAAGGCGGGAAAATACGACCGAACCCACGACGTCAGCACAAGCACCTGTTCATTGTCCGCAAGCGGCTCGAAGCCTTCCTCCAGCCGTTCGGGTGCAATGCCTTCCGCATGCAGCCCTTCCGCCAGCAAATATTTGCCGTGAGCGTGCGAATAGGCGGCAATCGTGCCGATCTCGATCGAACCGAAAGTGTCGAGGATATCCTCCGGGGCGATGCCGAATGCGGATGCGATGCCGCGCTGCCAGGCCGGGGTGGCGATTTCGCCGACCAGGATGATTTTGCGGATGCCGAAGCGGGCCGGGTCGGACGCAGCATGTACGATCCGGTCCAGGATGGATGGCATCGTGTACAGCACATCCGGCCGGAACGCTTCCAGCCGTTCGATATGGCGCGCGACCGGAAGCTCATAGGAGAGCGATTCCGTTGTGAGGCCCAGCCGTTCGAAGATGGTAACCGCCGTACTGGCGGCATGCCCCGTGCCCATATCGGCGAGCGCTCTTTGAAGAGAGTTTGCGGTGCACTGCAGCCAGTCGCCGTACAGACGCGTCCGGATGTCGATATAATGGCGGTCGTCCTCTTCAGAGTAATAGATCGACTTGCGAATCCCGGTGCTCGTGCCGGATGTCCGGTATACGGAGAGCGGGCCGTCCGTGTCGCTGCGTGGCGGCGAAGCGTAGTAATGCTTCTCCAGCAGCGGCGCCGTCATCAGCGGCAAGTCGTCCAGTGTCAGCTGCGACGGGGCAATCGAATCCATCTTTCCGGCCGGCAATAGGCCGCCGTACCAAGGAAACACGCGAACCGTTTCCCGTATTTTTCGCTGCAGCTGCGGTGGGGGTGGATGAATCAACGTGCCTGTCACCTCATTCCATGTACAAACTGATCCTCGCTAACACATTCATATTCGACCCTTCGGAGCGGCGTCAGGGACAACCGCCCGAACGGATGGAGGGATTTTACAGTAGGATAGAGCATCACGGAACGAGTGGAGGAGCTATGAAAAAGGAACGAAAACTGGGCAAAGTTTATCACGACAAATGGGGAAAGACGCAAATGATGTGCAGCCACAAACGCCTCGCCTTGTATGTACCGGAGACCCGGCGGCTGTCGGCGGTGAGCTTGCGGGAGATGCTTCAGCGGTATGGCATGGTGTACGTGAAGCCTTGCTTTGGATCGTTGGGACGCGGCGTGATGAAGGTCGAGCGCCTTCAGGATGCGAAGAAAATTCGATACGCTTACCAGTTAGGGGAAAAACGGTTCGTGTTCAATAGCTTCCGGGAGCTGACAGCTTCGCTAAGGAAAGTGATTCGCGGTGAATCTTATTTGGTGCAGCAAGGGATTCATGTGCTTAAGCGGGCGGGACGGCCGTTCGACATCCGCCTGATGGTGCAGCTCAATGAGCGCGGACGCTGGGAAGTGACCGGCGTAATCGGCAGAGTGGCGCATCCCCGGAAAATTGTAACGAACGGCAGTCAAGGCGGAACGATCTATACGGTAGACCAGCTGTTGAAGGGCTCTGCGCCGTCCTGGAAGCAGTCGAAGGCTGTCACGAAGATGAACCGGGTAGGCATGGTTGCGTCGAAGGTGCTGAAGCGCTCCCTGCCCAAGCTCTGGGAAGTTGGGCTTGATCTGGCTGTCGATGGCGAACTGAAGCCGTGGATCCTGGAAGCGAACACGCGGCCGGACCCGTGCCCGTTCACCAAGATCGCCGACCGTTCGATGCTGCAGCGTATCGTCCGCCTCGGCCGCTTGCACGGCAGAGTATATGACCTGCGCTGCACCAAGGCACGGCGCGGAAGATAGCGCATCGGCTCGAGGTCGGGCGGGGCCGAGCGTACCGGCCCCCGCCCGACCGTTCGGTGGTGCGCCGCATGAAGCAGCTCGGCCGTTAACGCGGCAGGGTGTTTTGCGTGTGCTGCGCGGGTGGGGGGCGTGCCGGCCGTTTCGCCGACCGTACGTGGTGCGCCGCATCAACCGGCACGTCCACTTGCGCGGTCGGTGTTTTGTCTGCGCTTCGCAGGGGGGGATGGCGTGTCGTCTGGCTTACGGGGGCTTCGGCCGCCGGCGCCGGACGAACGGACAAGTCCCCTTCGAATGGGCTTCTCGTACATAGCAGACTTTGAAGGAGCTATTTTGCAGCGATCCAATCCATCCTCGGGAATAGCGGGTTTTGAGGGAGTTAATTCCGCACCGTGCGGCCAAATGTGAGCGATTTAGAGCGTTTTACAAATAATTAGGCCCCCACAGACCGCTATACCGGCGAACCTAGGCTTTTTCATAGAAATTACGCCGTGAAAATCCGCTATTTTAGCGAGAGGCACATCTCTTCGGAACACGATATAGATCGTTTGCGAATGCCGTTCAGGCTTTCATTGTTGGGTTAGTGCGGCGAGCGGCCCAGTCAGGGTCGGCCTTCTTCTGCGCCTGTTTCGCCTGCTCCCCGGAGGCCTTGACGGCGGCTCCTGCATCTGTTTGAAAATTCGATATATTTTTCTGTTTCCGTAAACTCGGGCATAAGCTGATAGCAAGCTGTCGTCGCGAGCCGGAAAAGTAAATTTTGCCTAATCCATACCGGATCACTTACAATTATGAATGCGGATGGAGAGGCAGCGGAAGAATGCTCAGCGATTCGAATTGATTAGTGGGGGCGCACGATGAGACCTTTCGGAAATAGAGATCGAATCGGATACATGTTCGGGGATTTGGCGAACGATTTGATTTTCGTCTATATGGCTACTTATCTGATGCTGTTTTATACGGATATTATGGGCATTAACGGGCAGGCAATCGGGGTGATGTTCCTGGTCGTACGGCTCTGGGACGCACTTTGCGATGTGGCGATCGGTGCGTTTATCGATACGAGAAAGCCGTCGCCCAAGGGGAAATTCAGGCCCTATTTGATTCGTTTCTCCGTTCCGATCGCCGTGCTCGGGGTGCTGTGCTTCACATATTTCCCATCGATGTCGGAGCAAATGGCGCTTGTTTACGCATACCTCACTTACATGGCCTACGGCACTTTATATTCCTGCGTCAACATCCCATACGGATCGCTCGCGTCCGCCATTACGAGCAATCCGCTCGAACGCACGTCTCTGTCGACTTATCGAACGCTTGGCGCAGCTCTTGCAAATATCGTTATCGCTATCACCGTGCCGAAACTGATCTTTGACGCCAACAACGTACCGCAAGCGGGGGGCTTCCTGACGGCGGCGTTGATATTTGCGGTGCTCAGCGTGGTTTTCTACTATTTGAGCTATAAATTAACGACCGAAAGGATCACCGTCGGCAACGATGAGGCACCCCAGGTGGACTGGGGGGAGACGGTCCGCGGCATGCTGAGGAACCGGTCGCTCATCGCTTTCGTCATCGTGTCGATCATCATGCTGACCGTCAATTTCCTGATGGCGTCGCTGAACCCGTATTTATTCAAGGACTATTTCAAGAACGGCGAGCTGCTCAGCTGGATGACCTTGATCGTTCTGCCGGTTACGCTCGTTCTGCTGCCGACGATGAAACCGCTCGTAGCCCGCTTCGGGAAGAAGGAAGTAGCGGCCGGGGCGCTCGTCTTGACGTTCGTCAGCAATCTGCTGCTGTTTTCTTTGCCGGTTGTCAGCCCTTGGGTATATCTGGCGTTTCAATTCGTGTCGCTGATCGGTCTTGGATACATTACGATGCTAACTTGGGCGCTGGTAGCCGATATCATTGATTACCATGAACATTTGATCGGCAAACGCCAAGAGGGGACGGTCTATTCGGTGTACTCCTTCGCCCGCAAGCTGGGCCAAGCGTTGTCCGGCGGGCTGGCCGGCTTCGCGCTCGGCGCCATCGGCTACGTGCAGGGGCTTTCCGAGCAGACGCCGGAAGTCGCGGACCGCATCAAGCAGGTGATCACGATCGTTCCCGCCGCCGGCAGCCTGGTGATGATCGTGCTGCTGGTCGCGGTGTACAACTTGTCGAAGGAACGGGTGGAGAAGCTTCGCGTGGAGCTGGAGGCACAGCGGGGGCATTAATGCGGCGCGGATGGTTTAACGAGGGCCAAGGTCTCAGGCCTTTGCGCCTTGGACCAGGGAGGTTCTGTCGATCGCTTCCGGCTGTTTTTCCATCCAACCATGATTAACCAGAATGTTGTAACATAAAGCGCCGGCCTGCATCGCATGGTTGAATACGCCTTTGTAGTTGAGAATGATGTCCGATCTTAAGCTGGAGCCTAATGCAGCACCATAATAAGATAGAGCCGCGTTTACTAATAGCGCTGCGTGAAACATCATCAATTTGTCGGAGAACGGGCCAACGGTGGAATCGGTGATATCGGAATCCCAGCTTCTGGGGGTGGGCAAGTTGTCCTGTTGCAGGATAGCGTTAAGGGATTCTGCGTCCTTCCCCGCTAATTTCACGTTTTTCAACATAAACTTACGAACCTCTTCCGACTCTGCCACTTGACTGAAAGCCAGACTCAGCGACCTGACAAACCCCGTTTTCTTTGAATTAAAGAAAAGATTCGTGATCTCGGAAGCATTCAACGGTCTCTTGTCTCCAACTAAATTTGACAGGAATCCCGTGGAATCTACGAATTCGATCCCATGGGGCGATGGAACGGATGGAACACTTGAAAATTCCGGCTGATGTTTGGCCAGATCATCGATCTTTTGGAACAGCTCTTTAGATTCCGCTATGCAATTGAAAAAATGATCTTGAATATCCCGCCGTGCCGAGTTTGTAAAAGCCAAGCTATAGGCGGTTAGCCCATGGATGGTCATCACATTTGAGTAGTACAGCATGAACCGGTCGGAAAACAAACGAGGGGCAGTCAGATTCACATCCTTCTCCGTAAATCCTAGCGGTATTTCAAAATCATTTGCGTTCAGGAATCCGGTGATTTTCTTGATATGGCTCTCGGCGAACTGTAATGCGGACTCCAGAATGGATTGTATTTGTTCGTCTTCAATGATGTTCAGAAAATATTTATATACATATATAGCCATACTGTCGCTTAAATACTGGTGCCAAAGAGCGGATACTTCCGCGGCAGTAAACGGTATGCTCTTGGTGCTGTTCATGATTCGGGTCAGGGCTGATTCTAGTTCGGAATTCGAAATGCCGGATGTCGATGTCAGCTCGATGAAACGGGTCAATAGCTCGGGTACTTCCGAGACGGCCATATGATGTCGGGTTGCTTCGTCGATCATATGGCTCAGTAATGTATGGATTTCGGAATCGCTGGTCCCGGCAAGGCTCTTATCGTGAATAAGTTTTGCACTGACTTCCGATAGTTGGAGCTGGTTTTGTTTTATTTGGCACAAGAATCGGTCAACACGCTCAGCTAATTCAGCATTAGTTAGGCTAGCCGTTGCATGATGCAAAGCGTTCCCTCCAAATCGCAGCCTTTTTCGTTCGTTTCGGGTATTTTGCGGTATTTTCTGAGGACTATACGCATCAATTGGACAAATTTAGAGGTGTTGCTAGTGGACGGGCTGAATAGTCGGCAGCGGCATCATGCGAAATGCGGGGGGACTTTGTTCATACGACCGAATTCAGCGATCGCGCAAGGGAAACCCAGCTTAACACAAAAGCCTGCACAGTGGCAGGCTTTCCTTCTACCCAATATCTCACCTTACAAAAATCGGGTCCGCATACTGCAGCGGCAGCGGCTCCTCACAGGGCAGGCCGCTGTCGTACGTGCGGTTGCCGATGAGCCCGGCCAGTTCGCGGCGGGCCTCTTCCGCGGCGGCAGGATGCTTCACGGTCCAATAAGACAAAGCCGTCCGCAAAATGTGCTCGCCCTCCGCCATCGCGTCGTCCCACATATCCATGATGGAAGCCGTAGAGACGACGGCCATATCCGACGGATGACGCCATTCGCGCCGGGCTTCGTTGAGGAAGTCTGCGGCGGGCGGGCGGCGCTTGTAGGCGAGCGGGGCGATGCGGCCGAGCGTCAGCAGCGTCTTCAGGCCGGACGGGTCGTGGAACAGCCGATGTGCTCGCACCATATCGAGGTATGCCTGCTGCCAATCCGAGCTGTCGTAGGGGCCCGTTAACTCGGGATAATAAGCGGACGCCGTCGCCGCCAGCATATCCGTTACGCTGTCCGGCAGCGAAGGGCCGTTGTAGATGAGCTTCCAGGCCGGAAAGCGCCACGTTTCGATCCCCCGCATACGGTGCACGAGCAGCGTGTCCATTGCGACTTCGAACCGCTGGTGATCCCATTTTCGATATCCGCTGCGGTAAAACACATACGGATGCATCGTCCGGTCCAGCACATGGTGGGTGAAGAAGCCGAGCACATAGCGCGCCAGAGCCGAATCCGCTCCATGCTCCCGGGCTTTGTCGGCGAAATCCATCAGCACCGGCCCGCAATGCCGCTCGTGCATAGCGCTGCCCAGCTGCGTCATCGAGCCGCGCTGCCACGGCAGGAAGCGGTGGAAGAACAGCAGGTCCGGTCCCTGGCAGCCAAGGCGGTACAAGTTCAGCTGCCCCGCCGCCTCCAGATCGAGCCGGAAGCCGAGCCGCCCGGCCAGCGCTTCCCCGAACAATACGTGCGTCCACAAATTAGGCATGGCTTGCTTGCCCTCCAGCCGGCTGCCTCATGTATTCCTCGGGCGTCTTACCAATAACCGCTTTAAACTCCTTAATAAAATGAGCCTGATCATGATACCCCAAATCCATCGACAGCCGCAGCCAATCGTGCGTTTCGCCCCGATCGATCAGCTCGGCTGCGTTCTGCAGCCGGTAGAGCCGTATGATCCACTTGGGACTGACGCCGACATACTGCTCGAAGAGCCGCTGCAGCTTGCGCTTATGGATGAAGAAGCGCTCGCAAAGCTCATCGACCTTCGTGAGGCCGTGATCGGCCTTGACTTGCTCGATGATTTGATGAATGAGCTCGACGTTATCGTCCGGCTTCGGTAATCTCTGAACAATAATGTTCTCCATATAGGCCGCCATTCGATTGTCATCGTTCATCGTCAGCAGATCGGCCTCTAGGGCGGCGCCGGCCGCCGGGAATACGTTCGACACCGGTATCGGCCGCTCCGCCAGGCTGTCCATCGGTTTGCCGAAGAACGGATAGAAGCCGCCCGGCCTGAACTTGACGCCGAAGACGCAGCCTTGACCGGTAAGCTCCTTCGCATATTTGGCCTTCGCCGCGCCATAAATCAACGTTCGGCCCGGCTCGACGACGAGGTTGACACAGGGGTTCGGGACGACCTCCTGCCGATGGGTGAACGGCTCGGGAATGTTCCAACGCACGATCCAGTAATGCAGGACGAATCGGCCTGCTTCCGGGGAAGGGGCGACACGGCTCAATTGAAACCGGTCCCCGCTGCCGGCCAGCTTCAGTACGCCCATGCTGGGCATAGGGGAGCTTGCATGCACAATGTTCACGCTCCTATTGTCGCGTTTTTACAATATGTTTCCGTCTCGGGCTGCTATAGTAATACTATCACATCCGCAGGGACAAGGAGCGCGAATTATGGAGCAGAGGGATTTGAAGTATGAATTCTATATCGGAGCGGCGCCGGAAACCGTCTGGAACGCTCTCGTCTCGCCGGAAGGTACGCGGCAGACGTTCTTCGGCAGCGTCATTCATTCCACTTTCGAGGCGGGCGCTCCGTATGAATATATCGGACCGGGCGCGGAGGGGCCGGATGTCGTCCATGTGTACGGCACAATCCTCGCTTATGAGCCGAACAAGCTGCTGAGCATGACCGAGCACCCGGGGGCAACATACGCTGCCGACCACGAAACGCGTACGTCGCGCATTACATACACGCTGGAGACGATGGGCGGCTGCACGAAGCTGACGCTGGTGAACGATCAGTGGTCGCCGGACAACGCCTCGTACGAGAACGCCGAGAAGCATTGGTGGATGATATTGAGCAATATCAAGACGCTGTGCGAAACAGGCAAGACGCTGGATTTTGGATGGTAGGGGGAAAACGGCTGGGCGGGGATGAACCGTCTGGCTGTTTTTTTGTTGCCCTATTACAATGGACTGAAGATGGTGTTGAATTTTGTTTCCGGGCGCGGAGCGGTATGGAGCGGGGGCAAGGCGGAGGAAAGGCAACCGGGACTTGCTCTTGTCGTGCACGAGGGGAATGGCCGTGGACTAGCTGGAAATGCTCCCTCTAATTACAGGCAAAAAAACCGAAATGAGGCATCTAGACGGAAAAACTCCCCCTAACTTCGGCCCAATCTACGATTTCCGTCAATTGACGCAATTTTAGGCGGAGGTTTTCCATTTAAGATGGAAAAAACCGACGTTTCTATTGCAATTAGCCGGAGAAATTCCGCATAGCATAGCAGGTGTTTTACTGAAGAAAGATGGCGGAGATGAGGCGGGGGCGAACCAGAGTAAGCTGCGGCATTTTCAACTGTCGGGTCGTTGTCCGGTATGCAATCGTCCTTTCACTATTGAACATTTGATTTTCGAGCATGAACGGCTCTTTGTGCTATAATGCATTCCATATTAAGTCATAAGGAGCGATCGCCACATGGATTTTATCCTGGACAAGCTGGAAACGAAAATCGAGCTGTACGAGGCGTATGATATCAAATCATTGGAGCGGATCATCGAAGAGCAGATCGACAAAAACAAAGCGCTCCTGCTGGAGGTCAAATCCGTCCAGCACCAAGTCACGTTTGACCCGAACCGGAGCAAGCTGCTGTATACGGCGCTCGTCCATTTTCAGCTGAAGACATCAACCTGATATACATGGGCGACTGACGGGCAGCCGGCTTCACGCTTCATGCTCCATCCGCGTTCAGAACACTACCGCCTGCGGTCAGTCGACTCCGCTGCACTGGCCGCTCACGGTCACCTGCTAACCTCCACCTCCCCAAAGTTCTTACGGTCAGCGCCTTACATCCCACGCACCTTTCTCGGTCGGCACACCAAGGCCGCCCCCATGCACGCGATCCCTCCGAACCCCCGGCACTCTCCCCAGTGAATTTGGGCAGAACAGTTACGTTGCTGCCAAAACGGAATATACTGTTACCGAGATAGACCGATATCACGCTTCTCCCTATACGCAAGACCAGCGATTTTACCGACTAAATAAGATTTTGAAATAAAATCAAGGTTATCCTATGGTCATTGTGGGGATTTCGGAGTAGAATGAGGATATACAATTGGGTAGAGAGAGAGGTTGAAGGAGCTGTGTGGGAGACTTGGATTGCGATAGCCATTGCGCTGTTCTTCGCCATGAACATCGGCGCCAGCGGTGCCGCCGCTTCGATGGGCGTCGCTTACGGCAGCGGTGCGATTAAGAGCAAGCTTGTCGCTTTATGCATTGTGGCCGCAGGTGTGTTCTTGGGCGCTTATTTGGGCGGCGGCGAGGTGGTCAAGACGCTGGGGTCGGGAATTATCCCTTCGTCCTTGCTGACGGTGCATCTCGTCATCATTATTTTGCTGTCGTCTACGATCACGTTGTTCGGGGCCAACCTGCTCGGCATTCCGCTGTCAACCAGCGAGGTGACCGTCGGCGCCGTCGTTGGCGTAGGGGTTGCCTATGAGAAGCTGTTTGTCAGCAAGCTTCTCGTCATCGTATCGTTCTGGTTCATCCTGCCGGTGATCGCCTTCCTCTTCGCCTGGGGAGCGGGCTGCATCATTCGCCGCCTGGAACGCAGCAACCCGAAATGGAGGGGCGAAGGGAAAGGCTGGTGGACGAAGGCGTTAATGCTGCTTGTGGCGCTTGCCGGCTTTACGGAAGCGTTCTCCGCGGGGATGAACAACGTAGCGAACGCCGTCGGACCGCTTGTCGGCGCCGGCCTGATGGGTACCGGCAGCGGCGTGTTCTGGGGCGGCTTGTTCGTAGCGGCCGGTGCGCTGCTGCTGGGCGGCCGGGTGCTGGAGACGAACGGGAAGAAGATTACAAAGATGTCGCTGCTGCAAGGCATTACGATTTCCGGTACCGGAGGAACGCTTGTCATTATTTCCTCGCTGCTCGGCATGCCGGTTCCGCTGACGCAGATTACGACAACGGCGATACTCGGCATCGGATCGGCGGATCACGGGTTCCGGCTGTGGCAGAAGGGGATCGTGACGAAGATCTTGAAGGTATGGCTCGTTTCCCCGCTGCTTTCGATGGTCGTCTCCTTCACTCTTGTGAAGCTGCTCGTCGAACCGGCTCCGTATTTGATCGTCGTCATGGTCGGCGTGCTCGTTTCGCTGATCGGCCTGAAGAGTCTGTACGATTCCGAGCAGGCGGAGAAGCGCTCCTTCAACGAAGAGGGCGCCGGTATTTAATGCAGCAAGCCGATGAAGGAATCGCGATATACGCAGTGCCTTTAATGACGCTCCGGCCGCCTGGGCCGGGGCGTTATTTGTCTGTGGAAAGGCTCCGGGTCAAAGAGCGTATCTTACCGCTTCAGAGCTTCAACATTTCGCTTGGCGAAATACTCGCTCTGCTTGGCGTGGTTAGCTTCTTCTTGCGCAGGGTCATGCTTTGTGGAGAAAGCTTCGAACAGGAGCTTATCTTATCATTTTCTTAAGATTAAGGGAATGAATTCCTTTCAGCGTTAAATACAGATATAATAGTCGTGTTGGATGCTTGCACTGGCGAATACCTTCGAAGAGGATGGGAACGGACATGCACGTCAAGCTGAGCAGACGCAAACGATGGATGGTAGGGGCGTGGCTGACATGGGAGCGCTTGTTCCATACATGGTTTGGAGTAAAGCCTATCGATTCGGCGAGTCCGTTGTTTTATTATCGGGTATGTAAGTATAAGGGGCAGGATATCGTTTTTCCCGATCATGAACGGATCGTTTCGGGCGATAAGGTGGTTGAGCTCCACTTCAACAATCGGATGCTGGTCGGTTTGGGCGTCGAGCTGCCTTCGATCGTACAGCTGGCGGCCCGACTCATTCACGATACGAAGCATATTTTGCCCGTCATTGCCGAGAGAATGGAGACGGAGCCGGAGTTTGCCGGCGCGAAGGGTGTCTACGGCATTACGATGATTCACCGGGGGACGCAGCGGCTCGGCTTTACCGTGCTGGATTTGCCGGCGGGTATGTTTCGCATGATGACCCAGATATATTTAACGGCCTTATTGTATGTTATTCATCCGGAAGGCAAAGAGCGGTCGCAGACGAGCAAGGTGCGCTTCGAGCCGAAACTGCTCGCTATCTCCGCGAAGCAATTGATGCAACAAAAGAACGAGCATGTGCGTAGATAGTTGCAAGGAATGCCATTCTTACTGAGACAAGGGAGGATTGCCCGTGTGGAATCCACACGTCATGATTCTGACAGCAAGTTACGGGGACGGCCATCTTCAAGTATCCAATGCACTGAAACAGCGGCTCGCACAATATGGGATTAAGAACGTGCAGATCGTCGATTTGATGAAGGAAGCGCATCCGCTGCTCAATTCGATTTCGACCAAGCTGTATTTGAAGAGCACGGTAACTTCGCAATACGGCCTCGACTATTACGGGTGGAGCTATTATGTCACGCGGGATACGCGGACGGACGGCTCGATCGGCAAATATTTCAATTATCTTGGCAAAAGAAAGCTGAAGGCGCTCATCGAGCAGACCCGCCCGGACGTCATCATCTCCACGTTCCCGTTCGGCGCGGCTGCGGATATCGGGCGCGAGCTCGGGATTCCGGCTTGCGTAGTCATTACGGATTACGCACTGCACATGCGCTGGACGCATCCCGATACGGATCGCTACTACGTGGCGACGGAAGAGCTGAAGACCGAGCTGCTGCTCAAGCGGGCGGCGACGGCAGAGCGGGTTAAAGTAACGGGCATTCCGATTCGGCCGGCGTTTCTGGAAGCGAGTGCTTCCGGCTGCCGGTACCTCCCGGGCTGGAACCCGTCCAAGCGGCTTGTGCTCATATCGGCCGGCTCGTACGGTGTGCTTCATCATATCGAGGAGCTGGCCGACAGGCTGCGGCATCAGGACCATTGCGACGTTGCGATCGTCTGCGGGCGCAACCAAAAGATGGAAAATAAGCTGAAGCAGCTGTTCGCCGGCAATGAAGGCGTTCATGTATTCGGCTATGTGGAGCATATTCACGAGCTGATGGCGCTCTCCACCTGCATAGTTACGAAGGCGGGAGGCATTACGCTGTCGGAGGCGCTGGCGCTGAAGCTGCCGGTGTTCATTTATAAGCCGTTCGCCGGCCAGGAGAAGGAGAACGCGAAGTATTTTGCCGAGATGGGGATGGCCCATGTGGCGGCGAACATCCATGAGCTGGAGGAGCAGCTGCATCGCTTCCTTTCGGACTCGGCCGTGGCGTATGGGATGAAATCCCGGATGGCCGCGGTCCATAAGGGCGATGCGGCCGACCTGATCGTGAAGGACGTGCTGTCCATGGTGTCCTTGGAGAGGGAGAAGCTGGCATCGGTATAAAGCGCATGGGCGCTTAGGGAACCTATGATTGAGGTGAAGGGAATGGAAGTGCCGAAGCAGCGCAATTTACGCTGGATCAGCGGGATCGGGCTGCTGTTGATTATAGGGTCCTGTGTGTATTATGCATATTTGCTTCATATCGGGGAAGCACAGCGGCTTATGGCTTTAATTCGGGATTACGGGCTGACGGGCATCGTCGTCGGTATTGCCGTACAGGCGCTGGTCAATGTGCTGCCGGTGCCCGGCGAGTTCACGACTATTGCTCTCATGGAAATTTACGGACCGTTATGGGGCGGCTTCTATTCGTTCATCGGGGGCGTAATCGGAGCGCTCGGCGGGTTGTATTTGAGCAAGTGGCTGGCGAAGCCTCTCTTCGGAGACATGCTGGAACCATACAAAATCAAAGTCGAAGAGTGGCTCCACAAGCGGGAGACGCTCGGGCTGCTGATCATCCGGTTCCTGCCGCTGGTGCCGTATCATTTTGTCAATTATGCCGCGGGACTGCTGAAGGTCAACATGTGGACGTACACGTGGACGTCGGCAGTCGGCCTCATTCCGTACACGATCGCATTCGCGGGGCTGTTCGAGGGGCTTCGGCACGGCTCGCTGATTTGGGGAGCGATCGGCGGCGCGATCTTCCTCGTGCTCGGCGCAATCAATTGGATGGCCAAGAAGCGGAAGCAGAAGGCCTCCGGTTAAGCTTTGTGAAAATGAAGTCCGCCCCCGCCCGCAGCGCTTTGCGGCGCGGTGTGCGGGCTAATGAAGGGAGTGAGGGGTTTGGACGATTTATTCTTTTTTTCATTAATCGTACTAAGCATTTATACCATTATTCCTACTATTCTGATTCGCGTGTTCGGCTTGGGTGCATACAAAGAGGCGAGCGGCCAGCAAGGCGTTGCGCTGACGTTCGATGACGGACCGGACCCGCAGTACACGCCGCAGCTGCTCGATCTGCTGCAGCAGTACAACGTGAAGGCCACGTTCTTCGTCTTGGGTTCTAAGGCGGAGAAGCATCCGGAGCTGATCCGGCGCATGCATCAGGAAGGACACCTGGTCGGCGTTCATAACTACGTGCACCACACGAACGGGCTCATGAGCCCGTGGAAGGTACGCGGCCAGCTGCGCGATTCGATTCGCACGATCGAGCGGATCATCGGCGTCAAGCCGATTCATTATCGGCCGCCTTGGGGCGTGTTCAACTTGTTCGATTTTTTCTTGTTCCGGAAGTTTCGCGTCGTACTGTGGTCCCTTATTGTCGGCGATTGGGTTAGCCGCGGCGGGTCGGAGCGTATCAAGCAGCAGCTGCTGAAGAAGCTGAAGAACGGCGACGTGATCGTCCTGCACGACAGCGGGCAGACGTTCGGGGCCGATCGGGACGCACCGGCTCACATGCTGCAAGCGCTGCGGGAGTTTCTCGAGGAAGCGTCCAAGCAAGGCTATGCGTTTAAACGGATTGACGAGCATTTGGCTGAACCGGCCTGATTCGATACGATACATGCGAAGAGACCGACCTGAATGGGTCGGTTTTTTGGTGTTTTATGCGTCCTAACCGGGCAGATGACCAGTCAAGCGATTAACGGACGTCATACATTGTTATCGTAAGTGCACTTCCTTAGGAAAAGGGGGCTTCCACGATGGCATTCGCAACGGCAGCAGCTGCAGCAGGTGCAGGTATCGGTGGCGTTTTCACTTCGACGGCAGCAATTCTGGTTCTGTTCATTCTGCTCGTAATCGTTAGCCGCACTTTCTGGTGCTAATCCAGATGGCCGCCAATTGGGAAGGCCGGCTTCTGCCGGCCTTCTTTTACTATGCAGAAACCTCGTGTAGCTATACATAAATTGACAGTCCGCAGCAGCCGGTTGGGGCATGAACGGAACGTGCAACCCTGCCCCTTATTTGTACGTCTGGAGGAGAGCAGGATACGCCTGAAAGGACGATACATGATGAGATTTCGTCATTGTACATGGCATTTGATATTGCTTCTCGCGGCGGGCTGCGCAGCTTCTCCGGCTGTGCCGGAACATGGGAAGGGGCCGGAAGAGATCCCGCCGATGGCAGCAGCATTAACTTCGCCGGCAGAATCACCGGCAACGCTTTCATCGGTACCGCAGCAACCGGCAGCTCCAGTCAAACCGGCGACCGCGGAATCCGTAATTCCACTCCGCTGGGTCGAAGCTCCTTCTCCGGCACCTTTGCCGCCTGCCCGCACAAGCGACCTTCAGCATGGTGTGGCGATGGTGCGCGAGCTGACGCTGGAGGGCCTGGGGGCAGCTGTGTACTTGTATGAACATCCGGAAGATAAGGACCATGTATACGGCGTATTGAGTCTTAAGGATGGTATGGCGGCAGAGCTTGGGCCTGTTGCCGGCTCCGTCTATTTAGAGGGTGTCGAAGCGGATAGCCTCACTTTGTTCGGGAAGAGGATGATTCGAATCCGAGGTGCCGTAGGCGCCGCCGCTGCCGTGACCCGATACATCGCTTGGGATGAGGGGCAGCCGCCCAAGCTGGAGTTGCTTGTTGAAGAAGGACATGCCGCCGAGCTTGACGTCGACGGGGACGGAAAGCGTGAAGTTATCGCTTCCGGCGGAACGAACCCCGCTATCGTATTGTACAAGCAGAACGTCGACGGCGCCGTGCTTCGAGCCGAACTGAATGAACCGCTGAAGGCGGACTCCGTCACCGTGACGGAAGAAGGTGTCTTCGAAGCGATGTCGGTTTCGTCGCCGGATGTGCGATTGTACCGGCTCGCGTCCGAAGGGCTCCGGCTTACAGCCGCATACGATAAAGAAACCTACCTTTCAAACCGCACATCCCGCCGTTAAAGCCGGCTCCCGGGATAAACCCGGCGAGCGACGGCGCCTGCGGCGGGGAATCCCCGAAAGCAGCCGCCCCCCGGGAGCAGCTTCAATACGAAGCTTACGGCGGGCGCAGCATGCAGCTTGATGCAAATGGCGCCGTTCCGAGCTTGGTTCAACTCGGGACGGCGCCATTGTACCGGTTACGGTTGTTCTTCTTCCTGGTTGCCGATTTCGACCCGGTCGGTGGTGTCGATGACACCGCCGGTCCGATCGTGTTCGCCGGTATCCTCGTACAGCGTTGTGATGTCACCGTCCGTTTCCGGAGTGATTTGCTCGTTGGGCATCGTTCCGCCAGCCTCCTTCCTCGGCAGCATTTCGTCATGATTTCATTAGGTTGTCCCGGCCGATCCTTCGATTATACGGGAGTAGCATGGAATAATTTGCGCGAAATGGACGAAAACTAAAGGAATAACTGTATCAGTTTGGGAGGCCTTTAGACGTGGACGCATGGTCGCAGGATATTCATATTTGTTTGCATAGCGGTGAGGATGCGGAGCGATACGAGGGGGCGAGCGTGCCGCCGATTTTCGAAAACACCCATTTTGTGTTCCCGACGTTCGAAGAATTCGTTCAGGCGCACCGCAATGAAAGCGAACGTTATGTATACTGGCGAGGCACGAATCCGACGGTGCAGATCGTAGAACGGAAGCTGGCGATGCTGGAGCGGGGCGAGCGCTGCAAATGTTTCGCTTCGGGTATCGGGGCTATGGCGGCGGCGCTGCTCAGCTGCGTGCAAAACGGCGATCATGTAATCGGCGTCGGTCATCTGTACGAGGAAACGAAGAAGCTGCTCGCATATATCGAGCGGTTCGGCGTGACGCATTCCATCACCCGAACGACGAACGTCGATGAGATCGAACGGACGATTCAGCCCGGGACCAAGGTGATTGTTATGGAAAGCCCGACGTCGCTGACGTTCGAGCTGGTCGATTTGAGGCGTGTCGCGGAGCTTGCGAAGTCGCGCCGGGTCACGACGATCGTCGATAACACGTGGGCGACGCCGCTGCTGCAGAAGCCGCTGGAGCTTGGCATCGATATCGTCGTTCATTCCGCCTCCAAGTATATGGGCGGTCACAGCGATTTTCTCGGAGGCGCCGTGATCGGCGGCGAAGCGTTCATCCGGAAGCTGTTCGATCATGAATATTTGCTGCTCGGTGCCGCGCTCGCGCCGCTCGAGGCGCGGATGCTGCTGCGCGGACTGCGGACGCTTCCGGTGCGGCTGCAGGCGCATCGCGACGGCGGCATGAAGGTGGCGCAGTTCCTCGAGGATCACCCGGCGGTCGCTGTCGTCCGCTATCCCGGACTGCATTCGCATCCTCAATATGAGCTGGGCTTGCAGCAGATGCGCTGGACGACGGGACTGCTCGGCTTCGAGCTGAAGGAGGCTTCTTACGAATCCGTGAAGAAGGTGCTGAACCGGCTCAAGGTGTTCCGGATCGGTTTCTCTTGGGGCTCCTACGAGAGCTTGGCGATGTCGCCGAATTACGGAGATAATGCCGCACAGCTCGCAGCGGAAGGTATCGGGCAAGGGCTTATCCGTATCTCCGTGGGCCTGGAGCCGGTGGAGGAGCTGCTGGAGGACTTGAATCAAGCTTTACAATAAGAGAAAGGCCGAACTCAACGGGGGTTGAGACCTCGGCCTGCTTGTTTTGCCGCACGATATTACCAAGACGTCCAGTAGGATTGGAACGCAGGGCCCTTCGGTCCGGTGGACGCGGTTGTTTCCCCGAGCTCGCCCCACAAGCCGCCGTACAGGATAAAACGCTGATTGTTAAGCGGATATCCCGCTTCGCCGACGTTGACGACATTGTTTCGCGTTACCCATTGTTTGCCCCATAGCGTCTGATCGGAAGGAAGCACGGTGCCCCGGTAATGACTTCCGACGTTGTTATAGCTCGCATGCGAGCCGATCGCGGAATAGACGACAGGATGCGTGTATTCGCCGGTCAGCTTCTGCTGATCGGAGCCGACCGTACCGCTGTGATTGGCGAAAATCAGCTGAGCCTTGTCATACCGCTTGCCTTCGTTATCGTGCGCTGCATAATACGCGGAGTGAAACGTCTCGTTGCCGTAAACCGTAACCGTAATATGTTCCCAATCGCCCTCATGGTTTAAGTCGATGCCCGCTACTTCCGGAGAATCGTTATAAGGGTAGAAGAACCAGTACTGGATGTCATAGCCTCCGGACAAGTAGGAGCTCTTCTTGACGTGAGCGTAAGCTTTCCAATCCGCGGGATTCGAGGAGCCGCGATGAACGGTGCTGTCGAAGCCGTTCGTATTCGGCGGCTGCAGGAAAAATCCTTCGTCGGAGAACGTATTCCGCGACTGACTGGAGCGTACGAGGTCGTCGTTATGAGAGCAGAACGGCCAGCCTCCCTTCGTGCTGTGAGATTGCTGGGACAGGTTGGATTGCGTGACGGAGCCGAGCCCGAGGATGGCGTCGTCGCTGCATCCGCCATCGTGATGAAAGCGCAGGGCCACCCGGCTCAAATACCAGTCAACATTGGCGGGCAGACTTGTTTCGTCCCGGTGCAAGGAGACGACCGGGGCGAATTTCAGCATCAGGCTGTCCTCGAGAGTGTCCTGGATGCCGTCCCGGTCCGCGTCGCCGGGGGTTGTCGTAGGGGTCTTCGGCGGCGGATCGTCGGGATCCGTCGGATAGTCGCCCTCGTCCCGGGGCAGCATGGCGTGCACGGACGGCGTGCTCGCGGGCAAGACGGCGATGCCAAGGACCAAGGCGGGAATAAGCAGGAGCGGGATCGCTCGCTTTGACAGAAAACGAAGCATCGACATTCGAATACCTCCTACTAGGCTGAAGATGAAGCGGAGGGGCTTAGGGCGTGCTGACGCCGGTAAAATAACCCTTGATCTCCGGGGCGGCCGAGATGGCGGAATGCCGGATCGGAACGTGAGCTGCTGAGTGAAGTGTAGAGCTGGAAGATGGTGGAGCTGCAGTTTCTTTGCGGATCTTGCTTGCACGGTTACGCAAGGAGCGAACGTGAACTTGCATAGCTTGGCGGATTCCGGTCTCGGGGCCGATATTCAGTATACCGGGGACGGAAGCGGCGGAGTAGCTGCTCTGTTCCCATGTCGAGTCACGAAGCTTGGCGGGAGCCGAACGTGACTCGGCATGGGGAGAAAGCACGATTGTTCGCGGGGAAGTTAATGCTCCTGCAGGGCTTGCGGCGGAACAGGGTCCGAGTGCTGTGTGCCTTGCTGCATGCGGATCAGCTGTTCGCGGACTTGCTCCGCATCGGCTTCGCTGACGGAGACGCCCTGCTGCCGGTTCAGCAGCATAGCGAGGTCAACGGCGGCATCAGGCTGCTTCGTATATACATGTACGCCGGATTCCTCCTGATCGACTGCATAGCGCTCCGGTTCCTCGAGGCTCCCCAGCAGCTGCCGGGTGGCTTCCGCGTCCTGCCAACCGCCGGAAATCCGGTATATGTCTTCGCCGCGGGCGTCCTCATTCCGGATGGCGATGCCGACCCGGCCTAAAACAAGATGCTCCATATAGGTTGCAACTCCTTTCTGCCAGTTACCGTCAGTATGTGTGGGAACGGACAGTTTTATCATGCCCGATTGTTCTTTATAATGAATGTATGAAAAGAGGTGCCGATATGGATCGTATACATGAGATGGCCGAGACCTTCAAGCTTCTCGGGGACAAGACGCGCCTGACGATCCTTGGACTGCTGCGCGAGCGTTCGCTGTGCGTTTGCGATATTGTTGAACTGCTGGGCATGTCTCAGCCTGCCATCAGCCAGCATCTGCGCAAGCTGCGGTCCGGCGGGTTAGTCCGGGAGGAGCGGCGCGGTCAATGGATGTATTATCACCTTGCGGCGGAGAATGTGCCTTATGTACTCGAGGTGCTGAGGCACGTGCCGTCCTTGCAGGAGATGCTGGAGAAGCAGATTTGCAAAACGGGCGCATGCTGCTGAAGTCCAGCTATAATGGTTGAAATGAAAAAGTACATCCACACGGGTCGCCGGCCGTCAAGGTCCGGAACGGTTCATGTGAATGTACTTTTGTTCGTTAAGGGGCTGTTTACCCTGCAGGCTCAGCGGCTCTTGCCTCCGGCGGAAATGAGCTCCTGCCGCGGCTTCCTGCGAGCGAGGCCGCGGGCGGCCGTTAAGGCCAGCACGGCGGCAATGGAAGTCACATACATGATGCGAATGCCGGGGCTTGCCGAGTCCGTGCCAAGGAAAAAGCCGTGAATGAACGCCATCGCGAATACCGGATACGCGCTTAGATGAATGGCCAGCCACAGCTTCTTGCCGAGGCGCGTCTTGATATCCGACGTGAAGATCAGGATCAGCAGTCCGTAGCCCGCTAAAGTGCCCAGCCCGGTCAGCACCGGTCGGTGTGCGGCGGTGAACGGAATGAGCACCCCGCTCCAGTCGAACGGCATGTACGTATCGATGACCGGCGCGACGCCGTGCAGCAGTCCGATTGCAGTGCCGCCGTTCGTGAGCCAGGTATGAAGCTTGTACAGGCTGGCCTTGGTTTTGCCGTTCCAATGGGGAAACCCGTATACGATACCCAGACATAGGCCGGCCGTCAGCAACATGTAAGAGATGATGCCGAGATAGCGAATGATGTACCACGTAGGTGCGTTTGCCAGCCAGTCGAGCATAAGGTTCACCTGCTTTCAAATTTATCGATAGGAATATGAAGCCATCTGTCGCCGAAGGAGCTTGAATCGCCGAAGCCGATGATGTGCCGGTCTTCCGTGAAGATGACGGCCTCATACTGCCGCGTTCGGGTTCGCATCAGCTGGAGCCCTTCCGTAAGGCCAAGGACGCACAGCGCTTTCGACCAAGCTTCGCATGCCGCCGCATCGGGGCCCGCAACGGTGCATTGGACGACGCGGCTGGCGGCGGACATGCCTGTTCGCGGATCGATCAGGTGATGCATGATCCCCCGATCGGTCGTCCATGAGCGGCCCAACGTGCTCGATGTTGCGGCAGCACCGCTGCGAAGCGCCAGGACGCCGGTGTCCCGGTGCGGCTCCCACGGGTTCTCGATGCCGATAAACCACGGCTCGCCTTCATCCTCGGAGGGGCACCAGGAGGCCAAATCTCCGCCGACATTCACGACCCCGGCGCCGATCTCGAGCCGGTCGCGCAAGTAGCCGGCCAGCTTCCCGGCCGCCCAGCCCTTCACGATGCCGCCCAGATCGAGGCGGGTGCCTCTTGGAAGGCGGGCGGATTTCATTACCGTGTTCAGCTCGATGCCGGCGGAAGGCTGCACAGCATCTTGTGCCGGAGGCACCCGGTACTCCGTCCGCTCCCGGAGCCGCTCGAACGAGACGTTATAACCAAGCCGTTCGAGCGGATGAAGCAGCAGCGGATGAAAAGCGCCGTTCGTCTGCTGGCGGTACGCTTCGGCCAGCTGCAGCACCTCGAACATGACATCAGATACGAGGCAGTGCTCGCCGGCTTGCAGGTTCAGGAACTGCAGCTCGCTCTCCGGCAAGAACCGGCTGAAGCGTTCCTCCACTTGGGCGAACCAATCGTCCGCCGTTTCTTGGACGAGGTTCATCGTTTCTGCGTCCGTCCTGCACAGCACTTCGATGTGCGTGTTCATGGCGCGGATCGACAAGGAGCGAAGCTGGTGATCTGTATCGGGTTCCATCATCGGGTAGTTCCTCCTTTCGTGATGCGGTTGTTACGATCTGGTCGTCCTCGTTTGCGTTCTTGTGCCGGGTACGGCCGGCTGCGCGTCCTGGCTGCTTGGAGCTTGCTGGAATGTGGACCCGCTGCTGCTGCCATTGCCGCTACTACGGCCGCTGCCGCTAGTGCTGCCACTGTCACCAGGCATTGCGGGCGCCGGGCTTGTGACGCTGCCGTCGCCGGGAGCAGCCGGGGCTGTGCCGCCGGCGCTGCCCTGCCCGCTCCCCCCATGCCGCATGCTGCCGGCCTGGCGCCGCCCGCCTTCGCGCCGAGGCGCCGCCAAGCTGCCTTCGGTTCCGGCACCGTTCGTAATCGGATCGGTAGACTGGACGGCGGCCTGGGGCGCATTCGCTGCGGTGCCGGCATGGGACTCGACCGCATTCGCATAAACGCTGCTGGATTTCACTTCGTTAAATAGAACGGCGATGCCGATCGCTGCCGCTGAGCCGATCTGCCATTTCAGCCATGGATTTCGTTTCATCGGTGTTTGCCTCCCCTGTTTGTTCATGCTATGGTTCCATTATGGATGCCGTAGCTGAATCATCCTTGACCGCGGGCTGAAGATTCGCTGAAAATAAAGCTGGGCGCCGCATTGCGAGAGACATTCAGCGGGCGTTCAGGCTGGGCTCAGCGGCGTTTCAGTACGGCGAGGCATACTTACGTATATACGACAACCGTTGATTATAGGGGGCTTACTCGAAATGGCGACACCGACTAAAGGAATTCGCATCTTGCTCGTTGACGACGAGCCGAACATTTTACAATTTCTCGAGTTGGGTTTATTAAATGAAGGCTATGACGTGCAGACGGCGCCGGACGGAATGACCGCATTCACGATGGCCAAGCAGTTCCAGCCGCATGTGGCGATTCTGGACGTGATGATGCCGGGGATGGACGGATTTGAAGTGTGCCGGATGCTGAAGAAGCTCGGCAGCATTGCCGTCATTATGCTGACGGCGCGCGACGAGGTCGACGACCGCGTGCGGGGCCTGACGCTGGGAGCCGACGATTATATGGCCAAGCCGTTCTCCTTCGAGGAGCTGCTGGCGCGCATTCAGGCGCGGATCCGCAATCAATTCCCGAATCTGCTCGAGGAGCATGCGATCGGCCCGTTCCGCGTGGATGACCGGCGCAAGGAAATCAGCTATATGGACCGGGTGCTGGAGCTGTCTCCGACGGAATACGAGCTGCTGAAGTTTATGGTCATTAACCATGGGCTCGTCCTCAGCAAGTCGATGATTCTCGATAAGGTGTGGGGCTACGATTTTGGCGGCGAGGAAAATATCGTCGAGGTCTACATTCGCTCTCTTCGCGAGAAGCTTGGCGATAAAGAGCACAAGGTGATCCGTACGCTGCGCGGAGCCGGGTATCGGGTGGATTTGTCATGATCGGGCGGCGGCGTTCCCGGCCGCGTTCTCTGCGGATGCAGCTTTTGTCGCGTTCGCTGCTTGTGCTGGCGGTGCTGCTGCTGTTTATCGGCGTGTTTCAATATGTTCTCATGCGTGATTTTATGTACCGGAATCGTGCGCAAAGTGTGCAAAGCCAAATTGTGTCGATCGGCCGCGAGCAGTGGCTGGCTGCCATTATCGGTAATTCCGGCGGTACGGAAAGCCGCTTCGGCGGAATGCTGCGCGGTCCCGGCGATGGCGACGGACCGAACGGCGGCAATGGCGGAGCAGGACCCGGCCCCGGGGGCGGTCCCGGAGGAGGGTATGGCGTACCGCGCCAGCCGACGATATTTTTCCCGGATTCCAGTGTCCTGTTTGTCGGTGCTGCGAATGAAGGGAAGGTTGTGCTGGCCAACAACCCGTTCACCGATTCGCCGCCGCCGGAGCTGTCGCAGCAGCGGTACGAGCAAGCGCTGAAAGAAGGACGCAAGCTGAATTACTTCATTGAGAAGGATAGCCGCAACCACGGGCAGCTCGTCGTTCTTCAGGCGCTGGAGCAGCGGGGCCGATTGTTTGGCGTTGTGCAGGTGGCCGTGGATACCCGGTTGATGAACGATGTGCTCTTGCGGCAGCTGTTTATTTTCCTGGGTCTGTCGGTGTTGGCGCTGGCGGGCGGGATGCTGGCGTTTCTGCCGGTGCTGCGGCGCACGCTGGTGCCGCTCTCCAAAATGGTGCAGACCGTGGAACGGATCGATGCGGGCAATTTGGACGAACGGTTTCCTGCGCAGCAGGGGCAAATCGAGGTCGACCGGCTGGCGGTGTCGTTCAACGGCATGCTGGAGCGGATCGAGACGTCGTTCGAAGCGGAACGGGAAGCGAAGGAGCGGGCCCGGCGGTTCGTCGCCGATGCTTCGCACGAGCTGCGTACGCCGCTGACGTCGATTCACGGCTTTTTGGAAATCTTGCTGCGCGGGGCGATGCATCAGCCGGAGCAGCTGAAGCGGGCGCTGACGAGCATGTATGGAGAATCGGAGCGCATTAACAAGCTGGTGCAGGACCTGCTGCTGCTCGCCAAGCTGGACCGGACGCCGGAGATCGAGCTGAAGGAGGGGCGGCTGGGCGAGGTGCTGCACGAGATGGAGCCCCAGCTGCGCCTGCTCGCGGCACAACGCGAGGTTATCATAGAGCTGGAAGATCGCGGGCAGTGCCGGTTCGACAAGGACAAAATCAAGCAAGTCGTGCTTAACCTGTTCCATAACGCGGTACAGCATACGGATGCGGAGAGCGGCCGGATTGCGCTGACGCTCCGCCGGGCGCGGGACGGGGACGGTGTGCTGCTGAGCGTGCGCGACAACGGGGCCGGCATTCCGGCGGAGCATGTGCCGCGTATTTTCGACCGGTTCTATCGCAGCGATTCGTCCCGTACCCGCCGGAGCGGAGGAGCGGGTCTGGGCTTGTCGATCACGAAGTCGATTGTGGACGCTCATCAAGGCAAGCTGTGGGTGGAAAGCACGGAGGGGGCGGGAAGCGTGTTCTATGTGGAGCTTCCGGCTGCAGCCGGAAGTCCGCTCGAATAAAGGACGGATTCGGGGTACGGAGGGTCAAGCGCAATGGCCAGTATTTTGGTAGTCGACGACGATGCGAATTTGCGGGAAATGATGGCGGTGCTGCTGCGGCGCGAGGGCTTCGCCGTACGGGAGGCGGACAACGGCCGCGAGGCGCTGGAGGAGATGGAGCGGTCACCGGCGGACCTTGTGGTGCTCGATATTATGATGCCGGTGATGGATGGCTGGGAGCTGTGCCGCGAGCTGCGCCGGCTGTACGCCGACCTGCCGCTGCTGATGGTAACTGCGAAGAGCGAAACGAGCCAGAAGGTGAAGGGCTTCGGCCTCGGTACGGACGATTATTTGGTGAAGCCGTTCGATCCTCAGGAGCTGATTGTGCGGGTGAAGGCGCTGCTGCGCAGGTACAAGATCGCCGCCGAGAAAATGATTCGCCTCGGCCGTCTTCGCCTCGACAAGCTGAAGCGCAGCGTTACCGACGGGACGAAGACATGGACGCTGCCGCTGAAGGAGTTCGATTTGCTGTATCAGCTGGCGAGCTATCCGGGTCAAATTTTCATGCGGGATCAGTTGATAGAGGCGGTATGGGGCATCGATCACGACGGCGACGAACGAACGGTGGATGTGCATATCAAGCGGCTGCGGGAACGGTTCGAGGAATGTACGGATCAGTTCCGCATCGCAACGGTGCGCGGCCTCGGGTACCGATTGGAGCTGACGGGCGAATGATTCGAACGATTTATTTGAAGCTCGTGCTGAGCTTCATTGCGGCTGTGATCGGGGGGCTGGCGGCGTCGTTTTTCGTGACTACGGCCTTGTATAAGGATCGGATCGCCGCATCCGTGCAGCAGGGCATATCCGCTAACGGGAATGTAATGTCGAGTGTGCTGAACCGGTTATCCCCGGAGGAGAGGGAAGCGTTCATCGGCGATATCGCGCGGACGCAGCATTTCACGATCTGGATGTTCGACGGGCAGGGACGCTTAATCGCGCGCTATGGCCAAGACTCGGGCGAGGAGGCCGTTGCGCTGGAGCTGGCCGAAAAGGCCGGGGGAAAGACCCAGTTCAGATCGCGGGGATTTCTGCCTAATGTTCGCAATATTTATTTTGGCGTTCCTCTGCAGACGGGTGAGCAGGCCGTGTATCTCGTGTTTCATCCGGATTACGCGCATGAAGTGACGAATTTCGATGAGATGATGCGGACGCTGCTGCTGATTGCTTTAGGCTTCGGGAGCCTGCTCATTATCCTGGTCGCCCGCTATTTGGTGAAGCCGATCCGGGAGCTGACGACGGCGACGAAACGGATTGCCCGCGGCGAGTATGATATCCGGCTGGAGACACGGCGCAAGGATGAGCTCGGCGTCTTGTCGGCAAGCTTCCAGTCGATGGCCGGGGAGCTGAAGCAGCTGGAAGAGATGCGGCAGGAATTCGTTTCGAATGTGTCGCATGAGATCCAGTCGCCGCTCGCCTCGATTGCGGGCTTTGTGTCGATTCTTCGTTCCGATACGCTGGGGGAAAAGGAGCGTCAGCGGTATTTGGGCATTATCGAAGGGGAGAGCCGCCGCTTGTCCCGTTTGAGCGAAAATTTGCTGCGGCTGGCGTCGCTGGATTCGCAGCGGCATCCGTTCCAGCCGGCGGCGTTCCGCCTGGACCGGCAGCTCGGCAGGTCGGCGGTGGCGCTCGAACCGCTGCTGACGGCCGGACGGCTGGACCTGGTCACGGAGCTGCCAAGGGTGACGTACGTCGGAGACGAGGAATTGCTCAGTCAAGTATGGCAAAACCTGCTTCACAACAGCATCAAATTTACGCCTCCCGGCGGCGAAATCGCTATATTGCTGGAGCTGCGGGTCAAGGACGTCGTCGTCACCATCCGCGATACCGGGATCGGGATCGCGGAGGAAGACCGCCGGCGCATGTTTGAACGGTTTTTCAAGGCGGACAAGTCGCACCGGCGCGGGCCGGAGAGCGACGACGGCGGTCGCGGTGACGACGGCAGCGGCGGCGTTGTAAGCAGCGACGGCAGCAGCGAGGGGATCATTGCCAGCGGAAGCGGGCTCGGACTTGCGATTGTGAAGCGGATCGTTGATCTTCACGACGGCGAGGTGCGTGTGGAGAGCGAGCCGGGCCGGGGCACTAGCGTTATCGTAACGCTGCCGAGCAGATCGATGTCTGCGGGCGGCGGGTCAGGGCAAGCCTTCGGCTCCGGCGAAGCCTAGCGCCGGTTCTGCTCCATCCACGCTGTGGCCCAATCGACGAACGGCCGTTGCTCGATCAAACGAACCTCGGCGTCGCCAACTTGATAAACCGGGATATTGCGGGCCAGCTCGTACTCTCTGCCTAGCCGAACGAAGTCGCTGTCGTCCATCACCTGAGTGGCGTAGGCAACCCATTTCCGGCTGCCGTTAACCAGTATGGCGCTGCTTTCGTTCGCGTACCTCTTCCCTGGGAAGCGAGCCCGCGTTTCCGCCAAATGCAGGGAAGTGTTTTTATCATAACCGACACCGATTAACAGCACTCGGCCGTTTAGATGATACAGCTTATCGAGAGGGGAGCCTTCCCCGAAAATATTGCGTAGATCATGATGTGCGGTCAGGTGCTCGGCATACCTGCCTACGGCTGCAAAGGAACGGGCAGGGTGATCGGATCTGTGCGCCCCCGGCCATTTGCGAAGCATCTCGGCCGCCGCCCCCATACCGACAGCGGGAGTAATGTTCTTGTCGTAAGCCGGCCAGTGCTCCCGTATGGCTGGCCAGGCTTCGGCAGGCGCTTCCCAATGCACGCCTGTGTCAGGGTCAAGATTTTTCCATGTCTGGGATGGCATCATGACGGTGCCCTCTTCTCCGACGACTTCAAGCAGCGAGCGAATGAGCGTTTCGGCTCCGCCAACGACATAGCCAAGCTTGCTTAGCGATGTATGGGCAAGAACGGTTTGTCCTTCCCCCAGGCCGCAGCTTTTCCATTGGCGGATCAGGTCGGTTTTCGTCAGAACGGTTTTCGTCTGCTTCGATTGCTCGATTACGGTCATTGTGATTGCCTCCCGGAAAAAATAGTGGATAATAAAAAAACAACCCCGCTAAATTAGCGGGGTTGTCTCTTGTAAGAGAAGCATTGCCCTTAACCTAAATGATGTATGTAACAATTATTATAACATCCTGCACTGATGATGCCAATAGTTGGTCCTTGCCTGAATCCCTCTTCCGAGCTCCAATCCGGCGCACTCCCGCGTACAACCATTTTATATCCCATAAAATCCCAATCGGTTCACATCCAGTTCACATTCCTCTATTACATTATGGTTTAGAGACTATAGAAGGAGAGGAATCCATGTCCCGATTGACCGATTTTTCCATGAAAAATGTTTCGGCCGTCATCATCATCATCGCGCTCCTGTTCGGCGGCGGGCTGTATTCGACCTCGACGCTCAAGATCGAGAACTTCCCGGACATTTCGTTCCCGGTCGTGTCGGTGTCGAGTACGTACCAGGCGTCGCCGCAGGACGTGATGGAGGATGTGACGAAGCCGCTTGAAGAGGCAGTGTCCAATCTGGCGGACGTCAAGAACGTCTCGTCCACTTCGTCGGGTTCGTTCTCTTCGGTCATTATCGAATTTAACCAAGGGATCGATCTGGATAAGAAGAAGACCGAGGTCAAGGACGTGGTCGCAGGGGTCAGCCTCCCGGCCGGTGCCGGCGAGCCGCAGGTCAGCACGTTCGGATCCGCCTCTGCGCCGTCCTATTATTTGACCATTCAGGCGAAAGACGGCGTCTCGCAAGCGGAGATGGACCGGATGTATAAGGATGTTCTCGAGGATGAGATCGAAGGGCTGAACGGAATCGATCACTACGATGTCATCGGCAACCGCGATACGAAGATCGACATCGAGCTGGACTCGAACGCCCTGAACCGCTACGGTCTAACCCCGGCGCAGCTGGCGCAAAGCATTCAAGGGGCGCTGACCAGCGGACCGGTCGGTACGGTAAAGCTGAGCGGCAATGAGAAGATGGCGCGCATCACCGGCAGCCTGAACACCGTGTACGACCTGCAAAATATGGAGGTCACCACGCCGTCGGGCACCGTGCTGCTGAGCCAGCTGGCGAGCGTGGAGGCGATCACCGATGCGACGTTCACGGCGCGGCTGGATGAGAAGCCGGCGATCGCTCTCGTCCTGTACAAGACGAAAAGCGCCAACGCCGTCGACTTCTCGAGCGATATTCACAAGCTGACGGCCAAATGGTCCGAGACGATGCCGCAGCTGGAATTTAAAGAACTATACGACGGTGCGGTCGAAGTGAAGAAATCGATCAACGGCATGCTGAAAGAGGGGGTTGTCGGCGCTCTGCTGGCGGCGCTGATGATTCTCGTCTTTCTGCGCAATATCCGGATGACCCTGATCGTACTCGTTTCCATTCCGCTGTCGATTCTGATTACGCTGCTGACGATGTCGTACCTGAACATTACGCTGAACATAATGACGCTCGGCGGTATATTTATCGCGATCGGCCGGGTCGTTGACGACAGTATTGTCGTGATCGAGAACATTTACTCCCGTCTCGTGCAGGCGCAGGAAGACGGCGAGAGTGTCATTAGGCTGGCCACGAAGGAAGTATCGTCGGCGATTACTTCGTCGACGCTGGCGACGGTCGGCGTGTTCGGTCCGATCGGGATGGTGTCCGGGATTGCGGGACAAATTTTCCGGCCGTTCGCCATTACGCTGGCCTGCGCGCTGCTTGCATCCTTGATCGTCGCTCTCACCGTCATTCCGATGATGGCCAAGCTGCTGGTCGCCAAGCAGGTCCAGGCTAAGGGCGCGGCGGCTCACCGCGAAGAGTCCTATGACGGTCCGGTCTACGGCTTCTACCGCCGCTGGCTGGAATGGTCGCTGAGGAACGGCGGCAAGACGCTGCTGCTGGCGCTGCTGGCTTTGGTCGTTTCGCTTGCTGTTATCGTGCCTAATCTATCGGTGTCGTTTATCCCTAGCGACGATTCGTCGCGAAATATTTATTTTACCGTCAAGCTCCCGAATGAATATACGCTGGAGGCAACCGACGCCAAGGTCAAAGAGATGGAGAAGGTGCTTCGCGAGGCGAAGACGGCCGAAGGAGAAGCGCTGTTCGAAAGCATCGAGGCGCTGGTCGGCTACGAAGGCGGCAATATAGCGGCGATGGGCGTTCCGCTTGAGGCTGTGTCGTACAAAGCCCAGGTTCACGCCATCGTCAGGGAGGGCGAGAGCCCGACCCAGGCCAAGAAGCAATACACCGCCGCTCTGACCGAGCTGCTGCCGGCGGGCTCCGAGCTGAAGCCGTTTACGCTGGTAGGAGATATGGGATCGTCCGCCGACTTCTCCTACAAGGTCAAAGGCGACGATCAGCAGAAGCTTCAGGAGGCTGCCGTTATTTTACGCGAGAAGCTGAAGACGTATCCGGAGCTCACGGAGCTGGAAGACAGCCTGAGCGACGCGAAGACGGAGCTGAAGATCGAGGTCGATCAGAAGAAAGCCCGGCTGTACGGTCTCAGCGCATCGTCGGTACGCGATTCGGTTGCGTTCTGGCTGCGGGATTCGAGCATCGGCGAGCACAAGCTGGATAACGTCAATTACACGATCAACGTGAAGGTACGGGAGAAGGACGTCGACACTGCCGACGAAGTCGGCCGCATTGCGGTCCGTTCCTCGACGGGCTCGCTCGTCTATCTCAGCGAAATTGCCCGCATCCAAGAGGTCGATGCGCCGGTCAACATTCAGCGGGAGAAGAAGCGTCAGGTGCTGAGCTTTACTGCAAAAATCGAATCCGCGAACAAGGGCGGCATCTCCCAGAAGATCGCGCAGGATCTCAACCAAGTATCGCTGCCGGACGGCGTTTCCCGCGAAGTAGCCGGGGTATCGCAGGATATCGGCGAGAGCTTCTCGCAGCTGTTCGTGGCGATGGGTGTAGCCGTATTCGTCGTATACCTCGTCATGGTGCTGGCCTTCGGGAACGCAAGCGCGCCGTTCGCGATCTTGTTCTCGCTTCCGCTCGCTGCGATCGGCGGACTGCTGGGCTTGTTCATTACCCGAACGACGCTTGACGTAACGACGCTCATCGGGTTCATGATGCTGATCGGTATCGTCGTCACGAACGCAATCGTATTGATCGACCGGGCGCAGCAGCTGCGCGAGCAGGGGTATACGGTACGGCATGCATTGATTGAAGCGGGCATCGTACGGCTTCGTCCGATCATCATGACCGCCGTGGCGACGATTGCGGCTCTCGTGCCGCTGGCGCTGGGCTTCTCGGAAGGAACGATCATTTCCAAGGGCTTGTCCATTGTCGTCATCGGCGGCTTGATTACCTCGACGGTACTGACGCTGGTCGTCGTTCCGGTCGCTTACGAGAAGATCGAAGGCATGAAGCTTCGGCTTCGCAGCGGTTCGTCCAAGAGAAAGGCATCGCGCGCTTCGGCTCCATCGGATCCGAACGTGACGGCCTAAAGAGGAGATGGAAGAGATGAAGATGTGGAAACGGAATACGAGTGCCGCCGCGGCGGCAGCTGTGCTGGCTGTGGCGATGCTGGGCGGCTGCGCGCAGAAGCCGCAGGCTGCGGCTCCGTCGGCGGCAGCGGCGGAAGCCGTCCTGCAAACGGCCGTTGTAGGCAAGCAGACGGTCGGCGATTCGATCGAGCAGGTGGCGGAGGTCGCCGCCTCGCTCCAGCTCGATATCGTCAGCAAGGCGAGCGGGACGGTGCTTGAGAAGCTGAAGAGAAAGGGCGACACGGTCCAGCAGGGCGACGTGTTGTTCACGGTCGACACGACCGACCTGTTATCCGATAAGCGCAAGACGGAGATCAATTTGCAGAGCCTGCGCGATTCGCTGGCCAAGACGAAGCTGGATACGCAAACGAACCGTCTCCAGCTGGAGAACAACGTGACGCGCAGCCGCAACCAGCTCAAGACCCAGCAGGAGGAGCTGAACAAGCTGCGCAACGAATACGATGCGGGCATCGCATCCAAGCGTCAAGTCGAGCAGGCCGAGCAGCAGCTGGAGCAAATCCGCCGCGATACGGAGCTGGCGGAGAAGCAGCTCGCGGCGCTTGATGCCAGCGATCCGCTGGCGTCGATTCAATCGCAGATCGCTTCGACGGAGGTGTCGCTGCAGGATTTGAACCGCCATCTCGCCGACTACGAGGTGAAGGCGCCGGCGAGCGGCGTCCTGAACGATCTCACGGTGGAGGCCGGAGCTACAGTGTCGCAGGGCATACGGGTCGGCCAAATCGTGCAGATGAACCCGGCCAAAATCACGACGGAAGTCGCCGAGCCGCTGCTGAAGCTGGTCGAAGGAAAGCCGGAGATTGCGTTCTACACCGGTACGGACAACAAGACGCTGTATAAAGCGAAGGTCACCTTCGTCGGCCAGACGGTGAACGCCCAGTCGAAGGCGTACGCCGTGGAGCTGGAAGCGGATAACGCGGACGGCAAGCTGAAGCAGGGAATGCGCGTACAGCTCGTCCTGTCCGGGGCCGAGGAGCAGAAGGCGCTGGCGGTTCCGACATCGGCGATCGTCAAGGAAGGCCCGGATAACTTCGTCTATGTCGTGGAAGGCGATAAGGCCGTCAAGCGTCCGGTCAAGCTCGGACGCTGGAAGGACCTGTATCAGGAAGTGCTCGAAGGCGTGAAGGAAGGCGACAAAGTCATCACGACCGGCCTTGCTCAGCTCAAAGACGGGCAAACCGTCAAGACTCAATAATTCGGCTATAGGAGGCATCACCTATGAAAAAATCGATTCTCACCCTCACCACTGCCGCCGCCTTGCTGTTATCCGCAACGTCCGTACCAATGTCCGTATGGGCGGCGGACGGCCAAAGCGCTGTCGGTTCGGTTCCCGCCCCGGCTCCTGCAGCGATCTATAAACTATCCGATGCCTATACGGTCGAGCTGATCGGGCTGACGAACGAGCGCACCGAATTCGGCACGAGGCTCGGCGCCGTCGTGCGCTACACGAACAACAGCGCGTCGCTGGCGCGGATTCCGGATGACGAGCTGCGCGTAACCGCATCCGACGGCACCGTCTACACGCTGACCGGCAGCGCAACTAACGCGCGCGCCGTTCCGGCCAAGTCATCGCAGGTGCTGACCTATATGCTGACGGTGGATCGTCAAGACGATTTGGCGCTGACCGGCCTCGCCTGGGTTAACGTGGACATGTACACGTATCCGAAGACGGAGACGATGAATTTACAGATCGACGTCACCGGACGGGAATGGCGCGGCGGCTTGGGAGCGGCCGGCCAGTCGGCGAAGCGGATCGCATGGGGCGATACGTTCGCGCTCGAGGGTTCTCCGCTGCAATACCGGACGGTGAGCCTGAACACGGATACGTCGGGGGCGAAGCCGGTAACTACGGTAAAGCTGCTCGTAACGAACCCGGGCTTCCAGCGGGAGACGGCGCCGAGCCTGTCGCTGGAAGCCACGGACGGCATCTCGGTATACAGCGGCACTCAGGCGGAGAAAGCTCCGGTCGCGGTAGAAGCAGGCGGTCAGGCCTATGTGCACATCGCAGTTCCGACCGACATAGGAGCCCAGCTCACAACGTTCACCTTAATTGAAAATTACACCTTCGCCGTAGCTGGAGGCACCGCCGCAGCGTCAGGCAGCACCGCAGGTGCAGGAGCAGGCACAGGTACCGGTGCAGGCCCGGGTACGGGCGCCGGCGTTCTGTCGATCGGCCGCATTTCCTTCGACAAGCCGGCTGAATCGGCCGCCGTCAGTACCGAATGGAAGCTTGGCGAGCGCATCGCGCTGGATCCCATGAACAAGCTGATCCATCCGGGCATGGAGGTGTCGCTGGTCGAGCTCCATGTGGCGAAGAACGAGGAGGACAGCTACCAGACCGGAATCGTCAAGCTGCGGCTGGCCAACGGCTCCGGTACGACGCTGGCCGCACCGAACGTGGCGGTTAGTCTGGTTGACCGGAACGGCAGCGTGTATCCGGGCAGCCGTCAGGCTGCCGTGACGCCGCAGATCGTTCCGAACGCGGCGACAGCGTTATCTTACTCCTTCAAGCTGCCGCTCACCGTATCGGCTGACGACCTAAAGCTGCAGCTGTTCGACGCCCAGACGATCGCGCCTTACCAGTCGCTGCTTGCCGAAGGGAAGGTCGAGGCGCAGTCGTCGCTTCCGGACAACATGCATTGGAGCCTGTATCCGCTGCAGGTAAATAACAATGGCTTGATCGTGCAGAACAGCCTGGTGAACGGTATGTATTCGTATCAGATTAAGCTCGACGCGGAAATCGTGCAGCAGCCGGACAGCATGCTCGATGCGTCGACCTCCAGGCTGCAGTTCGATCTGTACGACTCCGCCGGCCGCCTGGTCGGCTCGACGGCGAACGTCGGCTTCACCGGCGCCGGCCATCTCGTGAACGGAGACAACGTGATCAGCGTGAACGCCTCGACGAATCAGCTGGCCTACCCGGTTACGGTCCGCGTCTACGAAACATTCGTCGATTCGAACAACGAAACGGCGAAGCGATTGCTGGCGATTTTGCAAGGATAATGGAGTGCGCCGCCTGTTCCCTAGGGAACGGGCGGTGTATTTTTTTGCGGGCGGGGCAGGACAATAGGTGTGCCGGTAGGCGGTATCCGACATATTTTGCTATACTGAAAGAACTAACTAGTTGCCAATAGGAGCGTCCGATGATTACAACTCCCGGCTATAAGTTCCTGCACGTCATTTACGAGGATGACAACATCTGGATTGCCCATGCGTATGCGGAGGAGCTGGCCCGGGTCGTCGTATGGAAAATGACCAAGCCCGGCCCGCGCTCCATCGTCGAGAACGCCAAGCTGATCCACGAGCACGAAACGCTGGCGGAGCTGCCCGTGAAGGGCGTACTGAAGCCCCGCGCACTGCTGCGGCAGGGCGGCTCGATGGTGTTGATTTTCGATATATTCCACGGTGTCGTGCTGCGCGGGTACATGAGCGCCGGACCCGTGCCGGCGAAGCCGTTCCTGCAGCTTGCCGTGAACATGGCGGCAATTATGGAAGAGCTGCACCGGCACGAGCTCCTTCATATGAATATTCGCCCCGACACGATCATCGTCCGACCGGAGACGCTGGAAGTTTGTGTGACCGGTTTCAGCGATGCTGTGACAATCCCGCAATCGGCCGACGCATCGATGCTGGACGGCAACCCCGCTTATTTGGCGCCGGAGCGGGCTGCCCGGGGGCGAAGTCCGCTTGACGGCAGGAGCGATTTGTATTCGCTCGGCATCACTTTCTACGAAATGCTGGCCGGGGAGCTGCCGTTTCAAGCGGCGGATCCGATCGCCTGGGCGCACGCGCACCGCTCCTTGCGACCGCCGGATTTGGCCGGGAAGTACGGCGTGCCGGCCGTTCTGGCAAGCATTACGGCCAAGCTGCTGGAGAAGACGCCCGGGGACCGCTATCAAACTGCCAAGGGGCTGCGGCTTGATTTGCAGCGGTGCTTGGAGCAGCTGGACCGGCAGGGCGAGCTGCCGACGTTTGAGCTGGCGCAGGGCGATCTGCAGCCCTCTCAAGGGAGAGAAGAGGCCGTTATAGAGGGCCGGCCCGCCTCTCGAAAGACGGTCGCCGCTTACGAGCTGCAGGAAGTACACTCCGAGTCTTCGCCCGTCGAAGGAAGGGCGACCGCACCCCAGGATTCGTACGTGGAGCCGCCTGCAGTGCTGTCGGACACGGTGCGCGCCGTCGGGGAGCAGCCGATCCGGCCGCAGGTGCCCACGTTGTTTGGGGAAGCCGCCTATGAGCATTTGCTGGATTTGGCCGTCGTGTACAAAGCGTCGGAGGTGTTCGCGACCGAGCGTCTCGATGACGGGCTCATCGCCAAGCTGCTGAGGATCGCCGCAGAATATGCCGGGGCCGGTAAAGCCTGTTGGATCGCAGAAGGCCCCGAGGGAATGGCCGTTACCCACTGGACGGAGGCTGCCGGCGATGCGAATTGGAACTTCGGCGCCGGTGCGGTACCCGTAACGGGTGACGGACCGTGCAGCCCCGAGGCCGTGAGCGATGCCGTCCTTCGGCGTGCGGTCGTGAGCATAGGCGATGCCTTGCTTGCGTCAAGTTCTTATGCAGACACGCCCTACGTACGCCGGGTTAAGCCGAGAGCGGTTCTGGCGCTGCCGGTTGAGATCGAGCAAGAGCTGACAGGATTGCTTTATTTGGAAAATAGCGTGCTGCCCCATGCGTTTTCAGCGGAGCGCATCCATTTGTTGAGAATATTATCCATACAAATCTGTTATGCCCTCATGCTTCTGGCACGGGCGACACCGGGGCTGGCGCTGCCGGATGCGCCGCCGGTGACGGCGCGCGAGCTGCAGGTTTTGGAGCTTATGGCGGAGGGGCTGTCCAACAAAGAAATTGCACGAAAGCTGCATGTGACGGCCGAGACCGTGAAAGCGCATGTGAGCCATATTTTAGCCAAGCTGAACGTAAACCGCCGCATGAAAGCCGTGGAAGAGGCCCGCAAGCTGCAGCTCATCCCGTGAATGGTGTGAAGATCCCCCATTTGGGGAATGGCCGAAAGATCTCGAAACTCAAGCATTCAACAGCAGGGAAAACAGGGCCGTATGGCAATTGGCACTGATGAGAATCATCGAGGAGAGATTGCCGGACGATTTCCGGATAACAGGAAAGCCCTCTTAAACGAATTGTTCAATGGAGAATGGTGATCTGCCCGGTACTACATAAAATTAGTACTACCAAAAACCCCCATCTTTGCCGATGATAAAGTAGTTGATAATTGAACGCTGACGCAATAACCATCAATTTTTCTACGATCCAACGGGGGTGGGGGATTTTGTATCCGGTATATATTACGAGCATCGGGAAGTTTCTGCCGGGAGAACCGGTTGCTAACGATGAGATAGAGGAATACCTTGGCAAAATCGGCGGAAAAAGATCCAAATCCATGCGTCGCATTCTCGAACAGAACAAAATTAGGTACCGCCACTACGCCATCGACAAGAATCAGAAAAGCCTGTATTCCAATGCGGAAATGGCAAGCCGTGCGATTCGGGAGGCTTTGGACAACAATGCTGAGGATTTGTTTGCGCAGATCGATTATTTAGCTGTCGGAACGACCCAGGGAGATTTACTGGTACCCGGGTTCGCCAGCATGGTTCATGCCGAAGCCGGTTTGCCGGTTTTGGAAATTGCCACGCATCACGGTGTCTGCGGAAGCGGCATGCAAGCGTTCAAGAGCGCATATCTGCAGGTGCAATCGGGCGAGAAGCAGGCTGCAGTCACTTGTGCCAGCGAGTTCCCGAGCCGAGTTTTCAAGCATACGCGCTTTGAAGCGCAAGCGAGATTCATGGACCAGCCGATTCCTTTCGACACGGATTTTCTTCGATTCATGCTGTCGGATGGAGCGGGCGCAGCCGTTCTTCAGCGGAAACCGAGCGACAGTGGCCTGTCGCTGCGCATCGAATGGATCGATAATAAGTCCTATGCCAATGTTTACGACGTCTGTATGTATGCCGGCTGCAACAAAGACGGAGGTCCGGAAGGCCGGGCGGGTTGGATGGACTATGCCTCGATCCATGAAGCGGCCGATGACGGAGCGATCAATTTGAAGCAAGACATCAGGCTGGTTAATGAAATGCCGAAGGTCGGTGTCAACCGGTTCTTTGAACTCGTCGACGAAGGAAAGGTTGAGCCTTCCGAGATCGATTGGATGGTGTGCCATTACTCCTCGCACTATTTTCGAGATGAAATCTTTCGTTTGATGCAGCTGGGTGGTATGACCATCCCCGAACACAAATGGTTCACGAACTTGTACACGAAAGGGAATACGGGCGCAGCCTCCATCTATATTATGCTTGAGGAGCTGCTGAACGAGGGGCATCTGAGGCCGGGCGAGAAGGTGCTGTGCATGGTGCCGGAGAGCGGCCGCTTTCAGACGTCGTATATGCTGTTGACGGTTGTAGGCTCCGATAACCGGATAGCCCGGGAAATCACGATGCGGGAGCCTGAGGCACCGAAGCTGGCGTACGATGAGTACGATGAGGTTCAGGCTTGGCTCGTCCGCCAATTCGTTCACATTTGGGTCGATTTTGAACAAAAGCTTGCTCATGTTCCGATCATTCATAAGCTGTACCAGGGGAAGTTTACGCTGGACGATTACAAGCTGCTGATGGAAAATATTCGCCAACAGGTGATCGACGGTTCGCAATGGATCGCTCGCGCCGCGTCATATATCTCAATCGATCATATCGATCTGCGATCGCTGTTTATCGCCCATGCGCGGGATGAACACCGGGACTATCAAATCCTGGAGCGCAATTACGTGGCGGTCGGCGGGGATCTCACACATATTCAATCCGGCGATAAAAATATCGGCACCGAAGCGCTGTCGGCTTACTTATTTCAACGGGCGAGCAGAGATAATCCCGTCGACCTTATGGGCGCCATGTGGATCATAGAAGGGCTCGGCTGCCGAATGGCACGTTATTGGGGCGATATGATCCGTGATCAGCTTGGCCTCAGCGATGAGCAAGTGTCTTTTTTGCTGTATCACAGCGACTCGGATGAGAAGCACTTTGAGCGGCTCGAAGCCGGCATCCGGCATCCGATGTTGACGATGGACATCGCCCAGAGAATTGTGAAAACCGCCAAAACGACGGCCAGATTGTACTTACTGCAGTTAGAGGAGCTGGGGAACGTATGAGTGAGGCCGATTATTTTCATAACATGCCACATAATAAGATGGATCCGAATCCGTTCCTCGCCATCTTCCTCGATCAAAGTATTCCTTTCAACGAGGAAGCCAAGGCTGCTTATCTGAAAGATTGCTCCAGCCGATCGAGACAATTTTTGCTTCCGGTGCTTAGGCCGCTGGCACGTCTGCTTATCATCTTGTTCCAGCTGTACAAAATTGTCGTTCCGAAAGCGTTCACGTCGTCAAAGGTGCTGCATCGGCTGCTTTACTGGGGGATGAAGAATTGGATTAGTTCAAACGCGAATTATATGATACTGCGGCATTTTTATTTGGGCTCCGAGGTGCTGCAGTTTATTCGCGACAACATTCCGGGAGTCCAGGTCGAGATGAACCCGCTCAAACCGACGAATCTGGAGCCGGTGAAGGATGATCTGTTTCTGATTCACGATCTCAATCTGTATAATTTCGTCATCAACTTGAATAAAGAAATCCGTGAAAAAAACATCCAGATCAACGTTCAGAAGCAGCTCAAGTTCGATGCGATTACGTCTGAGCCGCTGCCGATCGAGCCGCTGCCTGACCGCTGGCATAACTTCTTGGATCTGACGACAGCGATCGAGATTTTTACGCCGATCTACCAATTTTTCCTGACGGATCATGATTTTTGGCGGGCTACGAATTCGCTGCAGCTCGATGAAACGATCGGCATTCTCGCATCGAAAATTATCGGCAGCAACGAACGGCTCGCCTTGATCAACAACAAGCATCCGATGGTTCCAATGTCTACACTGGGAGCCGGGTTCCGGCTCGTACTGCACGGTCTGGCAACGGAACAGCTGCATGCGCTGCTGGTGGAGCTGAAGCATAAACAGGCTCAGGGAACACCGGCTTGACGGAAAATGATTGACAAACCGATATGGTGAGTGTGTCATCCCGATACATGATAAAGTCAAAGGAGCTCCAGCGGCGGCTGCAGCTCCTTTGTTCAGTATGCTTCGCGGTTCCTAAACAATCTTGAAGCCGACGCCTTCGATCGCGCCCTTGATGTCGTTCATGGACACGCGGCTGTCGTCATACTGGACGGTTACCATCGCTCCGGTCAAATCGACATGCCCTTTGGCACCGATTTGCTGCAGCGCCCCCTCGACCGAATCCGCGCAGTGCTCCCCGGTCATGCCCGCAACTTTGAATGTAGCTTGGCTCATCGTGTTTCGCTCCCTCGCTCGCAATTGGTTCGCCATCGCTGATTAGGTTTGCTCGAATTCCGGCGGCTCATGCATGCGGCCAAGAGTTTTACCGCCTCGTCCCCGGTCTGCGCCGCCTTCAGGCTTTATAGGGAATGCATGCGCCGGTACTGTGACGGAGCCGTCTTAACCTTCTTCTTGAAGACACGGCTGAGGTAAAATCCGTTCTCATATCCGCACTGCACGGCGATGTCGTCGAGCGTCAGCCGGGTTTCCAGCAGCAGCGTCTTTGCCCGCTCGATGCGCAGCGACGTCAAGTACTCCATCGGCGTCTGCCCCCACACCGCTTGAAACCGCCGGGTCAGCTGCACGGCGCTCATCCGTTTCCCGGCGCTGTAATCTTTCATCCGCAGCGGCTCGAAGGCGTGCCGGCGGATCCACAAGGCCGCTTCCTCCATCTCCGGGTCGATCGCCGTTCCGGCTTCCGTGCCGCTCAGCCGCTCAGCCGCCCCGGCTTCAAGGCACATAAGGCCCCACACATCCCGGAACAGCTCCTGCACCCCGGCCAGCCGCCGCTCTTCGTCCGCCGCCCTTAGCTGCTCCATATATGAGTACGTTGCCGCGAGCCGGCTGTGATCGAGAACATGGACCGCGCCGACCGGCCGGGGTTCCGCTCCGCGCGCCGAAGCGACCGGCACCCACCGGAAGTGGTAAAAATGAAACGACACCGGATGCACTACCTCCCTATGAAACGCTGCGCCCGCCGGGCAAAACACCACATCGCCGAAGCCCGCTTCACCGCTCCTCTCTTCAATCCGGTACCGAAACCGCCCTTCCGTCACGGCAAACAGCACCCACTCCCGGTACGTATCGCATGCGAATTGGAACTGCTCCTTCCGCCGCCAATACATATGCGAAACCGCCGCAGGCGCGTACCTCCACCCATCCTCCAGCTCTGCCATTGACCGCATCCTCCGTGAAATAAAGTATATGTTATATGATAATTCCGTGCATTAAATTACGCTACCCCATCCGCTAAAATAAACCTAAGTAAGCGGTATCCAAACGAATGATACGACAGCGAAAATTCAGATAAACGGAGGTAACGCATGAGGAACGAAAACGTACGTACCGATATTACGGTCATCGGCGGGGGGCTTGCCGGCGTCTGCGCCGCCATTGCTGCGGCCAGACTCGGCCAAACCGTCGCCCTGGTGCAAAACCGGCCCGTGCTAGGCGGCAACTCCAGCTCCGAGGTACGCGTGTGGGTATGCGGAGCAACCGGTCACGGGACGAACCGCTATGCCCGCGAAACCGGAATTATGGGCGAGCTGTTCGTCGACAACCAGTACCGCAATCCGGAGGGCAACCCGTATTTTTGGGATGTGACCGTCCACGAAGCGGTGCGGGCCGAGCCGAACATCCAGCTGTTCTTGAATACCGATGTGCACGAGGTTGAGGCCGAAGGGGACGAGGATCACCGCATGATTCGTTCCGTTACCGGCTGGATGATGGGATCGGAGCGGCGGATCAAGTTCGAGAGTGAGATGTTCCTGGACTGCACGGGCGACGGTCTAGTCGGCTTTCTTGCCGGTGCGAAGTACCGGTTAGGCCGCGAAGCCCGGCACGAGTACAATGAGAGCTGGGCGCCCGAGGTGGAGGACACGATCACGCTCGGCAGCACGCTGCTGTTCTATACGAAGGATACGGGGCAGCCGGTCACGTACCGTCCGCCGAGCTTCGCCAAGGATATTACGAAGACGTCGATCCCGCTTAAGCGGGTCATCCGCAGCGGCGACAACGGCTGCGCCTACTGGTGGATCGAATGGGGCGGCGAGCTGGACACGGTGCATGAGAACGAACGAATCCGCGACGAGCTGTGGTCGGTTATTTACGGAATATGGGACTTTATCAAAAATTCAGGCCAATTCCCGGAATCCGAGACGATGACGCTGGAGTGGGTCGGCTCGGTGCCGGGCAAGCGGGAGTATCGCCGTTTTGTCGGCGACTATGTGCTGAATCAGAACGATATTATCGCCCAGCGCGAATTCGAGGACCGGGTCGCCTTCGGCGGCTGGTCGATCGATCTGCATCCGCCGCAAGGCGTATACTCCACGGAGAGCGGCTCGAAGCATCTGTATGCGGACGGCATCTATCACATCCCGTTCCGCTCGCTGTACTCGGTCAATGTGGGGAATTTGCTGTTCGCCGGCCGCGATATCAGCGCGACACACGTTGCCTTCGGTACAACTCGCGTCATGGCGACGTGCGCCGTTATCGGCGAAGCGGCGGGCACCGGAGCGGCGCTTGCCGTGCGGCACGGCGTGACGCCGCGCGACATTGCGCAGCGGCACCTCGCCGAGCTGCAGCAGACGATGCTGCGCCAGGACGCTTCGATCATTGGCCTGAGCAACCGCGACGAAGCGGACCACGCCCTTCGGGCCGTCGTCGGCGCTTCGAGCGAGCTGCGCAAGCTGGCCGTCGAGCGTCCGGCCGAAGCGCAGCCGCTTACCCAGGACATCGGCTTCATCATCCCGGTATGGCCGGAGCTGCAGCAGCTTGAGCTGCTTGTCGACGCCGCAGCGGCGACGGCGCTTGAGGTGGAGCTGTACAGCACGGGCCGCGCCGAAAATTACGTTCCGCACAAGCTGGAAGTAAGCGGGGCGGCCCCTGTCGCCGCCGGGGAGCGGCAATGGATCGCCGTGCCGCTGCCGTGGAAGCCGGAGACGGCGCAGAACGCCTTCATTGTCGTAAAGGCGAACGCTGCAATTACCGTTTACCGCTCCGACATGCCGCTTACGGGCGTGCTGCCGTTCGTGAAGGGCGACAAGCCGAAGGTGTCGCTCGCGCTGGAGGACCACGACATTGCACAGCCTGTCGTGCAGTGGCGTATGCTGGGCAAGCACCGCCAGCCGTTCTGCTTCCGCGCTTTGCCGGATACGGCCGCCTACACGGCGGACAAAGCGACGGACGGTTACAGCCGTCCATACGGCGGGCCGCATCTGTGGATTTCGGAGCCGCTCGCCGCCGGAGCGGAGGCTGTGCTGGAGCTGGCGTGGCCGACCGCGGCGGTAACGGTAGGGGAGATTCATCTGACATTCAACGATGACGTCAACGAGGACCTGATCAACCTGCACCATCACCGCACGTCGTTCGAGATTATGCCTGAGCTCGCAAGGGACTATCGTCTCGAAGCCGAAATCGGCGGGTCATGGCAGGTGCTGCACCGCGAAACCGCCAACCGCAAGCGCAAGCGGGTGCATAAGCTGGCTCAGCCGGTCCCGGGCGTCTCGAAGCTTCGCTTGGTTGTCGAAAGCACGAACGGCAGCCCGTCCGCCGAGCTTTGCGAGATACGCGTATATAGCTGATCAAGCAAGAACAAGCCGTGAGCGCTCGTGCGTTTCGCGGCTTGCTTCAATGATCGGGAGTATCGGTGACTGCCGGAATCCATGTGCGTTAGGCGATCCGATCCGGCTGATTGCCTCCGAGCTTCAACGGCTCGTCACCCGGTTCGGGGAGAGCTTTGTGCGCCTGCCTGCGTTTCACTCGACGCCTGCTCTTCCCCCCGCGCCTACGGCACCAGCTTGCCGACGTAAAATCCCGTCCCCAAATCGTACGTACTGATCAGTACAAAATGAAGCACGAACCAGCCTGCTCTGCGAAGCGCAATAACTCCTTGTTAAGCGGTATGCGAAGCCGATCCGTCACGATCATGCCTCCGATGTATTCGAACACATGCAAATCCATCGATAGCGGATGTGCAATGGGCCTATGCGGCAAAGTTGGGCCTTCTAGCTGTATCGCAAACCTGCCACCTTTCACCTCAATGCCTGCATATTTTTTATTTAACGGTTTCGGAAGTGCTTATTTTCCCAAATCGGCATGTTGAGCGGGGAATAGCGGTCTGTGAGGGATTTATTTGGCAGACGGAAGGGGTTGAAGGCGAATGTATGCGGTTCCACAGAATAATAAAGCCTTCGCAAACCTCTATTTTGCATGAGGAAGGTGGAAATGAACAAATAGGACCCTGAAAATCCGCTATTTCCTGGATGATGGTTTCGGAAATACGAATTTACTCGAACCAGCATAAGAGGCGGAGAATTTCGGCTGTAAGGACACTAGCGTTGCAAGAAACCTCACAGAACACACGAAACCTTAATTATTGAAAAATTTTACAGTTGGTTTTCTCGTTCAAAACCCAAAAAATTGAGAGCATCAGAAAATAGACGCGTTTCCCATTTAATGGATATTTTGTTTTGGGGTTATCGTTAATTTTTGCTTTTTCTTGGCTTCATCATTCCCACAGTAGTACGTAACCGCGGCACTTGCTTCTGTGCCTTCGGTACTTTCTCGCGCCCTTTGGAGAACCGACTTGGCTTAGGATGCAGTTCCGCCTCGAGTACAAACCACGCTTTGTCCCAACACGCTCGAAGCGACTGCAGCACATCCCACAAACTTAGCTTTGTTCCGCTCTTCAGTTGAATACACATTGCGATCGCATAAGTGATCAGCGCCAAAAAAATCTGGTTCCAGACACCTT
>NZ_JBHLWN010000081.1:0-46218 GCF_042432825.1 Paenibacillus chartarius | reverse complement strand
CCTTTCTATTAATTCCATTTTAATAGGTTTGAGAGTTTACACAAAGAATTTTACAGCCTCAGCATGCTCAGAAATCCAGAAAGAGTTGGATCGGATCCGAATCCTCATACCTGGATAGCCCACACATCGAGAATCGTTATGGAACATTCTATCATGTCCAACCTCTCAAGCATTTCAGCTAATTGAGCGATCGATCCTCGATATATTTACATCGGAGCCGTTTTTGTCCGAGTGCAGGAGATTACAAGGGGAAGCTTCCTGCTTGATCTGTTTGCGCAAGGAGAACTACGTGTGGTGGCTGTCCGTTGGAGACTGTATGTTATTTCTATCGCACGCGGAGCTGGCACGCTGGGGACAAGCCATGCTCAATCAACGGAATTTTTACGAATGGATTGGCAGGGTTAACACCTTTGAGCTTTCCGTTCCTTGCTACTCTTCAGGACGAAGGCAGCTGCGATCAGGGACTAGCGAAATCATAATGATTACCGATGGATTTTTGGATACTGGGTATGGATTAAATGGAATAGCGGACGTTCTGCAAGGCAGAATTAACATGAACAAGTTCTTTGAAATGCTCCACAATGAAAGTACCGTAGACAGTACAACGATGATTTATTGGTCGGTTGTTAATCCAAAATCGGCTGCCATTCCAAGTAATTGAAAGCGAGGCGTTACCATGTCGTGGAGCGAGCTGCGCATAATCCCAAATGAATACAATGATGAGATCAAAGCTATAACAATGGGCTGCCGATTTCAACATGGACATTTCTCAAATGAACTGGATCTTTCAAAGTCTTGCTGAACGTAACACCCCTGCTCGGCCCGATGGACCGGGCAAATTGCTGACTGTGCTGCCGCTGCTCAAAACATCCGTAGTAGATGGCTTCGAGTACGAGCTGACGCATGCCATGCAGCATGAACATGGAAGTATCGTGTTTCTCGAAATCAATCGATGTCAACTGGATGAAAGTATCGGCCCCATTTTCCCGCATTTGTTATTAGAGGTGAACGGGGGGCAGGAGTACAGCGTCCGCAGAAATGGTTCTCACAGTTTGCCTTGATTCCGTATGCTCATCCGTTGGAGATGCCTCCTAAGGAAGTCATTTTGGATCAAGAGGTTTCCTTCTAGCGGTTGCCTTGTTTTTACAGTCTTCGCCCCCATTCCCGATCCAGGTCAAATACGTTATAGTAGACTCATAACGGATTCCGAATACGAAATCGATTTCAATGATCGGGGAGAAGAGCTTGCATGAACTTTCTTGAATCAATATGGCACCATATCCAGTCCAAATCGATAATTAATTATCCTAACCCGATCGCGTTAAATATGGGGATGGCCTATACGGTAAAATTACCGGATGGGGTAACGAATCTGTTCTGGCTTCCTTATGAATATACAGGGCTGGCTTATCGCGATTTTGCCGGCGGGCAGTGCGTCGATGTCATGCCGTTTTACCGCGGAGTCATCATCGAAGAGGTCGTGCTGTCCAGAGGGACCGATTTACATAAGCCGAAGACCGAGCAAGCCTTCCTGCAATCGCTGTACGAGCATTCTTGGGAGATTCAAAAAGTGGTGTCCTCTGAAAAGTTCCAAGCGGCAGGCGGCTGGGGGATGGCTGCGGATTATTTGTATAAAATGCATTTCTTCTGCGATTGGCTAAGATATTACAATTCGGCAGTAACGATACCTAAGAGGTAGTGCGTGCTTTCACGCTCCAGCAAGTGGAGACTCCGCAAAATTGGTCAATACAGCCAGATACAGCTTCAGGGGGATGCACAGATGATCAAAAAACAGCACGTGGTATTTTTTGGGGCGGGGATTCTGCTCGGATTCGTATGGCTAGGGATTTCAGCTTGGTTTCATATTCCGTTTCATACGTCAGTTCCGATATATTTGTTACTCGATGCCGGAGGAATCGCCTATATCGGGTTTCGAGCAGCCAAAGTGCAGCGCTTGGCGGCCATGGGCGTTGTCTGCTATGCGCTTAGCGCGTTGTTCATATCGGTTGCATATTCGGTGTCGACAATACTGTAAAATAGACAAATTAGCCGTGCCGCACTTCACTGCGGTCACGGCTTTTCATATTTCTCTCTTCAGCCTGCACTGGCTGTTGCAGAGGAATGCGGCTTCACCAGTGCTTTGCGCTCCCAGGCGCGGCTTCGCCAGCGGAGCAGCATCAGCAGACCCCGGATCCATTCGTCGGCTGTAAACGCGATCCATACGCCGAGCAGCCCCATCTCCATCCGAATGCCGAGCCAATAAGCGAGAGGCACGGCGACGCCCCACATCGACAAGACGCCCATCAATACAGGGAATCTGGCGTCTCCCGCGGCGCGCAGCGAGTTGATAACGACAAGATTAAACGTGCGGCCCGGCTCCAGGATGATCGAGAGCAGCAGGATGGAAGAGCCGATCGCGATAATTTCCGGATTGGCGGTAAACAGCCCCAGCAAACCCTCGCGGAATATCGAAGCGGCCCCGACGATCCCGAAGGTCACAAGAAAGCAGAAGCGGAGGCTTCGCAGCAATCTTCGGTAAGCCAGTTTGTACTCCCCCGCACCGACCATATGGCCGATGAGGATTTCCGTACCCGCACCGATCGCCATGCCAAGCGCCATGTAGTAATTGGAGATGTTCATGACATAGACATGGGTGCTTAACGCAGCCTGCCCGATTAGGTTAATAAAGCTGACGATCATCATGTGCTGCGATTGCCAGGAGAGGTGCTCGCCCGCAGCCGGAAGCCCGACGCTGAGCACCTGCTTCAGGTGCTGACCTTTAATGGATACATAATCCTTCCAGCGAATCGGAACGGTAATGCGCCGGTATAGGAAAATAAACAGCACTGCCAGTCCTAGCAGCCGGCTGCCGACCGTTGAGACCGCCGCTCCCGTTACGCCAAGCTCGGGAAATCCGAAATGGCCGAAGATCAGCAGGAAATTACCGGCGACATGGATGATATTGACGCCGAGCGTCACATACATGACATCCCTGGTGTACCCGTAAGAGCGGATGACGGAAGAAATCGCATTCGACAGCGCCTCAACCCATATGAATGCGCCGATCAGACTTAAATACTTCACGGCAATGGCGATCTGATCCTGAGGCAGATTCATCAGACGCATGATCGGCTCGCCGAAGGAGAAGAGGAGCAGGCTCACGACGATACCGAACAAGCCGTTGACCGTGATGGCCAGAGCGGAGATGCGGCTCGCATCCTGCGCCCGTCCGGCGCCGAGATATTGGGTGACGGCGACGCTGGTGCCGATTCCGACAAAGCCGAACATCAGAATGCAAAAGACGATGATTTCATTAGCGAGGCCAACCGCCCCCGTCACTTGGTCGGAGATGCGGCTGAGCATAAAGACGTCGGCCGAGCCCAGCATCATGCGCAGCACCATATCGACGAATATCGGCCAAGTGACTGCGAATAGACTCAGTTTCTTCCATGAAGGTAAAGCGGATTCTTGAAGACTCACAACGGTTCGCTCCCCGGTTTCCTAAATGCTCAAAGTGTAGGATATGAGAGCGATTGCAGTCAAATGTTACTTCTAGCCATTGCTCAATACACGAACCGGCGTCCCTGCCAAGTAAGCCTCGATGTCCTCTACAACCCCCTGATAGAACGCCCGATAGCTGGATTCGGTCACATAACCGATATGCGGCGTGGCGAGCACGTTAGGAAGCGAACGCAGCACATGGTTGTGAGGCAATGGCTCGATATCGTATACATCCAGACCAGCCCCGGCAATCCACCGATGGCTCAGCGCTTCCAGAAGAGCTTCCTGATTTATGATCGGTCCGCGGGACGTATTGATCAAGTAGGCAGTGGGCTTCATTCGCTTCAGTTCGCTCCGGCCGATTAGCCCTCTGGTACGTTCGCTAAGAACCAAGTGAATCGAAACAAAGTCGCTGCTCGCGAGCAGCTCCTCTTTCGATGAGGCCAATTGGGCTCCTGCAGCTTCGGCCTTTCGCCGGTTAAATTTTGACTCCAGGCGACAACCTTCATCCCGAACGCATTGCCGATACGAGCGACATTGCTTCCGATACGTCCGAGCCCTAACAGGCCGAGTTGCTTGCCGAACAAATCAGTGCCGATCGTACGCTGCCACGGGCCGTTCGACCGCAGGGCCTCGTTCTCTTGAACGAGATGTCTGGCCAGACCTAATAGTAACGCCCAAGTCAGCTCTGTCGTTCCTTCGCCGCCGCCGCCCGTGCCGCATACGGTTACACCATGCCTTTGTGCGGAAGCCAAATCGACCGATGCGTTCCTCATTCCCGTCGTTACGAGCAGCTTCAAGCTGGGGAGACGCTGAAACAGAGCATCGTGGAAAGGCGTGCGTTCACGCATAATGACGACAATTTCACTGTCACGGATCGCGGCGATAAGATCGTCTTCATTCGTAAAATGCTCGGAGAAGACACGCAGATCCAGCTTCCCGTCAAGCCGCGACCAATCTGCCATAGATAAGGAGACTTGCTGGTAATCGTCCAAAATAGCGCAGCGATAAATCATTGTCATTGTGCCGGCCTCCTTCAGGTAAGGTTTGCATAATCATTGTACCTGCATAGCATATTCCGGACAATGAGCCTGGCTCCGCTGCGGAAGCCTACGAAAGGATCGCGCTTCGGAGCCAATCCGCCGTTGGAAGCGGAGCTTCGATCGGGAATTGGTGACCATAAGGGAGCGAGTGAATGTCGAAGCGCCGGAACGGTTCCGGCAGAAAAAACGCGCGTTCCCGCTCGCCCCGCAGCATCAGCACCTTGTCCCGATTCCAGGTTTCCGGCCGCAGCTCGAAGGAGCGGGTTCGCGTGAGGAGCGACATCGCCCACGCGTTCGTATGGCGGATGCGCGGCGATCGAAGCTCGCGGATCGTTGCTGCGACGTACCCTTCCATCAGCTCTCCCCCCTCGGGGAAATCGCCGCCCTTACGCAGCTCGCTTCCGAAAGCGGACGACTTCAACCGCTTTAAGATCGTACCGGTGAGAGCCGAAGACCTATATTTCAGCGATAAAGGGTGCAGAACGGGCTGCAGCAGCGCCAGCTTCCGAATGCGGGGCTCGATACGCTCCATGACCTTCGCGGCGATCAGTCCGCCGAACGAATGACCGGCCAAGACGACCGGCTCCTCCAGCTGGGCAATGAGCGCGGTTACGGCTTCCACGCAGTCCTCGATCAAAGAAGAGCCGCGCGAGACCGGCGATCGGCCGAATCCCGGCAAGTCTATCAGAATTGTCCGATGACCGTTCAGCCGCTCGGCAACAGGGACGAGCCGGTCTGCGCTGCTGAACGCGCCGTGCAGCAGCACGACCGGCGGCCCTTCTCCTTCTCGTTCCAATGTGACGACCTTCGATCTTCGCTTCTGCATGAACGGTTCCGGCACTGCGGATTGAGGGTGGGTTAACCGATAGTCCAGATCGGCGATAACGAAAGGAAGGGTGTCCTTCGCCAAAGAGGTGCGCTCTCCATGCTTCTCCTCGATGTCCGTCTTCGAGCGAACCGGGAAGTCCCGATCCACGATGAAGTTTAAAGATTCTGAGGGAATGCCAAGCCGTTCCCCGATGCCTGCGCCAAGGGCCGCTTTCAACAACCTCGGCGGCACGCTGCCGATCGGCTGCATCGTCCGCAGCTCGGTCGCGATGGTGCGGATCAGCTCGCGCATGGTCGGACTGCCGCTCCGGGGATCCAGCAAGTAATACGTATCGCTGGAGATGTTTTCCGTGCTAACGAGGTTGGCGACAAAGGAAGCGACATGGTCCAGGTGCACCATTGGAAGCCAGTAACGGTCTCCTCCGGGTACGAGGGGCATCAAATTTCTGCGCACGGCGTCGACCAAGATCCCGAGTCCTCCGAGCTGTTCCGTCATCCCGGTTAAGGAGTCGCCGATCACGACGCTCGGATTGACCGTGGACAACGGGATCGAGTGCTGGTAGAGCGCTTGCCGAAGGTAGGCGTCCGCTTGAAACTTCGAACGTTCGTACGGCGGGGCATGCCCGAGTGCAGCGTCTTGGTCCGTCAGCGCGTTCGCTTCGTCGTACGGACTCATGAACCCGACGAGATGGATAAATTGCTTGAGCCCTTTGTTCCGATGAATTCGCACGGCCAATTCGGCCAGCTCCTTCGCCGGATGAAGGAAGGCACGCTCCGCCTCCGCTGCGCCCAGGCGAATGTTCATGGGACCGCCCGCATGTATGATCATGTCGGTGTCAGAGACACGCTCATAATTGGCCGAACTCAAGCCCAGGCGCGGTTGTGATAAGTCCCCGGCGATCGGCACGACCGCCTGCGATACGCTTAACGGCAGCTGCGCGACCGCCTGGCGGAAGCGTGGCAGATCGCGCACCAGCGCATACACCTCATACCCCTGTGATGTTACCGTGGCCAACAAGGCCTTTCCGATGAAGCCGGTTGCTCCAGTTAGGAAAATTTTCATTATGAAGTCCTCCTTGATACTGGAATTAGTACTGATTAGTACTATTTAATCCGAAAAAAGCGCCTAAGCGATTAAAGCTTAAGCATAAGCATGGAAACCAGACCTAGATACAGCTCCTCCAGCAGCTGTGGACGTCCGCTGGCTTTAGCGACGAACAGCGCGCCTTCGACGGATGACACGATCAGTGCGGCCGCGGCCGCCGCAGGCATATCCGCAGGGAGCTCACCTCTGCTCTTCGCATTCTCAAGCATGCGTTCGACCCCGCTCAATTGGCGGTCGAAGAACGCTTTGATCTTCGCCGCGACTTCCGGGGAGTCGTGAGCGGTTTGCGTATACAGGGTGAGGAAGGGGCAGCCCCCCAGAATGTCCTGCTGTTCCTGTTGGTCGGCGAACAGGCGGAGCATTCGTTCCAAGCGATCCGGAATGGACCAATCGTCCTGCGACAACACCAGCGAAATTTGCCGATCGTAACGATCGATGAATCGATCAACGATGGCGAGTAACAGTTCTACTTTGTTTTTGTAGTGATAATAGATGTTGGTCTTCGAGACGCCGCTTACGGCGACAATTTCGTCCATGCTCGTCAGCTGATATCCGCGAGTCAGGAAGAGCGACGCAGCCGTCTGAAGCACGATCTCCTTGTTGGACAGACGTGATGGGTTCTTTTTCATATTTGCTACTATACAGTACTAAAAATGAACGGTCAAGCCGGGGGGAGAACGCATGCCGGAATATGCGTTTGTCTGCAGGGATAGTCAGTGTACATAAGCTGCGTCAATGGCCTCCCATAGAAAGCGTCGTCGGGGCGGGCCTCGCACACGTAGTGGCCAAATGCAGGCCGCTGGCGACGGTTAAAGGTGTATAAGGGTCGCCGACAGGGCCGTCTTCAGGCCATTGCACCGCGAGTGCGGTTTCATGCAGTTTTCACGGCATCTGCTTCACATTGTTAACCTTCGGAACTAGTCTGGCATTTCCCATCAAGATGCAGGCAATCAGAGCGATGATGACAAAGCCGAGCCCTAGGAGGAAGATGCCATTCAGGGCATCGCCCAGTATCATTTTATCGACCAATTCGTTTACGCCAGATCCGATTCGCTGTGTCAACAAGCTGCCCAGCACGCTAACCCCAATGGTTCCTCCGATAGAGCGGAATAATTGGGATGATGCGGTGGCGACACCTCGGTAAGTAGGCCCCACAGCACTTTGGGCAGCAGTTCCGATGACCGGATAAACCGCACCCATGCCCAGGCCCGTAACGATCATGTACAATACCAGCTGCGGCGGAGTCGTATCAGCCGTCATCCCGCCTAGCAGCCCGAATCCGATTGCCATCAGAGCCAGACTGGGAACGAGAATGGCCCGATACGAGACCTTGCTCATGAGCTTGCCGCCGAGTGTCGTCGTCACGACTACGGACAGCATCAGCGGGATCAGGATGGAGCCGGCATAGGTCGGGCTCACTTCCATCACGTCTTGGGCAAACAGAGGAATGAACGTAATGGCACCGAACATACCGGCGCTCATAAAAAATCCGGCAACGTTGCCGAAAGCGATGACGCGGATTTTGAACAGGTGAAGCGGAAGCATCGGCTCTGTCGCTTTCGTCTCGATCCACAGAAACAAAGCAAGAAAGAGGGCGCTTAGACAGAACAAGGCGATAACGCTGGGCGAAACGAAAGTGCTATGACCGGAGCTCCCTGAGGAATCCCCGCCGAAAACGAGCGCCAGTAAAAGAGAGACGATCGAGATGGTGAACGAGACGACTCCGGCCCAGTCGAAAGGTTTTCTTGTATAACGCTTGGTTTCTTTCCAAGCAGCCATCAAGCAAATGGCCGGAACCCCCAACGGGAGGTTGATCAAGAAAATCCAGCCCCAGCCTAAGTGTTGGGAGATCAGTCCGCCGAGTGCGGGTCCGAGAATGCTGGAAATCGAGAACACGGCGCTAAACAAGCTCATGAACTTCCCTCTGGATTCCGGCGGGTACAGATCCCCGACTATGGTGAATGCGATTGGCATTAAGGCGCCGGCGCCCAATCCCTGAATTCCTCTGAAGACAATCAATTGCGTAATGCTTCCCGCGAATCCGCAAAGCACGGAACCGGTCAGGAAGAGGGATAAGCCGATTACGTACACATTTCTGCGGCCGAATACATCCGCCATTTTCCCGTAAACCGGGATCGTCGCCGTCGAAGCTAACATATAGACCGTGAAAACCCAGCTGTAAAGGGATAATCCGTCTAATTGATTGATGATGGTCGGCATGGCCGTGGATACGATAGTCTGGTCTAGAGAGGCTAGGATCAGTCCCAACAATAGGCTGATGGTGATTGATTTTACTTGCGGCTGCCGATGTGGAGCAGAATGTTCGCTGGACATGGCATTGTACGCTTCCTTTCCATATATTGCTGGCCCGCGGAAGCAGCAACAACAATATACCGGGAAACCGAAAAAAAGAATAGACTTATTCTTTCCGGTGAATTATTCTATAGCTAGAGAGCGCCCCGAGAGAAGGTGCTCCTTTTTCTATTTTTTGGGATAAAATTGTGATAAGATAAGTAACAACGATCTATGAGAGGATTGAACCGTTATGATTTTCAGCGATATTAGACTTTTCGAAGAGGAAAAGCATACATACCCCGCGGCCGTCCGCAGAGGGCTCGAGTATATTAGAAGCCAAGATTTTAGCCGAATGGAGCTCGGGAAATACAGCATCGAAGGCGATGACATGTTTGCGCTCGTGCAGGAAATGAACACAGGCCCGAAATCGGAACGAAAGCCGGAATCTCACCGCAAATATTTGGATATTCAGTACTTGGTGAGCGGAACGGAAATCATCGGCGTGGGGAAGAAGAACGAAGCTAACGAGGTGCTGGAGGACGATTTGGCGAATCGGGATATCGTGTTTTATCGCAACTTGACGGACGAGACGGATTTGCTGCTGAAGCCCGGCATGTTCGCGGTATTTTACCCAACGGATGTCCATCGTCCCGGTGTCATGGCGGCAAGCGAAGAACGGATCCGCAAGGTCGTCATCAAAATTGCTATGAGTTTGTTGTAATGGATAGACGAGGCAAATAACAGCTATGAGAGACTCGGTTTCGTTGAGTCTCTTTTTCATTTTATGAATAGATAGAAGCAGCTTATCCGTGGATAAACCTATATCGCTGAGTTGAATACGATTGTATCGGAACCATTTGAAATAACCGCTCAGTGAAATGGTTGCCGGCAATTCAATCAATGTCAAGATCGAATTTTGAAGGGATTTGACGTTTAATATCGAAACCTTGATCAAATTGAGATATTATTTGAGACGAGGTAAAGAGAACATGCATCCAAGACTAGCATTTTTTCTGGAAAATTTAACTGCCATTCAGAATTTATTTTTTGATGGGGCTGCTATGCTCTTAGCAGATGATAAAATTGTTCTGGAGTCATTATCTTCCGATAAAATCTCCTTTAACAACAAAGGGATGCCAGTAGATCGGTTTAAGGGAAGCGTGTCGTATAAAGCCTTAACAACGGGGAAGTTGATCAAGGAGGAACGCGGACCGGAAATGTTCGGATTCCCTTATTTCTCAACGGCTGTACCGATCTTTGACGATGACGGAAAAACGGTAATTGGTGTCATATCTGCTTCAACAACGAACGAAATGCTAAATAAAATACGGCACGAGGCTTCTAATTTGTTCTCAATTGTGGAGAAGATGTCTGCTACAACCGTACAAATATCTTCCGGTTCTCAAAGTTTGGCCAATGATATGAAGGGGTTCTCGGCAGTATCCCAGGCGATGGTGGAAGATATCCAGAAGATCAGGAAAACGCTGGAGTTCGTTCAAGAAGTAGCCGGCCAATCAAACCTGCTTGGGTTGAATGCAGCTATTGAGTCCGCAAGAGTTGGGGAAGCGGGTCGGGGATTTTCCATAGTAGCCCAAGAGATTCGCCGGATGGCTGATAAATCGAAAGAAGCTTCTTTGATCATCAAAGAACAACTTAGCTCAATCCAAGCATCTGTAAAACAGTTTGAAAGCTTCATTCACACGATTACTCACAATACTGACCTGCAGGCCATGAGTCTGTTTGAGTTAAATCAGTCTTTTGAACATATTGTTTCTACGGCAGAAAACTTGGCTAATAATTAATTCCCTTCTTCAAGACTGGCTCTATTGCGTTGGCTGAGCCAGTTTTGTTCATGCAATGGCCTGTACCGCAGGAGCTCATTCACTGTTCAGCTCATCGTTATAGCCGGAACGCGCCATACTAGGCGATTTCCGGTCTTCGATGTAAATCAAACTTGACATAAAGAATATTATAGATTACATTATGTACATAAAACTTAACTCGATGTAAAAAATACCGAACGGGTGGTGCCGCGAATGACTTATCAAGAAAAGAAAAGCATCGTTACTTTGATTAGCGCCATAGTTATTTTCGTAGGTTATGGTGCTTACATGTACCCGAAGCTGCCCGAAGGGGGGCTGGAATCGGCGGAAACGTTTCGTTACTGGGGCTCCTACGTACTCATCTTGACTTTGGTTTCCATTATCGCTCATATCGTGATCAGCATTGGATTTAACATTGTTTTTAGGATTACGACGGGGGAGAAGGAGCCGAGCTTCGCGGATGAGCTGGATAAACTCATTGATTTGAAGGCAGCCCGAAATTCATTCTTCGTATTTATCGTCGGCTTTCTTATCGCTATGGGATCGCTGGTTTTCGGCGAACCGACGCAGGCGATGTTTGTGATCCTGATCGTGTCCGGGTTTATGTCCGATGTGACCGGTTCCGTTACAAAACTTTATCACTACAGGAGAGGAGTCTAAGATGGGCAAATATCTTGTCGGCAATCATATTCGAAAATTACGTTTCAACCATAACGAAATGACACAGCAGCAGCTGGCTGACAAGGTGGGCGTGACGAGGCAAACGATCGTCGCGCTGGAAAAGGGCAATTACTCCCCGTCCCTGGAGCTGGCCTTCCGCATTGCCCACGCCTTCAATTTGCCGCTGGAAGAAGTGTTTTTTTACGGGGAGCCGGCTAAGGAATAATTACATGACTATGGAGGAGATCAACGGTGTTTGCTAACCAGCTATCTGCGAAGATTGTAGGAGTGCTGTTTATCCTGGCGGCGGTTTCGTCGATCATCGGGTTGATGTTATACGATCCGATCTTGAACGGGCCGGATTATTTGCTTCAAGGTTCCGCCTACGGGGGCCAGGTGACCCTGGGGGCGCTGATGGAGCTGATTCTCGTCGTTTCGGCTGTCGGTACGGCAACGTCCATGTTTCCGATCTTAAGAACATACAATGAAACGATAGCTCTATGGCATGTTTGCTTCAGGTTTCTTGAGGCCGTAGTTATTACGGTCGGTATCATCAGCGTACTGGCGCTATTGACCTTGAGCCGGGAGTTTGCAGCGGCGGGAGCCCTCGATACCGCCTCGTTTCAAGCTGCAGGCACGTCATTGAAAGCGATACATGACTGGACATTTTTGCTCGGTCCCAATTTCATGCTGGGCATTAATACGATGATGTACAGTTATATCTTTTATCGAACGAAGCTCGTACCGAGGTTTATCGCGATTCTGGGAATGACGGGGCAGCGCTTATTTTTCTGTGCGCCTTATGCGTGATGTTCGGGTTATTCTCGCAACTTTCGGTTTGGGGCGGTTTATTGGCGGTGCCGGTAGCGGCGACTGAGATGACGCTGGCCGTATGGCTCCTTGTGAAAGGCTTCAACTTCGCTTCGATCCCAAACAATAGACAGCCAGGGATTTCCGTGCCCGCCCGTTGATGATCGGCGCCTAAAAGACTTACCCCGCATGGATTCAACTACACCCAATGAGAGGACCTCATTCCCGCTTGTACGGCGGAATACGAGCCCGGACTTGCTGGCCTGGACGTTTCCGCAGCAAGCTCGAGCTCAGCTCCGACCGGGTGATTGATGCTTGCCTATATCCGCAGCCCGCGGGAGGATTCCGGATGTGGTACAAGGATGAGGCGAACGGCTCGGCGACGTACGCGGCGGACAGCGCGAATCTGTACGATTGGCAAGTTATCGGCCCCGTGATCACCGGCCGGCCGCACGAGGGGCCGAATGTATTTTACTTCAAGGACAGCTATTGGATGATCGTGGATGCGTTGAGCCTGAGACCGGAATAAACGGCAAGCGAATCCAACGGAAGGCGCAGCCTAACCGAATCAATGGAATGAATCGGGGACATAATGGTAGGGGTAGAGAAAGGAAAATCGCTCATGCCTAATTATGTCCCTTATTTGGTGCTCTGTCTCATCCATATCCCGATGCTCATTACGGTTGCGGTGCGCAAACGGCAGTACAGCGTCATCGTCGTCAGTCTCGGTTTTTCCGGAATCGTCTATGTTGTGGAATATGTCATTCTTGTTCTTCTGGGGAGCTACAGTTACTATCCCGGGCTGCTTCCCGACCGATTTCAGGACAGTGTGCTGGGGGCCGTAGTGTCCAACCTCATCGCTATCCCGGTTACCGCCACGGTCATCGCCGTTAATCAACTGAGCAATAAGTGGATTATGGGAGCCGTACTATTATTTGCGTGTACAGAATGGCTCTTTGTCAAGCTCGGCGTTTATGAGCTGCACTGGTGGAGAATTCCATACACCTCGATCTGTTTGGTTGTCTTTTTTTCGTTCGGGAGGCTGTGGTACAAGGGTTTGATGCGAAGAAACCGATGGTGCCGGTTCGTTACTTTACATATGCAAACGTGGAGCATGGTTGCGACAATCATGTTTTTGTTTAACATTTCAGGTATACGGCTGTTTCATCTGGGCCTGGTGGAGGAAGTGCACCGCGACGATATTATGCTGGCCTCAATCTTCGGTTTTGCGGTATCTTTGCTGATCGCAGCTGCGATTTTGTTCACGAAGCACATCCTGTGGAAGCTCGGGGCGCTGTTGTTGATCGTTGCATTGAATGCGATCATGGCGCATTTCGGATACTTGGACATTAAGATTTCCAATTGGCTGTACTACGCAATATACATACCGAGTATGGCTTTGTGCATGTGGCTGTGCGAGGTCGCGCAACGCTCCTTACAGCGAATTGCACGCGCTGGAAGCAGTGTGCCGCAATAAGCTCTATTTTTCCTAATGAAAGGCCTCATTCCCCGCTTGAAGTGGAGACGGAGGTCCTTTTTGCTAGCTTTGGGTTATTCTCACGTCAGGCGAAAGCGTCTGAAGCAGCCTCTAGCTAATTGAAAGCCGCTTACTTATTGTACTAGGAGTTAATAAAATATTGGCAACATCAATGATGACGAAATCGCCTTTTCCTTCAATTGATCGTGAAAGCGCTTTTGCATTAGGATGAATACAGAAGCAGTTAACTACAAATGACTAACAATAAAGGGAGGTAATCCTAGTGGCAACAACTTCAGCTTCAGGCACGACTGCAGAAGCCGCAGGGGATTTGAAAGTCAAGGTACAGCGTTTCGGCCGCTTCTTGAGCGGAATGGTCATGCCGAATATCGGCGCTTTTATCGCATGGGGGATTATTACGGCGCTGTTCATTCCGACCGGCTGGATCCCGAACGAATATTTGGCCAAGCTGGTCGATCCGATGATTAAGTACTTGCTGCCTGTCCTCATCGGTTATACCGGGGGGACGATGGTGCACGGTACGCGCGGCGGCGTCATCGGTGCCGTAGCCACAATGGGCGTCATTATCGGAACCGATATTCCGATGTTCCTCGGCGCCATGATTGTCGGTCCTTTCTCGGCGTGGGTGCTGAAGAAGTTCGACAAAGCGATCGAAGGCAAAGTGAAATCCGGCTTCGAGATGCTCGTCAACAACTTCTCCTCAGGCATTATCGGTGCGATTCTTGCGCTTCTCGCCTACACGGTTGTCGGACCGGTCGTGCAAATCTTCAGCAAGGCGCTGGCATCCGGCGTTCAAGCACTTATTAGCGCAGGGCTGCTGCCGCTGGCTAACGTTCTGATCGAGCCGGGCAAGATTTTGTTCCTGAACAATGCGATCAACCACGGAGTGCTGAGCCCGATTGCGCTGGATCAGGCAGCCAAGACCGGCAAGTCCGTCCTGTTCATGCTCGAATCGAATCCGGGCCCGGGCTTGGGCGTACTGCTCGCCTACTGGCTCGTCGGCAGAGGCTCCGCCAAGCTGTCGGCGCCGGGTGCGGCCATTATCCATTTCTTCGGCGGGATTCATGAAATTTATTTCCCGTATATTCTGATGAACCCTCGTCTCATCTTGGCTGTAATGGCCGGGGGAGTTACCGGTACGTTCACCTTCCTGCTGTTCGGCGCGGGCCTCGTTGCTCCGCCTTCCCCGGGAAGCATATTCGCCTACATTGCGATGGCGCCTAAGGGCGGGCTTCTGCCGGTATTCACCGGTGTCATTACGGCGACGATCGTCTCGTTCCTTATTGCGGCTCTGCTGCTGAAAACAACGAAGAAGGATGAGCAGGAAGACGATCTGGAGCAGGCGACCGAGAAAATGAAGCAAATGAAAGCGGCTTCCAAGTCGGAAGCGGCCGGCGCTGCGGCAGCACCAAGTGCCGAGCCGAAACCTACGGCGACGGCGGATGTGCGGAAAATCGTCTTCTCCTGCGACGCCGGTATGGGCTCGAGCGCAATGGGGGCATCCATTCTGAGAAAGAAAATGAAGGATGCGGGAGTCGACGTGACGGTCGTGAATACGGCAATCAGCGAAATTCCGAGCGATGCCGACATCGTTATCACCCACAAGTCGCTCACGGATCGTGCCAAAGCCCAGCAGCCTCGGGCCGAGCACATCTCGATCGATAACTTCATGAAGAGCCCGGAATATGACGAATTGGTCAAACGTCTGAGCTGACGCCGTCCCTGTAATCTACTTAACGCTGGCTGCCGCCGGCGTTAAGTCCATTTTATTTACGAGGAAGATTCGTTATGCAGGTAAAGGGACGGCAACGCCAAATTTTGGAGCTGCTGCTGCGGCGCCGGGACGAAATGACGGCAGGAGAGATTGCGGAGGATATCCGAGTCAGCGTCCGCACGGTGCATCGGGAGCTGGCCGAATTGGAGACCTTGCTGGCAGCCAGCGGGGTAACGCTGCAGAAGAAATCCGGTCGGGGCATTCAGCTGCAAGCGGAAGAACCCGAGCTGGAGGCGCTTCGGGAGCTGCTCGCCAGCGGCGAGACGTCGAATTATTCTTCGGCGGAACGCAAGGTGCTCATTGTTTGCGCGCTGCTGAAGGAGCCGGAGCCGGTGAAGCTGTTTGCGCTGGCCCATGACTTGGGCGTTACGGTAGCCACTGTGAGCCACGATCTGGATGAACTGGAGAGCTGGATCGAACGAAGCAGCCTGAAGCTTGTGCGAAGAAGGGGCTACGGCATTGAAATTACGGGCCCGGAAAGCCGGATGAGAGATACGATTCGTCTGCTGGCGCGCAATCATCTCGATGACGACGAGCTGTTCGGCCATACCGCGGCAGCCGGCTTATACCCCGTGAAGACGGAAGTTCTCGCTTTGATGGGAAGAGAGCATATGCCGGCCGTGGAGGAAGCGCTCTGGAATGCGGAGGAAGGCTGGCTGAACGAGCTGTCGGAAAGCGATTATACGGACTTGCTCATCCGGCTCACGGTAGCTGTGAACCGGATTCGGCAAGGGAAGCTGATTGAGCGCGGAGAGGAAGCGGGCGCTGCGCATGAGGAATACGGCGCAGGATCGGGCAATTGGCTGACGCGGCTTTCGGAAGCGCTGGGGATCGATTTCCCGCCGGCGGAAACGCGGCATTTGATCGGTCTTGTGGAGCAGATCAGGAACGCCGGGCCGGATCGGCTGCTGCCCGAGCATGCGCTTACCATCAGGGAGCTCGTTCAGCGGCTGACGGAGAGGATGGAAGCGGAGTGCCGCGTTCCATTCGGCATCGACAGGCCGCTGCGCGAAGGGCTCGTTACGCACTTGGAGCATGCCGTTCATCGGCTGGAGGAGGGAGCGACGATCCGCAATCCGCTGCTCGCTTTAATCAAGCGGGATTATGAGCCGCTATTTGCCGCCGTCCGTAAGACGGTCAATGCGACGATTCCGGATTTGCCGGTTCCGGACGAAGAGATAGGCTTTCTTGTTATGCATTTCGGTGCGTCCGTCGAGCGTCTGAAGCAGCCGGGACGCGAGGTGAGAGCGCTGATCGTCTGCACGAGCGGAATCGGTTCGGCGAACATGCTGGCGGTTCGTCTCGGCAAAGAATTTCCGCAAATCCGGATTGTGGGCAACAGCTCGTGGTTCGAAGCGCCCCGCATTCCGCAAGACAGCTATGACTTCATGATTTCGACCGTGGATTTGCCGATTGAAGCGGAGCGCTATATCAAGCTAAGCCCGCTGCTGACGAAGGAAGAAACCGACAAGCTGAGAAGCTTCATTCAGGAAGTGACCTTGAAGCTGACTCCGGCCAACCGGCCTGAAGGACCTCCGGCAGCGGAAGGCTCGCTGGAACGGCTGGTTCGGCTGCAATCGTACCTGTCCGGCATCGTCAGTCTTGTCGGCCGATTCGAGGTCTACGAGCTTGATCCGTCAGGGCGAACGCTGGAGGACACGCTGCGGGAAGCGTGCGGGCGGATTGCACATAGGGAGGACGGCGGGCTGCACGATGCGGAAGCGGTCGTACAGCTGCTGATCGAGAGACAGCGGGCCAGCAGTCAGCTCATTCCGGACACACGCATCGCGTTGTTCCATACGCGGAGCGAGAGCATCGACCGCCCCTCCTTCAATTTATTCAGGCTTACGACGAGCCTGGAGCTGGAGCCGGACGGGTCGGGTACGATCGATCAGCTGCTGCTGATGCTGGCCCCTCGACAATTGTCCAAAGAAAGCTTGGAGATTTTGAGCGAAATCAGCTCGCTGCTGCTGAACGAAGCGCTGGTGTCGCTGCTCGAGACGGGACGGCCGCACCGGATCAGGTCGTATTTGGCACAAGCGCTTGAAGAATTCATCATCCATAAAAAATATTCGGTTATAAGGAGAGACCTGCGATGAGTGTACTATCGGTCAATAAAGTGAAGCTGAATGCGAAGGCTGAAGATAAGTTCGAGGCGATTCGATTGGCGGGCAAGCTGCTCGTCGATGCGGGCCATGCCGCTCCGGAATATATCGAGAAAATGATCGAGCGCGAAAATACGCTGTCCACTTACATGGGAGGCGGGCTGGCGATTCCGCACGGCACGCAGGATTCGAAAGGGCTGATCAAGTCGACCGGATTGTCGATCGTCCAGCTCCCTGAAGGGGTGGATTTCGGCGACGGCGAGAAAGCGCAGCTTGTAATCGGCATTGCCGCTCTTGGCGACGAGCATATGGAAATCTTGACGAACGTGGCGATGATTTGCTCGGAGGAAGAAAATATGGAGCGCATCGTCAAAGCGGAATCGGCGGAGGAAATCATCGGTATCTTCGAAAGCGGGATGGGGGCATGAGGGCGGTCCATTTCGGAGCGGGAAATATCGGCAGAGGCTTTATCGGACTGCTGCTGTCGCAGGCGGGGTACGAGGTCGTCTTTGTCGACGTGAACGATGCCGTCGTTGCGGAGCTGCAGCGGCGGAAGGAATACGTCGTAACCTTCGCCAGCGATGCGGGGGAGAAGATTCGAGTCGGCGGCGTAACGGCTGTCGACGGCAAGGACTTGGCGCTAGTGGCTGCTGCGGTGGCTGAAGCGGATTTGGTCACAACGGCTGTTGGCGTCAACATTTTGAAGCACATCGCCGAAGGCATCGCCCGCGGAATCGAGCGGAGACTGGAGAACGGGTCTGCGAGCCCGCTTCACGTCATCGCCTGCGAGAACGCGATCGGCGGCAGCACGCAGCTGAAGCATCACGTATATGAGCGCCTGAATGCGGAATTGCGCGGCAAAGCCGATCAGCATGTCGCCTTCCCGGACGCTGCCGTAGACCGCATCGTTCCGCTTCAGCACCACGAAGATCCGCTTGCCGTGACGGTAGAGCCTTATTGCGAATGGGTGGTCGACCGTTCCATGATGCTCCCCGGCGCGAAAGAAATTCAAGGCGTCCATTACGTCGACCGCCTGGAGCCTTATATCGAGCGCAAGCTGTTCACCGTCAATACGGGCCACTGCTGTGCCGCTTATTTCGGATATATCCAAGGCTGTGCGACGATTCAGGAGAGCATGGCGGACGATCGGATTGCGCAGCGGGTACGGGCAACGCTGCAGGAAACCGGCGCATTGCTGACGGCGAAGTACGGCTTCGACCCGGCCGATCATGAACGGTATATCGGGAAAATTTTAGAGCGTTTCCGAAATCCGCACCTGGCGGACGAGGTCGAACGAGTAGGCCGGTCGCCGATCCGCAAGCTGTCTCCGGACGACAGACTCGTCCGGCCGGCGCTGCAGCTCCATGAGCAGGGAGGCAATCCGGAGCATCTGGCGGAAGCGATGGCCGCTGCGCTGATGTTCGATCCGGAGTCCGATCCGGAGGCGCAGGAGCTGCAGAAGTCGCTTCATTCGGAAGGCTTGGAACGGACGATCACGGCCTATACGTCGCTGTCCGCAGACCATCCGATTCATCGCCGTATCGTTCATCATTATGAACGGCTGCGGGAACACGCTGCACAACAGTAATTCGGGGAGGGAAACCGATGGCGAAAATGATGGCGAAGGAACTGACCGGTACGGCCGCATCCCCCGGCATTGCTATCGCGAAAGCATATCGATTGAAGCATTCGGCATATGTGCCGACAAAAGTTACGGTAAGCGACAAGGAAAAGGAGAAGCTGCGGCTGACGAAGGCGGTAGAGGAAGCGCGTACGGAGCTTGAGGGGATTCGGGAGCTGACGGAGCGGCGGCTGGGGGCGCAGAAGGCGGAAATTTTCGAAGCGCATATGCTGCTCCTCGAGGATCCCGACTTGATTGATGCTACACGCGAGAAAATTGCCGACGAAGGCATCAATGCGGAATATGCGCTGCATGAGGTGGCGCAAAGCTTCATTGAGATTCTGAAAGGCATGGATAACGAGATGCTGCGGGAGCGGGCCGTCGATGTCGGCGACGTCGCGGGACGCGTAATCGCCCGCTTGCGCGGCGAGACCTTGGCGACCGCTGCAGCCATCAGTGAAGAGTCGATCGTGATTGCCGAGGATCTGACGCCTTCGGACACGGCGCAATTGAATCCGGATTACGTTCTCGGCTTTGTTACGGAAATCGGCAGCCGCACGTCCCATTCGGCGATTATGGCCAGATCGCTGGAGCTTCCGGCGATCGTCGGGGCCGGCTCCGGCGCAGCGGAAATCGAGAGCGGCGTAACGGTCATTCTGGATGCGCTCGACGGGCGCGTGCTGATCGATCCGTCCGAGGAGGAGCTCAGCCGCTACCGTCTCAAGAAGGAAGCTTACGAAACGAGACGGAAGGAGCTGCGCAAGCTGGTCGACCGTCCGACCGTGACGAAGGACGGCCACCATGTCGAGCTTGCAGCTAATATCGGCAGCGTCGAAGATCTTCAGAAGGTGCTGGAGAACGGCGCCGAGGGCATCGGCTTGTTCCGGACGGAGTTTCTGTATATGGGCCGCAGCTCGCTGCCAACGGAGGAAGAGCAGTTCCAAATATACAAGCATGTGCTCGAGAAGATGGCCGGCAAGCCGGTTGTCATCCGGACGCTGGATATCGGCGGGGACAAGGAGCTGCCTTATATGAAGCTTCCGTCCGAAAGCAATCCGTTCCTCGGCCTCCGCGCCGTACGGCTGTGCCTGAGCCGCCCGGATTTGTTCCGCACCCAGCTGCGGGCGCTGCTGCGCGCCAGCGTGTACGGCCAGCTGCGGATCATGTTCCCGATGATCGCCGTCATGGAGGAGCTGAAAGCAGCGAAGCGGCTGCTGCAGGAAGAGAAGGAGAAGCTGCTGAGCGAAGGGGTCCAGGTGTCGGACCGGATCGAGGTCGGCATGATGATCGAGGTGCCCGCCGCGGCGCTCGCCGCCGATTTGTTCGCCAAGGAAGTGGATTTCTTCAGCATCGGCACAAACGATCTGATTCAATATACAATGGCGGCCGACCGGATGAACGAGAACGTGTCTTATTTATATCAGCCTATTCATCCGTCCATTCTACGGCTCATCCGGACGGTCATCCAAGCCGGCGAGCAGGCGGGCAAATGGGTCGGCATGTGCGGGGAAATGGCCGGCGACCCGAAGGCGATTCCGATTTTGCTTGGGATGGGGCTGTACGAGTTCAGTATGAGCGCCAGCTCCATATTGCCCGCGCGGCAGTTTATGCTGCAGGCCTCGCGAAGCGAATGGGCGGCGTCCGTTGCCGAGATTATGGCAATGGACAGCCAGGAGCAGATCGAGCAGTATGTAAACACGAAGCTAAGGAGCGAAGCTTAATGAAAACACAAACTTATACCGTGCTGAATCCGGCCGGATTTCATGCGCGTCCGACGAAATTATTCGTTCAGAAGGCAAGCGGCTTTCCATGTAAGGTGAGTGTCGGTAAGGGAGACAAGAAGGTGAACGGGAAAAGCTCGCTCAGCATGCTGACTCTCGGCATTGAGGTAAACGACCGGGTGACGCTGGAAGTGGACGGCGAGCAGGAAGATCAAGCTCTGGCTGAGCTGGGAGAAATGCTGACGAAAATTTACGAAGAATAAATGGAATGTTTGAGGAAGGGCGCTTATCGAGGCGTCCTTTTTGCGTCCGGGGGCTGTCTGGACGAACCTATGCATCCGCTCTGTGTTCTATGGTAGAATAAGGCTGACAAAGTAACGGATTTGGCATTGGCATGAAACGGAATTGCTAGAGAAGAGGTGCGACTTATGAGCAACGACTGGGCTGCCGGCACGTCCAAGGCGGTCGGACAAACCGCTTCCGCCGGCTTTCAGATCGGCGTGCGCAGAACGCTGCCGATGACGGAGGAGCAGGCGTGGTCTTTCCTTACTTCCGCCGAGGGACTGAAGCTGTGGCTCGGCGAAGTGTCGGGTTTTGCCCTTCAAGCAGGGGAATCGTTCGTATCCGAGGAAGGCATCTCCGGAGAATTCCGGGTCGTCAAGCCGAAGCAGCAGCTGCGGCTCAGGTGGAAGCCCAGCGGCTGGGCGGCTCCTTCCACGCTGCAGATTCGATTGCTGCCTGCAAGCTCCGGCCGAACGACGATCAGCTTCCATCAGGAGCAGCTGGATGGACCGGAGACGCGCGAGCGGATGAAGCTTCATTGGGAACACGTATTGGACGAGATTCGGCGTTATACCGGCGAGTGATTTTACATCTATAGATTGGAGCAAGCGGATGAGTTATCGAAGTTTGGAGCAGTGTGTGATTGATTTGGAAAAGCACGGTCATCTCGTGCGGATTCGGGAGGAAGTGGACCCGCATCTGGAGATGGCCGCCATTCATTTGAAGGTACATGAAGCCGGCGGGCCGGCTCTGCTGTTCGAGAATGTGAAGGGTACGAAGTTTCGGGCCGTGTCCAATCTGTTCGGTACGGTGGAGCGCAGCAAATTCATCTTTCGCCATACATGGGAACGGGTGCAGCAGGTTATCGCGCTTCGAAACGATCCGATCAAGGCGCTGAAGCAGCCTTGGGCGCACCTCGGCAACGGGCTCGCCGCCATGAAGGCGCTGCCGCTGAAGACGTCGTCCGGTGCGCCGGTTTCCGCCCAGGAGATCAGCATTACCGACCTTCCGCTGATTCAGTCTTGGCCGATGGACGGCGGCGCATTCGTTACGCTGCCTCAAGTATATTCCGAAGACCCGGACAAGCCGGGCATTATGAATTCCAATCTCGGGATGTACCGCATCCAGCTGAGCGGCAACGACTATGTGCCGAACCGGGAAATCGGCTTGCATTACCAAATTCACCGCGGAATTGGCATCCATCAAGACAAAGCGAACCGGAAGGGGACTCCGCTGAAGGTCAGCGTGTTTATCGGCGGACCGCCTGCGCATACGCTGTCCGCGGTCATGCCGCTGCCGGAAGGAATGAGCGAAATCACGTTCGCGGGCTTGCTCGCCGGGCGCCGTTACCGCTACAGCTACATCGATGGACATTGTATCAGCAACGACGCCGATTTCGTTATCACCGGCGAAATTCGCCAGGGAGAGACGAAGCCGGAGGGCCCGTTCGGCGATCACCTCGGCTACTACAGCTTAACCCATCCTTTCCCCGTCATGCACGTGCATAAGGTGTATGCGAAACCGAACGCCATATTTCCGTTTACGGTCGTAGGACGGCCGCCACAGGAAGATACGGCGTTCGGCGAGCTCATTCACGAGCTGACCGGAGATGCGATCCGGCAAGAAATTCCCGGCGTGAAGGAAGTGCACGCCGTCGATGCCGCGGGTGTCCACCCCCTGTTATTTGCGATCGGCAGCGAGCGGTACACGCCTTACGAGCCCGTGAAGCAGCCGGCCGAGCTGCTGACGCTGGCGAATCGGATTCTCGGTACCGGGCAGCTGAGCTTGGCGAAATATTTGTTCATTACGGCGGAAGAGTCCCGGCCGCTTGACACGCACGATGTGGCGGATTTCTTGACGTATATGCTGGCCCGGATCGATTTGCGCCGGGATTTGCATTTTCAGACGAACACGACGATCGACACGTTGGATTACTCGGGTACGGGGCTTAATACCGGCAGCAAGGTCGTATTCGCAGCAGTCGGCGACGTGAAGCGGGAGCTGTGCGCGGACGTTCCCGGAGCTTTGCGGGAGCTGCGGCGGTTTGCGAATCCGCGGCTCGTCATGCCGGGCGTTGTGGCAATTCAGGGTCCGGCGTTTACGAGCTACGAGGAAGCGCAGCAGGAGCTGGACGAGCTATGCGCAGCGATTGCGGCGAGAGGGCCGGTTCCGGGCTGTCCGATGATCGTGCTCGGCGACGACAGCGGCTTCATTAGCGAGACGCTGAACAATTTCGTCTGGACCACGTTCACCCGCAGCAATCCGTCCCATGATCTGTACGGCGTGAACAGCTTCTACGACAACAAGCATTGGGGCTGCGACAACGTGATTATCGACGCCCGCCGCAAGCCTCACCAAGCGCCGCCTCTGGTCGAAGATCCGGCTGTAGCGAGGCGCATCGAGCGCTTGTTCGTCAAAGGAGCCAGTCTGGGCGATCTTGGTATTTGAGATTGGCTCTCTTGGGGGTTCTCTTGATCGTCATAGATGATGAAGAGAAGCCTCTTTTTCTAATTAACTAGAGGTGAAACGATGACGGATAAGAAGTGGTTCCTATGTATCGGGCTGGTCATGGCCTTATTTTTCTATTTATTCCTGCAATTCGTTCAGCAATCCCGGCAAATTCAGCATATCGTCAATCAACTAAAACAAGACAAGAAGCTGGAAAATCGGCATATCGTGTTGATTGTGCAGGAATTGGGGCATCCCTATTGGCAGATGGTGGCTAACGGGGCAATTGAAGCGGCGAAAGCCGATAACATTTCCATCGAAATCGTAGGCCCGGTCCGCAATAGTGTGGAGGAACAAATCAAATTGCTGGAGAAGGCGATCTTGTCCAAAGTGGACGCAATTATCGTACAAGGATTGAACGACGAAAAATTCACACCAATCATCAATAAGGCGATGGAACGCGGAATTCCGACATTAACCATCGACACGGATGCTCCGAACAGCAAACGGCTGGCTTATGTCGGTACGGATAATATGAGCGCAGGCAAAACATTAGGACAACTCGTCGTTCAAAAGAGCGGGGGCACAGGGGCCATCGGCGTCATCATCGGCAGCGAATCCGCCGAGAACCAACTGCTGCGGTTGAATGGCTTGAAAACTGTTGTAAGCGAATACAAAGGACTGCGAATCGTCGATGTCCGGGCTTCGAACATATCTATGATGGTGGCGATCCAACAGGCTACGGAAATGCTGCAGAAACACCCCGATATTTCCGTCATGGTAGGGACAAGCGCTACGGATGCTCTTGGAATTCTGCAAGCGATGAAGAGCTTGAATCGAAACGACATCGCGGTGATCGGATTCGATAATTTGCCGGAAACCTTGGACGCCATTCGCATCGGGGAGATCGAAGCATCGGTCGTACAGCAGCCTTATTGGATGGGGGCGACATCCGTCCATCTTCTGCGCGATTATTTTCGCGGACAGAGCCTTCCTTCTATTCAATTTGCCGAAGTAGAGATTCTCGATAAAACCGACAATAACAAGGGGATGCTTCCATGACCATTCGGAAAAGGCTGTTCATTTTCATCCCTTTGCTCGTATTGCTGATGAGTTTCGTTTCGTACTTTTTATTCGTAAGCAGCAAGAGCGCACAGGAAAGCTATCATTTACTTATGGATCGCATTTTGCTCTATAAGGAGGTTTCCAGCGAGAGCAAGGAAGTGGTACGGTACTTAAACCGCTATGTGATTCAAGTCAGCAAGGAGAGCTACCCCGAATTGGAAAAGCATTTGAACAGACTGGAATATTTACGAGAACAGTTAATCAATTTGGAAAAAAACGAAACAAACGCGCTTTCCGTTCAAAATTACATTAACATGATCAGTACGTTTCTGGAGCAGGCCTGGAACATAATTGAACGAACCGGCAATCAAGGCACCAACGTGAAGGCGAGCGCTTACATTCAGGTTGAGCAAATTTCCCGGTTCATCGGCGAAGACGGTCAAGCGCTGGTGGATTTGGAGCTGGAGAGCTATCGCCCCTTATATGAGAAACTGATGAAGTCGACAGCGGACATGAATATACTTGGCGTGTATTTGGTCGTTACGGTCGGATTGTTGAGTATACTATTTTCGTTTTGGTTGTCGAGCAGTATTAGCCGTCCGATATGGCTTCTGGTACTGACGGCCAAACAAATTTCCAAGGGGAATCTGCATATGAAGGCTCCCGAAATGCAGACGACCGATGAGATTGGCATCTTGTGCAGAACGTTTAACCAGATGATCGATAATATTCAGGAGCTGATGAATAAGCATGTGGAGAGCTTGAAGAACGAGCGTATGGTGAAAGAACTGGAGCTCAAGATGCTGCAAAGCCAAATCAATCCTCACTTCTTATTCAATACGCTGAATATGCTCGCGAAGCTGGCTTATATCGAAGGGGCGGAGAAGACAAGCGATTTGACGGTATCCGTATCCCGGTTGCTGCGCTATAATTTGCAGAAGCTCGATCATCCGGTGACGCTGCGGGAAGAGGTTCGCAATGCAATCGAATATATGACGATTCAAAGGGAACGGTTCGGCGACAGAATCCGTTTCATCACCGAGATCGATGAATGGAGCGTTGACCAGCATATCCCTTGCTTAACGTTGCAGCCGCTATTGGAGAACGCCATCATACACGGCATCGAGCATATGGAAGAAGGCGCCGTTCTGAAGCTGTCCATCGTGAAGAAGGAGGATCGGGTCTGTATCGAAGTAGCGGATAATGGCGTGGGGATGGATCAAGAAACCCGGGACCGTCTTTTACAGTCCGTCTGGGAGGACTCGCCGCGACCTCACACCGGAAAGAGCCATTCGTCCGGACTCGGAACCGCGAATGTGTTTAAGCGGCTGCAGCTGTTTTACGACGGCATGCAGTCGATCGAAATTGTAAGCGGTATCGGTCAAGGTACTACGGTAAGACTCCATTTACCCTTACATACGCAAGCCCAGGTCATTTCGAAATGAGGAGATCCGATGTATAAATTATTGATAGCCGACGATGAATTGCGGGAGCGGGAAGGTTTGGAGCTGATGGTTAGCCGGATGATGCCTTGCCAGTTTGAGATCCTGCATGCGGAGAACGGGCGGAAGGCAATTCAGATAGCGGAAGAACGACGGCCTGACATTATATTCATGGATATTCAGATGCCTGGCATTCAAGGATTAGACGCGGTGAAAGAAATCAACAGAATGCTGCCGGGAGCCCGCATTATATTGGTTACGGCTCACGAATATTTTGCCTATGCCAAAGAGGCGGTAACGCTGGGGATTAAGGAATACATACTCAAGCCGGCCAAGCGGGATGAAATCATTCATATTCTTCGCAAGCTGATCCATGAATTGGACGAGGAGAGAGGGAAGCGGCGGGAAGAGCTGGAAGTCAAAGAAAAGCTCAACCGGCTGCTGCCGCTCGCGGAAAATGAGATGGCACTCATGCTGCTGATGGACAGCATTCATGAATTTGATTGCGAACAGCTTGCAGAGCTGTTAGATATTCGCTGGGAGCAAGGCTACGCGATGGTGCTTTCCTTCCCGTTCAAAGAACAACAGGATTGGAACGTTTTTCAAACCAGAAGAAAAGAACTGTACGAAGGGGTCAAGCCGTACATCAAGTCTCAGCTCGGATGCTTGATTAGTCCGTTGATCGGCAGCAGAATGGCCATATTTATCCCTGCGGCGTCGTGGGAGGCGGGAAAGTCCCCGCGGGCACAATCCTTGAACTGGGGGGAGCGGTTGCACGCATGGATAGAGGCCAGCTTCGGACTGTCCGCTGCGATCGGGATCGGCTCGCTGAAGAAAGGCTTCGAAGGATTGCGGCAGTCCTATCAAGAAGCGGCTGCAGCTGCGTCGACTGCATCGAGTGCCGAGCCGATATGCCATGCGGACGATCTTCTGCTGAACGGCGGGGGAAGGAGCAGAATTACGCCGGAGGAGGAGAGAAAGCTTCTTGATTCCCTCTATCGGCAAAATCGGGAAGAAGCCGGGATGCGGTTCTCTCAAGTGCTCGAACGTCTGTTTGCCGAAGCCGGGGACAACGTGCCGCAATGCAGAGATGAGATCATAGCCCTGCTGATCTCGATTACGCGGCAACAGGTCCATTGGTCGCCTGCCGATTTACTTGCTCATTTTGACAGTGCTGCGAATATCGCCATGCTGCGGCAAGCTGCTATAGAACAAATGGAACGAATACTGGAGGAGGTCGGCAAAGAGCGGGAGAAGCGCAAGTTCCACGCGGTCGAGAGGGCGAGAATGTATTTGGCCGAATGCTACAAGTCGGATATCTCGCTGGAACAGACAGCCGAATACGTCAATTTGAGCCCGTTTTATTTCAGTAAACTGTTTAAGCTTCAAACCGGGGAGACATTCATTGATTACATTACCCGGCTGCGAATCAACGAAGCCAAACGATTGTTAGAGCTTGAGGAACTGAGCTTCAAGGAAATATGCTACGAAGTCGGGTACAACGACCCTAGCTACTTCAGCAGGATTTTCAAAAAAACGACCGGCTTCACGCCTTCCGAATATCGTCAACAATCCGCCCTCCTATAGCATTCTTTTGCTGTGGGAGACAGGAAAATGCAAGTTCCTGAAAATGAAATGGCACCGCTTTCAAGACAAAGCAAAGGAGTGCTGATTCAAGGCAAAGAAGTGCAAGCCTCCGCTGTGGGAAGCCCTATTAGCGTTTGCTACAATCAACTTGTAAGCGCATTCCGCTTGCTAATCTGCATAATAGGGGAGAATGGGAAGATTGAAAACGTTGTATAAAGTAACGGGCTGGGGTCTCGCTGCATTGCTGCTGACCGTAGCTGCAACAGGCTGCGGCGTCGTATCGACGGACAGCAAAGAAACGAGCGGTACCGGAGCTGGAGCCGCTGCCGAGACAAAAGCAGACGGTAAAATCGTGATCGGGATGTCGATGGATACGTTGAAGGAAGAACGCTGGCAGAAGGACCGCGACTTGTTCACCGCGAAGGTGAAGGAACTCGGCGGTGAAGTGAAAGTACTTGCGGCCAACGGTGACGATGCAACGCAGCTGAGCCAAGCGGAGCAGCTCATTTCGCAAAAAGTCAACGTACTCGTCGTCATTCCGCACAATGCGGAAGCAACAGCGCCGATTGTAGAGAAAGCGCATAAAGAAGGCATTAAAGTGATCTCCTATGACCGGCTGATCAAAAACTCCGATGTTGATTACTACGTTTCGTTCGATAATGTTCGAGTAGGCGAAATACAAGCGAAAGCGATTACGGACAAAGTGAACAAAGGAAACTTTGTTTACATCGGCGGCGCGGATACGGACAACAACGCTCATATGTTCAAGCAAGGCGCCATGAATATATTGAAGCCTTTGGCGGATAAAGGCGATATCAAAATTGTATACGATCAGTTCTCCAAAGACTGGAAGCCTGAGGAAGCGCTGAAGAATATGGAAAATGCGCTGACTGCCAATAAAAACAACATTCAAGCGGTCGTTGCAGCCAATGATGGAACGGCCGGAGGCGCCATTCAAGCGCTGACAGCTCAAGGCATGGCGGGGAAAATTCCTGTATCCGGCCAAGATGCCGATTTGGCGGCCGTTCAACGGATAGCAGAAGGTAAGCAAACGATGACCGTTTACAAGCCGATCAAATCGATTGCGACCAAAGCGGCCGAAATGGCGGTTGCTCTTGCGAAGAATGGCAAAGTAGACGGTGCTTCCAGCAAAGTCAACAATGGAAAAGTTGACGTTCCTTCCGTTCTGCTGGATCCGATTGCGGTAGACAAGTCCAACTTGGCGGATACGGTGATCAAGGACGGCTTCCACAAGGTAGAGGACGTTTATAAGAACGTGCCGAAGGATCAATGGCCGAAGCAATGAGTTCAATTGGGAGGGGAGGCGGCGCTGGCAGCCGCTTCCGCCTCTACTCTTTGAGATGCGAATTGGTTAGGAGCTGGAGTTATGTACGCACTGGAGATGATTGAGATTACCAAGGAATTTCCCGGTGTTAAGGCGCTTAACAACGTGAATTTCAAGGTGCGTCAAGGAGAAATACATGCTCTCTGCGGCGAGAATGGGGCAGGCAAATCCACTCTGATGAAAATATTGAGCGGTCTATACGCCGCACGGACGTATACGGGTGAAATACGCATTAACGGGGACAAAAAGGAATTTCACAACATAACGGATGCCGAGAATGCCGGGGTTTCGATCATCCATCAAGAACTGGCACTGGTCAAAGATATGACCATCGGGGAAAACATTTTTTTGGGCCGCGAGCTGAGCAAACGGGGTCTCATCCAATGGGATCAGCTTTATCACGACGCGTCCGTCTGGTTAAAGCGGGTAGGACTTCATATGAAGCCGGATACGAAAATAGGATCACTGGGTATCGGCCAGCAGCAGCTCGTCGAAATAGCGAAGGCGTTATCCAAGCATACCAAAATACTTATTCTGGATGAGCCGACAGCCGCATTGACCGAAAGCGAAGTCGAAATTCTGATGGGCATCTTGCATGATCTTCGCCGCAGCGGTGTTTCCTGCATCTATATTTCACATAAAATGCCTGAAGTTTTTCGTATTTCCGACAGCATCACCGTACTTCGTGACGGACATACGATCTCCACGCTTGACACAAAACTTACTAATGACGATCATGTGATTTCTTTGATGGTCGGACGCGAGCTGACCGACCGCTATCCGCGAGTCGAGCATAAGCCGACAGAAGTCGTTCTCGAGGTTCGCAATTATTCAGTATGGCATAAAGAAAATAAAGATCAAAAGATTATTCGAGACGTTAATTTCTCAGTGCGAAAAGGCGAAATTTTAGGAATTGCAGGCTTGATGGGGGCAGGACGTACGGAGCTCGTCACTTCCATCTTCGGGGCTTACGAGGGAAGGACGGAAGGGGAGGTACGGATCGAGGGGCGAACCGTCAGTATTCGATCGGTATCGGACGCTATTCGTGCGGGCATCGGACTCGTATCGGAAGATCGCAAGCGCCAAGGGCTAGTCCTTACTATGGATGTGAAGACCAATACGACAATGGCTACGATGGATCGGGTTTCCAGATTCGGTATTATTAATGAGAATGAAGAGATTAAGTGGGGTCAGAAGTATGTACAGGAACTGCGTACAAAGACGTCGTCTCTGGAAACTCCGGTCGGCACTTTATCCGGAGGGAACCAGCAGAAGGTAGTCATCGGGAAATGGCTGATGTCCGATCCGAAAATATTAATCATGGACGAACCAACGCGGGGAATTGATGTCGGGGCCAAATATGAGATTTATAATCTGATGAATCGGCTGGTCGAACAAGGTGTCGCTATTATTATGATCTCATCGGAATTGCCGGAAGTGCTCGGGATGAGCGACCGGATATTGGTGATGTGCGAAGGGCGGTTTATCAAGGAATTCGACTATCGGGAAGCGACGCAGGAAAATATTATTTTAGCCGCTACTGGGGGGAAATAAACGTGAATTCGTATTCGCATCAGACGGAAATCGGAAAGCATCAAATACAGTGGAAATCTTTATTCAAAATGGATGTCCGTGCATACACGATGGTGGGTGCATTAATATTAATATGGATATTATTTGGCGTATTGAACGAAACGTTCCTGACCCCTCGCAACTTGTCCAACCTATTTACGCAAATGTCGGTAACATCGATTTTGGCTATCGGCATGGTGCTGGTCATCGTAGCGGGCCATATCGATTTGTCCGTAGGCTCGATCGTCGGATTGACGGGCGGGATTGCGGCCATACTTAGCAATTGGATGGGACAGCCGACGATCATAGTCATTCTCGGAACGATCGCGGTCGGCTTGGTGCTCGGCATGCTGCAGGGATGGCTTGTCGCCTATAAGGCGGTTCCGGCATTTATTGTGACATTAGGCGGTATGCTAGTGTTTCGGGGCTTATTGATGGGGATAACCGAATCGATGACGGTCCCTATTTCCGATCCCGTATTCGCGCTGATGGGCAATGCTTATTTTGCCAAAGGGTTTGGTTGGATCCTCGCCGCCATCACGATATCATGCCTGCTCTGGTCCGTATACAACAAACGGAAATCCAGACTTCGCTATGGATTCCAGGTCGAACCTCTCGCCTTCGACTTGTTGAAGGCAGTCGGCCTTAGTCTGCTCGTCGTCGCTTTTGTACTGGTTGTAAACAGTTACAAAGGAATTCCGTTCCCGATCATCTTCGTTGCTGTTCTGGCTGTTTTATTTTCTCTGCTATCGACGAAGACGACTTTCGGCCGCCATATATATGCCATTGGGGGAAACATCGAAGCAGCGCGGATGTCCGGGATTCACATCAAGCTCAAAACGATGATGGTTTTTGTATTCAGCGGCTTGCTGGCTTCCGTTGCATCGATTGTCCTGACTTCCCGGTTGTCGTCGGCTACGATTACGGCGGGGAATATGGCCGAGATGGATGCCATTGCAGCTTGCGTGATCGGCGGGACTTCGCTTATGGGCGGTTCCGGCAAAGTAAGCGGGGCTATTCTCGGCGCATTGGTGATGACGTCTTTGGACAACGGAATGTCGTTGATGGGTTTGGAATCCTTCTGGCAGTATTTGGTTAAAGGCAGCATTTTAGTGTTCGCGGTATGGTTGGATATTTCCAATAGAAGTAAAAATAGCCGTGCGTGACCAATGAAGCTAATGCAAACATGCGAAGAGGGGGGAACCTCTCTTTTTTAATTTGACGGATTCCGTAACGCCGATGTTGGAGAACGCAGTGAATAGCAGGACGAATAGCTGCTTGACGAAATCCGGAGAGATGGCATATAATGGCTATAAAATGTAAGTGAACACTTGCATCGAGAGGTGTACATCAGCGTGACCGACAAAACGGAAAGCAGCAGCGACAAGCTCCTTCGGGCAGCGATCGAATTGATTGCGGAAAAAGGCTACAACGGCGTATCGACCAAAGAAATCGCGGCGGCGGCGGGCGTGAACGAAGTGACGTTGTTTCGCAACTTTGGCACGAAGCTGCAGCTGCTCGAGGCCGCATTTCACCGGTTCCATTACGGAGACGAGATGACGAAGCTGTTTCAAGAGAAGCTCGTCTGGGATTTGCATACCGATTTGCTGCTGATCGGCAGGACGTACCACGAGATTATGAACCGCAACCGGAAAATGCTGCAGATCGCCGTCAAGGAGTCCAACATTATTGTCGGCTTTCGGGAGAAGGTGAACAAGCATCCTCGGATCTTAAAAGAGCTGTTGACGAATTACTTTCAAACGATGCATGACCAGGGCAAGCTGATCGACACGAATATGGAGCTGCAGGCCTTATCGTTCATGTGGATGAATCACGGCGCCTTCATGACGAGCTTGAGCGCGGAACCTACGTTTGCGAACGTTTCGCTGGAGGCTTTCATTCAAGAAAGTGTTCGAACGTTCACTAGGGCGCTGACCCCCTAGCCGTTCTCTCACATTAGATGCAAGTAAGTACATGCATACATTCGAAGGAGGATGATACCATGATTGCGAAAACCAATACGGCAGACAACCCTGTGCTCATTCGTCTGCTGATGATTACAATGATGCTGTCGTCGATGAGCGCCATGATGTTTACGATCGTGCTGCCCCGCATCTCCCAGGAATTCGGCCTGACCATGGCGGAGGTCAGCTGGCTGACGTCGGCTTACACACTGATTTATGCCATCGGTACCGTCACCTACGGGAAGCTGGCGGACCGCTACGCGCTAAAGCATTTGCTGACGTTCGGTTTGCTCGTCTTCGCCGCAGGCTCGCTGTTCGGTCTCGTCTCGCAATCGTACGGAGCGGCACTTGCCGCGAGGTGCCTGCAAGCCGCCGGAGCTGCGGCCGTACCGGCGACAGCGACGCTCATTCCGGTGCGTTACGTAGCTCCGGAGCGAAGGGGAGCAGCCCTAGGCACATTAATGTCAGGGCTGGCTCTTGGCAGTGTGCTCGGTCCGATCGTCACCTCCTTGATCGTTTCCGTTGCCCACTGGCGGTGGCTGTTTGTCATTCCGCTGCTTTTGCTGCTTACCCTCCCGTATTATTACCGCTACCTGGGTAATGACAAAGGCGAAGCGAAGCCGTTCGACTGGATCGGCGGCGGACTGCTCGGTGGCGCCGTCACGCTGCTGCTGCTCGGCATCACGAACGGCTCCTGGGGAGCGGCATTCGGCTTTGCGGTCGTGCTCTTCATCTTCGTTCTTCGCATCCGTTCGGTGAAGGAGCCGTTCGTCAAGCCGGAGCTGTTCCGCAACCGCCATTATACGATGGGGGTCGCACAGGCCGCGTGCATCATTGCCATCGGCACATCGTTCTTTTATCTCACGCCGATTTTGCTCAGTGAGGTGCAGAAGCTTCCCCCTTATTGGATCGGCTTTGTCATGATGCCTGCTGCGGCGGCTTCGGCGCTGCTGGGGCGCAGAGGGGGGAAGCTGGCCGACCGCAAAGGCAACCCGGCGCTGTTTTACACCGCATCGGGCCTGCTGCTCGCCTGCTTCCTCCTGATGTCGACCTTCACCGCGGCGGCCCCTGTATGGCTGGCGGCGATATTGATCCTGGGCAACGTCGGCCAATCATTTATGCAAATTGCGATGTCGAATTCCGTGTCGCAGGTGCTGCCGAAAGAACAGTCCGGGGTCGGGATGGGGCTGTTCGGCATGCTGAACTTTTTGTCTATGGGCATCGCAACCGGCGTGTACGGCAAGCTTGTCGATATCGGCGCGGCGGCCCCCTGGAATCCGGTCAACGGACAGGCGAGCGGGGCGATTTTCAGCAATGTGTACTTGATCTTGGCCGCATTGCATGCGGGAATCCTGCTCTGGTTTTGGAAAAGCAAGTCCGCAGCGGGCGGGCCCGCAGCCGTTTCGCCTCAACCGGCGGTAAAGCGGGCGGATGGATAGGGGCGCAGTAGACAGTAAGGGAAGTCCCGCCGCCCGCTATACGGCTTAGCACGAAAACGATGAAAGCCCAAGCCATTCCGTGATGGCCTGGGCTTTACTTTATTTTTTCAACAACGCGATCGCCCTCTCCAGCACCGGATCTTTGCCGGCCTCGATATCCGCCTTCTGAAGAAGCACCTCTTCGCCCGGCTTCAGACCGATTTGCTCATACACCTTGCCGTCGGCAGCGATATACTGTTCGGCGCTTAGGGTCACGAGCCACTTGTTCGGCAAAATGTTCATCAGCATATCGGAATGGATGCCGTTCGTCGTTTCGCCGATGATCGTAACGTGTTTCATCGTGCCGAACGCCATCCGGGCCGCTTCCGCCGCGCTTGCGGTTACCCGGCTCGTCAGCACGACGACCCGTTCCGCCTGGACGCGATTCTGATGAGGCTCCACGTAGATCGGCGTAGGCTTGTAAAATTCCGTATACCCGCCGCTGCGCGCATGCTTCGAGAAGGCCAGCGCCCTCTCTTTGGCGAATCGGCTTGCGGCGTCCAGGGCGAACACGTCCGTGCCTCCCCCGTTAAACCGAAGATCGACGACAATTCCCCGGTAGTTTCCCTGGTCGCGGACGAGCCGGTCCAGCGCCGCATCGATGGCATCCTTATCGAATTCCATGAACGAATCGAACGCTACATAACCGAGGTTGCCCTCCAGCTGGCCGTACAGCACTTTATCGTTCAGCTCGCTTTTCGGTTCCCCGCTCAAATAGCTGCGGATGTTCGTCTTCAGCTTCTTGCGGTTGTCGGCGTACAGCTTCTCCCGGTCGTCCTCGGCAGGCTTGGAGCTTTCGCTGCTTAATCCGGGGATGATTTGCGTGTGACCGTCTTTGAGCTGCCGAATCATGCCGGTCATGATGCCCAGCAGCTCTTCATTGGTCGTCTTCGGCGTGACCTTGGGCCGGTTCTCGGCGTACAACGCCTTCCAATCGACGTTATTCAAAGCGAACAAGGAGTAGTTCTCATCGAAAATTTGCCAGAACGCCTCGAAGTTCTGCTCAGGATCTTTAGTAAATTGGTTGATACGGACCTGCGGCAGCTCCGTGATGCGCTGGAACTTCTTCTCGTAGCCGAGATCGTCGCGCAGAACGCCATCCCGGAAGCGCCCGATCGGCGTTGATTCCCATATCAACAAATTAAACAGCGAATGGCGGTGCACATGGTCAACCACGATCAGGCCGTCCGGTTCCCGGCGTCCGTAGGCGAAAGGCAGCAGACTGTCCTTCGTATAGTTGTACATGATGACATCGTCCGCATCCATTTCGAGAATGTAATTGTAGGCGTCGGATTTCCAAATTTCACGCTGGGCGGCTTCAAGCTTCGGCGGCTTGCCGCTGTTCGCCTGCAGGAGGAGGAAGGCTCCCGCACCAAGAAGTACAGCGGCGGCCGCGACTGCCCCTCGAACGATAGTCTTCATGATTCTCTCCTTTGTTACTAGACTTGTAGCAGTATATCCCTCCGGAAAAAAGACTAGTCATAGCCAGGGGGAAATTTACAATTCGTTTACATATGGCAGGAAAGGTTTCCCTTACGTACAGCTTTCGCTGGCGGTTAGCGGGTTCGGCGGGCAGCGGGGCATATTTTTCCATAAGCCGGGGTACCTTAATCGAAAAATCGTTCCGGAGGCAGCTATGTTGAACTTATCCGAACTCGAAAATATTCACCCCGACATCGAAGCCGTTCACGAAATCGTACATCAGCTGAAAGCCCGCATCGACGGCAAGGAGATCGGCGTGAGCATTTTCCGCAATCGGCACGGCCATTACTTCTTCGAGCTCAGTCATTATTACCGCGGCGCGGACAATGCCGATCCTCACATTGTTGCGGAGAACCGGTTCGACTCGGCGGAGGAGGCGGCGCGCGGCGCACTGCGTACGGCAACGCTGTTTTACCGCAGCACCGACGAAGGCGGCAGATGGATCCGAAACGACTCGCTTCTGCATTAGCTTCAAACGAATTCACTCGTATTCGGGGAGTCCTCTATATTGAGGAGTCCCCATATCGCTATGCACGAAAATCTTCATATTGTTGCATTGATGAGAAAATGTTTGGATTTCGGCGCTCCCCTCTTTTGATTACACTAGAGGTATGAGGTCATAAGAACATGAATGAGGTGCCGACATGCCGAAACCAAGCAAATTTTCCTATGTACCGCCGCAGAACGGCTATCCGGAGTGGAACAACAATCCTGACATTTTCGAGCTGAATCGAATGAAAGCGCATGCTGCGCTCATGCCGTTTCCGTCGGTGGAGCAAGCGCTGCAGGGCGACCGTGCGGCTTCTCCGTATACCATATCGTTAAACGGCAGCTGGAAGTTCAGCTTCGCCGAATCGCCGGACCGGCGCCCTGCCGACTTCTATAAGCTCGATTACGACACCGGCGGCTGGAGCGAGATTCCGGTACCGAGCCATTGGCAGCTGCAGGGCTACGATTACCCGCAATATACGAATATCCGGTATCCGTGGCACGGCAAGGAGGACATTCAGCCGCCGTTCGCGCCGACCCGGTACAATCCGGTCGGTTCGTACGTGCGGACGTTCACGGTGCCTTCCGAATGGGAAGGCCAGCCGGTATACATCAGCTTCCAGGGCGTCGAGTCGGCTTTCTATGTATGGGTCAACGGCGATCTGGTCGGCTACAGCGAAGACACGTTCACACCGGCGGAGTTCGATTTGACGCCTTATGTGACCGCCGGCGAGAACAAGCTGGCCGTTGAGGTGTACCGCTGGTGCGACGCGAGCTGGCTGGAGGATCAAGATTTCTGGCGGATGAGCGGTATTTTCCGGGATGTGTATTTGTACTCCACACCGCTTGCCCATGTGTACGATTTCGGCGTAACGGCCGATTTGGACGACGATTACCGGGACGGTCATCTTGCGGTGAAAGCGACGGTAACGAGCGCGTTCGCCGATCCGATCGGGCGGTACAAGCTCGAAGCGCTGCTGGTGGACGGCGGCGGAGGGCGGGTGCTGTCTGTTCCGCTGACGGTTGAGGTCGATCTGGACAGCTCGGCGGAGCGCCGGGTACAGCTGTCGGGCCATGTGCCGAACCCGCTGCAATGGAGCGCCGAGTCGCCGAATTTGTACACGCTGGTCTTGACGCTGACGGATGCCGCGGGCAAGCTGGTTGAGGCGGTATCGTGCAAGGTCGGCTTCCGCCGGTTTGAGCTGAAGGACGGGCTGATGACCATCAACGGCAAGCGCATTCTGCTGAAGGGCGTCAACCGCCATGAATTCGGCTGCGACAACGGCCGGGCCGTCTCCTACGAGGAGATGGTGCGCGACGTGAAGCTGATGAAGGCCCACAACATTAACGCCGTTCGGACGTCCCATTATCCGAATCAGCAGGTCTGGTACGAGCTGTGCGACGAATACGGCCTGTATGTGATCGACGAGACGAATTTGGAGACGCACGGCAGCTGGGAGTACGGCGCCGAGAACGAGAGCGCGAGAGTCGTGCCCGGCTCCAAGCCGGAATGGAAGGCGAACGTGCTCGATCGCGCCAATTCGATGCTGCAGCGGGACAAGAACCATCCGTCGGTTATCATTTGGTCGCTCGGCAACGAGTCGTGGGGCGGGGACAATTTTATCGCGATGCATGATTTCTTCCGTTCGGCCGACCCGTCCCGGCTTGTGCATTACGAAGGGATATTTCATGCCCGCAAGTGGGATGCGGCGTCGGATATCGAGAGCCACATGTATTCGCCTCCGGCCGTGCTCGAGCAGTATGCGCGCTCCAAGCCGAAGAAGCCGTTCATCCTGTGCGAGTACAGCCACGCGATGGGCAATTCGTGCGGCAACCTGTACAAATATTGGGAGCTGTTCGAGAAATATCCGGCGCTGCAGGGCGGCTTCATCTGGGACTGGATCGATCAGGCGCTGCGGACGAAGACGGCGGACGGCATCGAATATTTGGCCTACGGCGGCGACTTCGGGGATACGCCGAACGACGGCAATTTTAGCGGGAACGGGCTGATTTTTGCGGATGGCACCGTCACCCCGAAGCTGTTTGAAGTGAAAAAATGTTACCAAAACGCGAAATTCGAAGCGGTGAAGCTGACAGAGGGACGGCTGCGGGTAACGAACGGGAACTTGTTTACGAACTTGAACGCGTTTGAATGCCGCTGGGAGCTAAGCCATGACGGTATTGCCGTCGAGACGGGGACAACGGAGCTCGATGGGGAGCCGGGAGCCGTAGTGGAGTTTGCGCTGCCGGTGAAGCTGCCCGAGCCCGGAAGCGCCGCGTACGATGCGACGGTGACGGTGTCGCTAGTGTTGAAACAGGCGACGTTGTGGGCGGACGCCGGTCACGAAGTGGCGTATGAGCAGTTTACCGTGCCGGCGAAGGTGCGGCATGCGGAGCCGGCGAGCCCGGCCGCCAAGCTGCATACGGAAGAGACCGACACTTCGTACATCGCTGCAGGCGACGGTTTCCGGATCGAGTTCGACAAGCTGACTGGCGCGCTGACGTCATACGCCGTGCATGGAGCGGAGCTGCTGCGTACGGCGCCTCGGCCGAACTTCTGGCGGGCTTACACGGATAACGACAAAGGCAACGGGCTGCCGGAGCGCTGCGCAACATGGCGCGAAGCAGGGATGGAGCGGCGGATGCTGAGCCTCAGCATCGTATCGCACGAGGACCGCGCCGAGGTTGTAGCGGATTACCGCCTGCCGACGACGACGGCGTCTTACTGCACTGTAGTTTATACGGTGTTTGGAGACGGACGCATTCGGATCCGCGAGGAGCTGCAGCCGGGAGCGAAGCTGCCGGAAATTCCGGAGATCGGCATGCTGTTCGAGCTTGACGGCAGCTTGAATGCGCTCAAGTGGTATGGCAAAGGGCCGCATGAAAACCATTGGGATCGCGCTCACGGCGCCAAGCTCGGCATCTATGAGGGCACGGTCGAGGAGCAATTCGTGCCTTACTTGCGCCCGCAGGAGTGCGGCAACAAAGTCGACGTCCGCTGGGCCGAGCTGCGCCGCGCCGATGGGATCGGCTTGCGGGTAGTGGGCTTGCCGACGGTGGAGCTGAACGCGCTGCCGTATACGCCGGCCGAGCTGGAAGCTCACGATCACGTCTATAAGCTCCCGCCGAGCGATCGGACGGTGCTGCGCGTCAACTACCGGCAGATGGGCGTCGGCGGCGACGACAGCTGGCAGGCGAAGACGCATCCGGATTATACGCTGTTTGCGAACCGGACGTATGCCTTTGAATTCTTGATTCAAGGAATATCCTGCGTGTAAACTGGGAGCAAACGGATGTCAGGTTAGGAGTGCTCCTATGAAGAAGTTTGTAGCAGAGCTGATTCGTCCGCCCGGGACGGGGACGTGGACTTATTTGAACGTGCCGTTCGCCGTAGAGGAGGAATTCGGTGTCCGGACGCGCGTGCCCGTCAAGGGGACGATCGGCGGCGTGCCGTTCCGCAGCTCGCTGATGCCGCAGGGCGGCGGACTTCATATTTTGGTTGTGCCCGGCGATATTCGGGACCGGCTCGGCGTTCAGTCGGGCGATTCGGTGGAAGTGGAGCTGGAGCGCGATGATGAAGTGCGTACGGTCGAGGTGCCGGACGATATGGCGGCTGCGCTCGCCAAGCAGGCCGAGGCGAATGAGGCGTTCACGCGGATGAGCTATTCGCGGCAGAAGGAATATGTCGTTTGGATTGAAGCGGCGAAACGGGCGGTGACGCGGGCGTCCCGCATCGCGAAAGCGATGGAGCTGCTGGCGCAAGGAAAGCCGCTGAAATGATCGTGAAGAGGGGTAACTTGACGAACGGGCTCGTTTTGCGGCAGTATGAAACTATACTTGTTGAAGAACGAGGGGAACCCGCATGTCGATGCAATCACACGACAATGACCGTGAACACGATCATAAGCACACGATAGATGAAATTATTCGCGCCATGAGCTCGAAGGGATGGCGCATTACCGAGCAGCGGCGCTCGCTTGCGAAGCTGTTCGCGGAAGCGGGGGGATATTTGGCCCCCAAGGATGTGTATGAAGCGATGCGGGCCCAATACCCCGGCGTCAGCTTCGATACGATCTACCGCAACTTGCGGCTGCTGAGCGAGATGGGCGTGCTCGAGCAAGTGCACCTGAACGACGGGCTGAAATTCCGGGCCAGCTGCCATAACCATCATCATCATCATTTGATATGCGTGCAATGCGAGAAGACGCTGCCGCTGGATTATTGTCCGATGCCCGATCCGGCCGTGCTGCCGGGCGGCTACGAGATTTTGCACCATCGCTTCGAAATATTCGGATATTGCCCGGCTTGCGCGAAGCTGCCGCATTCCGGGGAATCCCAGTAATAGCAAAGAAGCCCGGCCTCCTTGCGGAGACGGGCTTCTTTGCGCTGTGGCGTATGGCTCCGCTCAACCCTCCCGGATAAATTGCCGCACATCGACCTTCTGCCCGGTTCGGGCGCTCTCCAGCGCGGCGAGCACCATCGCCATGCTTTGGATATTATCGCTTCCGGCTGTCTCGGCAGGGCGATTCTCCGCAAGTGCCGCGAACATGTCGTCCAGGCAGCCCTGGTGGCCTTCCCGTCCGTTCCAGCCCGGCTCCGGCTCCACCTTCTTGTAATCTTTAATAAACTTGCCCGGCTGCTGTTCGGGGGATACGATCTCGGCATAGGGGAGCTGCCGGCCGTCCCAAATGGCGGTCCCCCGTTCGCCGGTGATCCGCCATGACGCCTCCCACGACGTCGGCGCACCCTCCGCGCACCACGAGCCGCGGTAACAGAAGACGGAGCCGTCGGACATTTCAAATATACATATCGCGGCCGCGTTGCCGGCGTACCAGGAGCCGGCCGGATTGAATTCGTGGCAATACACGGTGGCGGGATTCGCTCCGGTCAGGAAACGGGCTTGATCGAACGTATGGATCGCCATGTCGAGCACGAGCGGACTATCCATCTGCTCCCTGAAGCCCCCAAAATGCGGTCCCAGGAAAAAATCGGCGCCAACGTAACCGACTTTCCCGATCGTTCCGCTCTCGATGATGCTGCGGAAAGCGCGGATGCCCGCATTGAAGCGGCGGTTTTGCATAACGGACAGCGAGCGGCCGGTTTGCTCCGCTACATGAAGCAGGTCTCTCGCTTCCTCCATTGTCGCCGCCATCGGCTTCTCGCCCATCACATGGCAGCCGAGCCGAAGCGCAGTCGCGCCGATATGGTGGTGGCTGGCGGGAATCGTGACGTCGAATACAACGTTGGCGCCGCTCTCCCGAATAGCCGATTCGATATCCGTGAAGACGGGGCAGGACAAGCCGTGACGCTCCGCCATCGCTTGTGCGGCCTCAAGCCGAATGTCCGCCAGAGCGACGATCTCCGCATCGGTCCGGCTTACAGCGTATTCCACCCAAGCGTTGGCCATGCCGCCGCAGCCCGCGACGGCGATTCGATAAGGCTTCATGATACCGCTCTCCATTCTTATTGTAGATGTAGTCCATTAGCGATTGGTGAAGATTGGAACGACAAATCTATTTTATCGTGAACCGAAAGCGATTTCGCTATGCAATTGTGGCGAGTATGAATGCGATCTTGGTATGGATGTCCATGCATAAACATATTTATTTGAGAGCGCTACCATATAAGATTTGCTTATATATAATCTGGGCAAAAAATGGTTGCCACCTAGCATTTCCCTGCTACAATGGGATTAGTACTAATTTTCTCACAGTTCTACTAGCTTACTTATGGAAGGGAGACTTGGGAGTGGTCACATTACCCAAAATGAACGAGCTCGGCTTCTTTGAGATTCGTCTGGAATCCATCGGCGGTCTTGGCGCCAATCTCGCCGGCAAAATGCTGGCGGAGGCAGGCGTTATGGGCGTCGGCCTGAACGGGGTCAGCTTTTCCTCGTACGGCTCCGAGAAGAAGGGCTCTGCGGTAAAAGCGCACATTCGCTTCTGCGACATTGACACCAACATCCGTGATACCTCTCCGATCGAACGTCCTCATGTTGTGGGCGTGTTCCATGAAGCGTTAGCGAAGACGATTAACGTAGTAAGCGGGATATATGAAGACAGCATTGTACTTGTCAATTCGACCAAAGCACCTGAAGAGCTAAAACAAAACCTGAAGCTGATCGGCGGTACGATCGCCGTTGTTGATGCAACCGGCATTTCTCTGGAGGAGAAAAACCGCGTCAACATGGCGATGCTCGGCGGCTTGTTCCGCATGTGCGAGTTCCTCGATCCCGAATATATGAAGGGCGTTATCCGCAAATCGCTGGAGAAGAAATATCCGCAAGCGGTTCAGCCTGCAATACGCACGTTTGAAAGGGGTTACAACGAGGTGAAGTTCCAAACGTTCACCTTGGGCGAAGGAGAGTCGATGCCGGCATTCGTCCGTCACGATACCCCTATTCTCGGCTACGAGACGCAGCCGATCGGGGGCGTTATTACGAATCCGGGCAACTCGATCCTGAAAGATCTCAGCATCTCCCGCGCCGGGATGATGCCGCATTTTGCCGACGACAAATGTATTCATTGCGCTGCTTGCGACAACGTGTGTCCGGATTTCTGCTTCGTCTGGGACGAGCAGCCGGACAAGAAGGGCAGGCCGCAAATGTTCCTGCAGGGCATTGACTACCAATATTGCAAAGGCTGCCTGAAATGCGTTCAGGCTTGCCCGACGGAAGCGCTCAGCTCGAACCGCGAGGTAGAAGGCTACGCGGATGCGCATCGTGTGCCTCATCGTTTTGCATTGGCAAAATAATCGATTGAATCCGAATCATGCGAAGAAAGGTGGCTTAAGCCCACATGTCCATTGACGTTAAAAGGGAGCTTGGTCAAGCGAAGATCGAGCAGCGCATGGTATACGAATCCGGCAACGAGATGGCGGCATACGCCGCGCACCAAATCAACTACCACGTCATGGGGTATTTTCCGATCTCCCCGTCGACGGAGGTCGCACAGTTCCTGGATCTGATGAAAGCGAACGGCCAGCACGATATCAAGCTCATTCCTGCGGACGGCGAGCACGGCTCGGCGGGTATTTGCTACGGCGCGTCGACGGCGGGCGGCCGCGTCTTCAACGCGACTTCCGCGAACGGTTATTTGTATATGCTGGAGCAAATGCCGGTGCAGTCCGGAACGCGCTTCCCGATGGTCATGAACCTGGTGTGTCGCTCCGTATCGGGCCCTCTCGATATTCACGGCGACCACTCCGATCTGTACTACGCGCTCAATACGGGCTGGCCGATCTTGATGTGCCGCGATCCGCAAGCCGTGTACGATATGAACATTATGGCGATCAAGCTCGCCGAAGACCCTGAAGTGCGCCTGCCGGTGCTCGTTGCCTCCGACGGCTACTTCACTTCGCACCAGAAGCGCCGCGTTCAGACGTTCGCGCACCGCGCCGACGTTCATGCGTTTGTGGGAGAGCGCCCGCCGGCCGGCTTCCCGATGACGCTGGACCGCGAGAATCCGATTACGGTCGGACCTTACATGAACGAGCCGGATTATATCAATAACTGCTACCAGCAGTCGATGGCCATGTACCGCGCCGAGGAAGTGTATGACCGCATCCGCAAGGAGTACTTTGAGCTGACCGGCCGCGACTACCCGATTCTCGACCTGTACCGCATGGAGGATGCGGAAGTCGCCGTATTCCTGATGAATTCCGCTTCGGAAATTATCAAGGACGTCGTCGATCAGCTGCGCGAGAAGGGCATTAAGGCCGGCTCGATCGCACCGAACCTGATTCGTCCGTTCCCGGCGAAAGCGATCGCCGAAGCGCTGCGCGGCGTGAAAGCCGTTACCGTCGGCGACCGCGCCGATTCGTACGGCGGCCACGGCGGCAATATGGTCAACGAAATCAAAGCGGCGCTGTTCACGCACGGCGTGAAAGACACGATGGTCATTTCCCGCATTTACGGTCTCGGCGGCAAAGACTTCTACGCCGAAGACGGCCATAACATGTTCCAATTCGCTATCGACGCGGTCGAGAAGGGCTTCGTAGAGAAGCCGTTCGACTACTACGGCCATACGCCGGGAGACCCGGCCAAGGCGCCGAAGCGCGTGCTGGAGCCGATGAAATATGAGGATCTTCGAACAGGTCTGATCACGGTTACGCCTGATGAAGAGACGGGCAAGCTGAACGTCCGCATTCCGCCGCTTCGCAGCTTGACCAAGAAGCCGAAGCGGCTCGCTCCGGGGCACGGAGCGTGCCCGGGCTGCGGCATCTTCTCCGGCTTGGAGCTGTTCTTCAAAGGGATCGAGGGCGATATCGTCGCACTGTACCATACCGGCTGCGCGATGGTCGTTACGACGGGCTATCCGTACTCCGCCCACAAGGCCACCTATATCCACAACCTGTTTCAGAACGGAGCGGCTACGCTGTCCGGCGTCGTCGAAATGTTCTGGGAGCGCAAGCGCCGCGGGGAGCTTGACGAGCTCGGCCTCAAGGACGACTTCACGTTCGTGATGATTACCGGCGACGGCGGCATGGATATCGGTATGGGACCTGCGATCGGTGCGGCGCTCCGTAACCATCGCATGATCATTCTCGAGTACGATAACGAGGGCTACATGAACACCGGCGCTCAGCTGTCCTACTCGACACCGCTCGGCCACCGCACGTCGACGTCCAACGTCGGCAAGCATCAGGGGGGCAAGACGTTCCACCACAAGGATACGGCGCAAATTATGGCCGCTACGCATATCCCGTACGTGTTCACAGGCGCCGAAGCGTTCCCGCAGGACCTTGTGAAGAAGGCGGCGAAGGCGCAGTGGTATGCCCAGAACGAGGGTCTCGTCTACGGCAAAATCTTGATCACCTGCCCGCTCAACTGGCTGTCGGAGGATCAGGACGGCTCCACGATCATCGAGCAAGCGGTCAACTCCTGCTTCTTCCCGCTCTACGAAGTGGAGCACGGCGTGACGAACATTACGTACAACCCGGAAGAGAAGAACAAGAAGGTGCCGCTCGGCGACTGGCTGAAAATGATGGGCAAGACAAAGCACATGGGCAAGCCGGAGTACGAAGAAGCGCTCAAGCTGTTCGAGAAGGAAGTCGAGCGCCGCTGGAGTATCTTGAAGGCGAAGCACGAGAACGAGTTCCTGTAAGTTTGCGTGAGGCCGGCGCGCCCGATGAGGGCGGCCGGCTTCTTTGCTGGGACGTTATAGAAGTTTATTTGGGGGAGACGGAAGGGAGTCGTGCGGACATGCCGTTTGTATTGAAGCATCGCGAAACAGCTCAAATTTACACATGTATCCTGGTGAATCATTACCAGCTGGCTTATTATGGGGTCAAATTTTGGGAGCAGGAGGAGGCGGCGCGCGAAGAGGCTTCGGCTTGGCTGGAGGAGCGTGCGGTTGCAGTCGGAGTCAGGGCGGGTGTGCCCGCCGAGTCGTTGGTATCGTTGGACCCGGCTGAGTGGGATGTTGTTGAGCTTAGCGAGCCGGCAATGAAGATGGGGAACGTGAAGCTGAAGAACGACCCGTCGTATCGGCTGGTCTTGGATGCCGACGGCCGTCCGGTGGCGGAGCGGGTTGGCGGCTGAACGGTAGGACCGATGGGGAGCGGGCGCACGGCTGTGGGGGTCCGAGGGTATGGCGGGTGGCACTGCCGTGGGGGACCGAGGGTATGGTGGGTGGCACTGCCGTGGGGGACTGAGGGTATGGTGGGTGGCACTGCCGTGGGGGACTGAGGATGTGGTGGGTGGCACTGCCGTGGGGGTCTGCAGGTATGGCGGGCGCACGGCTGTGGGGAAACGAGGTATGGTGGGTGCTCTGACGTGGGGGTCTGCAGGTATGGAGGGCGCACGGCTGTGAGGGAACGACGGCAGAGCCGGCACACGGCTATGAGCGGATCGACAGCAAGCCGTTACGTTAATGAAGAGCGGCGTGTGAGGGTGAAAGTGTCGTACGGGGGTGGGCGAATCAATAGCGGATTTTCAGGGAGTTATTTTATTAAAATCTCGGATGTCTAAGAAAATAGCGGATTTCCAGTCTCTTATTCGAAACGAAACCCCAGAAAACGAACGAATTCAAGGGGTTTTGCGAAAAATAAGACCCTGGGGATCCGCTATTTTCCATTTGAGCAAGAAATTACGTATAATAAATCCGCCAGGAACCGTTATTTATGGACGCAGGGAGGGTCAGTCTTTCCTCTACAATAGAAAGCTCTTAGTCTCCAAGCACAATTGATAGGAACGAACGCGGGATACGCCGCTAGCCGGGAGGCTGTAAAATTCTTTGTGTAAACTCTCAAACCTATTAAAATGGAATTAATAGAAAGGT
>NZ_JBHLWN010000080.1:0-28430 GCF_042432825.1 Paenibacillus chartarius | reverse complement strand
ATAAATTCGACAAACCCGTGATAAAGGCCTGCTTTACGCGGACTTTTTCACCGGACTTCTAGATCCTATAGGATCATCAACAAAACAAGGAAGATATGATAGTTTGGGCTGAAACATGGTCTGATGAACAGATTAATAAAGTTAGAAGAGAAGAAAATAAACGTAGAGCGAAAGATAATAAAGGTATCGCAAATTTTCTTAAAAGGTTATTTAAATAGTCTTCAGATTTAGTCAAGTCTTAGAATCCTTTTGAATTTTTATAATCTTTCCGACTGTTCTGAGTTTTTCCTTCGGTCAGGGACTGTAAAATATTTTGTGTAAACTCTCAAACCTAAATCTATTACAATGGAGATTAACGAAAGGTTGAGGGAGAACACATCATGAAATTACTACCAAAAGATCAACTGCGCCAATTCATCAAAGACAATAACTTGAAAACCGTCGAAGACGTACAGAAAACGTTGAAGGAACTCTTTGCGGAGACACTTCAGGAAATGTTGGAAGCCGAACTGGAAACGGAACTCGGCTACGCCAAGCATGATATAAAGAATAAGGAGACTCGCAATAGCCGCAACGGACATAGCAAGAAAACAGTAACGTCGGAGTATGGTGAGGTCGAAATTGAAGTCCCACGTGATCGACTCGGCGAATTTGAACCGATGGTTGTCAAGAAGCATCAGACACAGGTCACCGGCATCGAGGATCAGATCATATCCATGTACTCCAAAGGAATGAGCACAAGAGATATCCAGGATCATCTAAACCAGTTGTACGGCATCGACGTCTCCCCAACACTCATTTCCAATGTAACGGCTAAAATTATGCCGCTTATCAAAGAATGGCAGAATCGCCCTTTACAAAATGTCTATTCCGTCGTCTTCATGGACGCCATTCACTTCAAAGTGAAGCAGGACGGGCAAATTATCAACAAAGCCGCTTACATGGTCGTAGGCATTGATTTAGAGGGTTACAAGGATGTACTAGGCATTTGGATTGGCGAGAACGAGTCCGCGAAGTTCTGGCTGAGTGTTCTAACCGATCTGAGGAATCGCGGCGTCCAAGACATTCTCATCATCTGCGTCGATAATCTGAAAGGATTTAGCGATGCCATTGCCGCATGCTACCCGCAGACAGAGATTCAGAAGTGTATCATCCATCAAATCCGCAATTCAATCAAATACGTATCCTACAAAGATTTGAAGAAGGTTACTGCCGCGCTACGCCCGATTTATACCGCTCCAACGGAGGAAGCTGCTTTGCAGGAATTGGAACAATTTGAGGCGGTTTGGGGCAAGCAATATCCACTGATCATACGTTCATGGCGAAACAATTGGGATGAACTCGCAACGTTTTTTAAATACTCGCCAGAACTGCGTAAATTAATCTACACGACGAATATGATTGAAAGCTACCACCGCCAGCTTCGTAAAGTCACAAAAGGAAAAAGTATTTTTCCGAACGATGAATCGCTGCTCAAGATGCTGTATCTTGCGACAATGGACGTTCTTCGCAAGTGGACAGGTCGTGTTCAAAACTGGGGACAAATCTTGCTGCAACTCACGGTGCACTTCCCTGACCGCGTACATGTCCGCTAAAGGACTTTACATGGAGAGGCGGGCATGATAGGCTGGTTAGCCACGCGATACCGACTTTCCAGTATCGCCCAATCGCGAAAAGTCATGCCCGCTGGAGGCTCCATGTCAAGTCCGGCACCAAACTTTGGCATAACCGAGTTTACACAAAATTCTTGACAGACTCTTCGGTCACAAACAATCATTACTCCCTATAGTTCAACAAAAAGGGGCCCATTCGGCCCGAGTTCAGTCTTCATTTTTCAGTTTCAAGCTTTATAAAGCTAACACCAATCCGCCGCGGACTCATTCTCCACTCCCTCAAACCAGTAGTGAGCATCTTCACATCCCAACGAATCGTATATTTTATCCAGAACTTCAATTCGCCTGCGATAAAACGTCCGGGGCGACCAGCTGAGTTCCGCCATGATCGAAGGGTTCAAAACTTCCTCAAAATATTTGAGCCTGACGAACTCCTTTTCCTCGGCACGCAACCCGGAGTAGGCAATATCGATGAGCTTCACCCGCAGTTCCAATCGCGGAAGCTCCTTTTCCCTGATCTGGAACCGACGTATGATCTCATTCGGTATGCTTTCATTGGGCTGCCCTTTTCCGTAAATCGGCACAAGGTCCAATCGCTGAGTCAGTCCTGGAATATGCTCGAGTTGAGCCTTCAGCGTTTCGATTCGCGTTTTCCAGGACGGATATTTCGTCAACCATCTTTCCACTTTTCCGTATGGCGTCCGCTTTTTCTTCCTATCATCCTTTTTCCCGTTTTGGTCATCTTTCACCTGTCATCCATCCTTTATCTTCTTTTTGACAACAGGCTCACCGGTGAGTGCCTTTGCAATTACATTGTACTTCCCGCCTCATAATGGGATAAGTTGGAACTTTTTATAGAACCTTTTTCCGCGAAGGTTCTATTTCATATAGAACTTTTTTAAATCCAATAAAAAAGGCTCAACTCTCCATAACGGGAAAGTCGAGCGCTTTTTCATTATTTACTTTCGACCAGATTCTCTTAACCCCCATGGAGTAAATCGTTGATGCCATGTATTTTCATCAAACGATTCCTTCTGGCTATCGCCCCATCCATAACGGGATCGAGAATTCGTTCATTGTGACATGAATCCCGATACAAAAGGAGGGATCACGTCCCCCCTGAAACCATTAATAACTTTGTTTGTTTTTGAGTTCGTTCAATTGACGACTCAGTTCCGCATTCTGTTTTCTTAGTGCGTCCATCTCAGCGTTTCCATGCTCACTCCGGTTTCCTTTGTTCCCGTGCATTCCCTTCATCATGATCAGCATCATGAGGGGACAAGCGAGTGCCAGCAACCAAGCCCAGTCCATTTGACCACCTCCTCCCGGACGAATTGTTTTGAAGCAGTCTCCTTTCTTCTTCGCGCGATTTCTCAGGTCCGATCGGGTCAGAAGCAACATTTCGCGTATCAGAAGGTAATATCCCTGCGGCATCATTCTGCTTCTCCTCCCTTTCCTCTTTTTTCACTTGCGTCGCTTGTCGGCTTTCCTTTCTTAAGAAGACGGATAATCCAACTCCCAACAACATCATCAAAAGATATACGGTTTGTTCCCCTGAGAAACTGAAAATAAACTCTGTTTTTGTATCAAAGAACGTCACCACCATCAATCCCATACCGTAATACGTCAGTGTGTTTAACAGCCACTTTCCCGTGCCCATGAGAAGAGCATTCCGCCATAACCATAGCAACATTGGCAAGGTGATGATCAAGCGATATATATTGACGGGATGGTACTTAAACTCAGGATTTTCAATCGAAATCCCCCATGGAAGCGAAGTGGGCATTCCATACTGCCAGCTGAGCAGGTTGTGTACCAAAACCGCGACAACACCCCCAACTGATAACATATCCCCAACCAACCGCCATGGCACGCCGATTTTCCTCCAACTTCGGTACAAATACAATGCAGCAACGGCAAGCCCAAACCACCATCCGATATCGGTTCCGGGTACCGTCAGCCATAATAACGGGTGCTCCCGTAAGAGAGACGGTGAAAGTAAGATCGGACTCATTTTCCAAACGAAAAATATGATAAGCAGAGCGTTCACCAAAGGTTCGAGAAAGGGTCGATCATGTATATCGGACCGCTTCCATTTCCATTGCATGGCGGCATATCCTGCGAATCCGGAAACCGCCAGCACGACCCAATCCATCCTGATCATAAAAGGACCCAACTGCAAGATGTCCGGCAACGTATCTCCCTCCACACTTTTTTTGTCGATGAGTTCGGTAAGCAAACCTTATGGCAACAGTTTTTTGAATTTAGCTTCCATCGACTGTGGGTCAACAAGTCCGATCACTTGATCGACAATCACACCATCCCCACCCACAAAAAACGTCGTCGGGATCGGCTGAATGCCGTATTTTTGCGAAACTTCTCCTTTATCGTCCAGCAGGACGGGAAACGAAAAACCGTATTCATCTGCGAAAGCCCTGGCTCCTTCAACCGAATCGCTGGCAGTCACATTAATCGCATAAATTTCGATCTTTCCTCTATATTTTTCATAAAGCCGTACCAATTCCGGAGCTTCGATCCGGCACGGCCCGCACCAGGATGCCCAGAAATTCAGAACGACAGGCTTGCCGTCCAATTTTTTCAGCGTATACGTTTGACCATCCAGAGCCGGCAATGCAAACTGCGGCGCTCTATACCCTTTTTTAGGCAGCTCCTCGCGATTGGCAGGCGAAGTTTGAAAGAGGGCAACAATTGCAAGAACGATAATGGCTGCAAGCACCAACCATTGCTTTTTCATGACCCTCCCTCCATTCTTCAGAATGTCCAATACGTCCATGTGTCGCTTACGCCTAAAATGACAAACAATACACCGGCTATTTTTTGAATCCGAATCCCCCAACGTTTGGCCCGTTTCACCATGATACGATCAAAGCCGAAACCTACGGTGAGCGCGGCAAGTAGCAGGAACGGCATGGCTGTCCCTATCGCAAAAACGGGGGGTAAAATACCGCCATATGAAGTTTGCATAGCGAGAGGCATGAGTGAACCGAAGAACAAGACGAACATGGTCGGACAAAAGCCGACCGAAAATGCAATCCCCATCAAAAATGCACCGCCTTTACCCCCTACCCGATCGGCAATGTTTCGCATAAACGAGGAAAAACGAGCACCCAACTGAAAAGGAAGTCGCACCCGCCCAAGCAAAAATAAGCCGATGACGACCAGCAATGGTCCTAACAGTTTCCTCGCAGATGCGAATAGCGGAATAAAGTCGCGGGAAATTTGCTGTCCGAAAAACCAGAACAATACGCCAAATAAGCTGAATAGCACGATTTTCCCTAAAAGATACATAACCGTTTCCGACCAGGAAAGCTTGGCTTGTGCCTGACGGTTGCCAAAATACACGATCGCGGCGACATTCGCCGAGATCTGGCAGGGCGCCACTGAACCGACAAATCCAAGAAACAGCGCGGCCAAAAAAGCAATATTCGAATGTGCTGCACCTAAGAACGGTTCGCTTAAGAAGGAACTGATTTTGCTGAAAAACGAATACATTCTCATTCCCCCTTAGAATCCGGTAAATCCACCGTAAAGCTTGATCAGATAGATCGTAATTTGCGTCATTTTATCCGTATACAGCAAAATCCCCGTCAATATCATCAAAGCTCCGCCGGCTTTCATGAATCCGTTCGAATATTTCAATATCCAACGCAGCTTTCCGATAAAAAAGGCCATAGCAAAAAATGGAAGAGAGAATCCGACGGTATAGGCAAAAGTATATACCACCGCCTGGCCGGGATTGCTTACTCCTAACGCCAGAACGGCAGCCAAAATGGGTCCGACACATGGCGTCCATCCAGCCGCATAAGTGACGCCCACCAAGATGGAACCCAAATATCCAAACGGTTTCCGTTTCCATTCAAACCGCGCATTTTTGAGCAATAATTTAGGTTTAAACACACCGAGCATGATCAGTCCCATGACAACGACCATAATGGCCCCCAATTGCCGGATCACATCCCGATTGCCGGAAAACAAATTCCCTACGAAGCTGGCCGATAGTCCCAAGGCGAAAAAGATGATCGAAAATCCGATGATAAAGAACAAGGTGTGCAAAAATGCCTGCTTTTGAAGCAGCCCTTTGCCCTCCTGCAAATCTTTAACCGAAACCCCCGTGATATATGATAAATACGAAGGGTAAAGGGGAAGACAACAAGGTGAAATGAATGATAAAAAGCCTGCACCGAACGCGATCCATACCGTTAAATCAGCAGCATTCATAGCAACCCTCTCATTTATACTACGAATTGTAGTGTTTTTGTTTAAGAAAAAGGCGGGCTTATGAACACCCGCCAAACAGTAGACTGCTCATCAAAAATAACGTCAAAGAAGATAAAAACAATGGTCGGTATAGTGTCAGCGGGACTTCAACTGTTTTTTGCGGTTCCAATAGCTGCTGAATCCGATAATTGATCGCGGTATTCGCAAAATAGACACCCGCCGCGCGGTATTGAACCATTTTTGTGTGATTCGCCAATGTCAACAGTACGTTACCGAGGTCAATCTCGGTTCCCATTTGTTTCACCGCGAAACGGTCAGCCAGCAGTTCTTTCCATGTCTGATAATATTGGGCGGTCGATTTCACGATGGGTAAGTACCCAAATGCATCGACCATTAACGTCGAAAGGAAGAACTTCAGATTGTCGCGGTTACGGCAATGGTACCACTCGTGCAGCAGAATGGCCCGAACTTCGCGTTCATCAAACAAGTCGAACAGCGCCGAGGATACAATGATTTTCGGTTTCCACACTCCCAGAGCGAGAGCGAGAAAAGCATGATCCTCAATAACGATAAACTCGGTATTCCAATGACGATATTTCTTATTCAACCGCTTTGTTAATTTTTGATGTTGTGCCTCGCGAAATCTGCACAGCCATTTACGGGTTAAAACCCACTGCTTTCCGATGCGCCAAGCTATTTTGCCCACAGTGTAGACGATAACCAAGTTGAATACCAGCTTCACCCAAACATGTCCTGACGATTTTTCGCCGATTGCGGTTACGCAGTATTGAATAATATTCCATCGAAGCGGTATGTTCCAGATTTGATGGGCTACATACATCCCCATTTGCAATAGCATAAGGAACCCGAACAGAAGCATCACGGCGTAAACCCACTTGACTTTCGTTTCGGGTTTCATGACTGTTTCCTGCTTTTCATTTCGTTTATTTTCCGTTCAAGCTTGGAAATCAGTTCCGGATCGACATCGTCCAAGGCATCGATCATATGATTGACAACAAGTCCTCCGAATTCCTCAATAAGTCCGTGAGTGACGGCTTTTGTTTGTTCCGCGAGAAATTGTTCTTTGGACAGTACAGCTTCAAAAGATGTAACCCGATTTCTTCCTTTGCCGGTCGTTGTTCTCTTCAGAAGCCCCTTTTCCTGCAAGCGGCTCATGACGGTCATTACAGCATTGAAAGAGATGGGATTTTCCTGGTTTAAAATGGATTGCATTTCCTTGATCGTAATACTTTCAGAAGCCCAAACGATCTCCATAATACGCGCTTCAAGCGGTCCGAAAAAATGATTCAACCCGGATTCATGCATATTGAATTTTTTAATTTTCATTTTCTTCACACCCTTACACTACAAATTGTAGTATACAAAAATTGTCGCTGTCAACATAACGAAACTTTCTTGTCCGTGCTCACAAGTTCTACACATTTTTGCTTTATGATCGAAATGAAGAGACCACAGTACAAAATAAAAAAAGAATGGGGGATAACCATGAAAACCGGTTGGAAATTGAAAAGCGCAGCTGTTGTTGGCGCCATTGCCGTTTTATTGACGGGATGCTTCAACTCCAGCGGTGGTTCGATGGGCGGCATGGATCATTCAAAAATGAACATGGATGATAAATCGGCGGCCCAACAACCAACGAATACGAATACTAGCACCACAGTGAAAGTCGCAACGTTAACCGGTAAAGAGTTTACACTTACAGCAAAAACGAGCAATCAAGAACTTGCACCGGGAATAACGCTGCCGGTCTGGACGTTCAACAATTCCGTTCCTGGTCCGGAGCTTCGTGTAAAACAAGGGGAAACCGTGAAAATCAACCTTAAAAATGAATTGCCTGAACCGGTGACTATTCATTGGCACGGGGTTCCGGTTCCGAATGCGATGGACGGTATTCCGGGCGTTACACAAAACGCGGTTCAACCCGGACAATCGTTCACTTATACATTTAAAGCGGACGTACCTGGAACATACTGGTATCATTCCCACCAAGACAGCGTAAACCAGCTAGACCGAGGATTGTACGGTTCGTTTATCGTGGAACCGAAAGATGGAACCAAAGTAGACCGCGACTATACGCTCGTCCTGGATGAATGGATGAGTACCGGCATGAGCATGTCTGATATGAATATGTCCGGCGGCAACATGTCTAAAATGGATATGTCCAACATGGACCACAGCAAAATGAATATGGGGAATTCGAATAACAAAGGCAGCAATTCGATGGATCATAGTCAAATGAATATGGGACATGATATGAGCATGTACGATTTGTTCACGGTTAACGGCAAATCCGGATCGCTCGTGGACAAACTGCCCGTAAAACAAGGGGAAAAAGTACGAATACGGCTCATTAATGCCGGTTACCTGTCTCATCAAATCCACCTTCACGGACATGAGTTTAAAATTACTGCATCGGATGGCCAGCCGATTCACAATCCGGGTATACTCAAAGATAGTGTCGTCACGATTGCACCAGGGGAACGTTACGATATTGAATTTGAAGCCAACAATCCCGGTCAGTGGCTGATTGAAGATCATGGCGAAAACAAGGCCGTTGCAGGGATGAAAGCCGTAATCGCTTATGAAGGGGTTGCCGCAGGTTCGGATAAACCGAACGACAAAGAAAAACTACCGGTTGTCGATCTAACCCGTTATGGTCAAGCCGGAAAAATGAACTTTACCCTTGATCAGAAGTACACGATGGAATACACGATGAATCTGAATACGGAAATGAAAAATGGCGATATGGTTTATACCATCAACGGAAAAACATTCCCGGAAACCGAACCGATTAAAGTCAAAAAAGGTGATACAGTCAAAGTTCGTCTCGTGAACAACTCCAAGACCGACGACCATCCGATGCACCTGCACGGCCACTTCTTCCAGGTGCTAAGCAAAAACGGCAAACCTTTGGAGGGTTCGCCAGTCATTAAAGATACGTTGAATCTGAAACCGGGTGAAGAATACGTCGTAGCGTTTGAAGCAGACAATGAAGGCAACTGGATGTTCCACTGCCACGACCTGCATCATGCATCGGCCGGCATGGTGACAGAATTGAAGTATACGGACTATAAAACCGACTTTGTTCCAGATCCGAAAGCCGGTAACAAGCCTGAATAATATTCAAATTGTTCTTACTTGATCCCCCTGGGAACGGACGCTCATCCGTTCCCTTTTTGCATGTTCAGTATCGGTTGCATAAGAAATTGAGGCCTATTCCTACTTTCTGATGAGAAACCCCTTTCCCGTAGTTCTGCATATTCTTCTATTATCTTTCCTTGTCGGAGTTTTCTAATAATTTACGTTTATGGTCGAACTCTTCATCACTGAGTTCACCTTTGGCATAACGTTCTTTTAATATCATGAGGGGATAATCTTCCACCTTGCTTTTCCTCATTAACAAGCGGACAACCACGTAAACAGATACGCCAACAGCTAAGATCAACAAAAGTAATCCGAGCACCATCATCATACACATCATGCCCATCATGGAACCATCCATCATCGTTGATCCGTCCATCATGATACATACCTCCCATCATTAGGATTATCATTTTGTGCACCGAGCATTCCTTTAACTTGCCTCGACCTTCTTTGTTAAGCCTTTTCGATCTTCCCCAACCATTGATTTACAATTTCGGTGACGTTACCTAAGCAACAACTGCCTTGCGGATTATTAACCTCACAGCCACAGCGGTTAGCTTGGACGTGCCCGCGAATTTGATCAATGGGATTGACATTTTGCTGAGATGCCTTGAAAAGCTTTTCTCTCGTCCACCCGAAACAGTAACAAACTAAAACATTGGGCGCTTCATCCTTCTGAAACACTGGAACTTTTAGATCCCCTTTGTCAAAAAATGAACCCTCTGTAAAATACACAACAGAACACGAGGAATTGGGGCAAAAGGCAAATGACGCTTCCGGATCGAGTCTTTCCAAAGCAGATGGAATAAGCAAAGCTTTCAGCGTGATAAGCTGCACACTTTTTCTCTTGAAGTTACAAATAGGACATCGCATAACGCTCCGTTGAGAAGCCGCTGAACTTTTACAACAATCGTTCATTCAGATGCACTTCCTTTATTCGAAAAGCGTTTCCGCTTTTTGTAATAGATCCAAACCGCTGCCGCGGCGACCAATGCGGCGCGTAAGAAGTAAAGCGTTTCTTTTCCTTACAAACGAAAGTTAATGGTCGAATCCTTCGCTCATCGCGCCCCTCACATCCCTTTTCCTTGATCGGCAATTTTTGTCCAATTGATTCCCTTGTCCTTGGATAAATAAACATCTTTTTTATACGTAGCGAAAACGAGCTCTTTATCGTTGACCGGATTTTGTGCAACGTAAGCTGCGGCGTCTTCAACGAGAACAGGAATGGTTATCTCCTTCATTTGCTTTGTTGCCGGATCCATCTCATAAAGTTCGCCGTTTTGCTTATAGGCACCAATAAACAATGCCCCCTGCTGATTAAAAGAAAGAGCTGTCACTTGCAAATCTGCCACTTTTTCGAAAAGGTTTCCGCTATCCTTCGAAAGATACAATGCTTTTTTAGTTCCAACCGCCACGATCGCATCGTTGGTCGGATGGACCGCCAATGCAACAGGCTCATCGGTCAAACCATTCATCTCAGATTTGGTCCAGGTTTTCGTTTCATCCATCGTATAATACAAACCCGCCGTTTTGAGACGTGTATTCGGTTCCGGGTTAAAGACGTACAGAGTGTGTGTATTATAGGCGGCATTCAAGAGATGAAAGTCAACTTCCCCGTATAAATCAAGATGTTCAAGACTTTTTCCTTCGTCGGAACTTTTCACGATTCCTAACGGATTCTTCATGTTTGACCCGGGCGCCGGGTGTCCGCTGCTATAGAACCCGTTACTCACGGTCGTGAATCCCATGTAATCATGCTTTTCTCCTGATGCTTCCGACCACGTTCCTTGCGAATACACTTTCAGCCCATCATGAGAAGGAATCATGATTCGCTGTCCATCTGAAGAATAACCCAATCCATGAAGGTGGGGCATGGTAATTGTCTTTGCTCCTTTACTTTGCAGCGTGAAGACACCGCTTATAAGGACACCGATCAGAGCTACGATCCATGCCCATTTTAAACTGTTAGCCTTTTTTGCGAATTGAAGCCTCTTCTCGCGGTCTTCCTGTTTTTTGGCATTGCTCAGTTGCTTCGCTTTTGTATTGAATGAAAAAAAGAAGTATAAAAATAAGACAAACAGAACGGACGAGCCAATAAATAGAAACCTCATCACAAAGCAAATCTCCTTCCAGATCCATTCTGATAAATAAACATTTTGCAAGGATAAAAACATTCCCGCATCATTTTATCATAACACTACATATTGTAGTATAATTATATATAATTGCACAAGTTTAACTCCCTCCTCGTGTTAGTCTGTACTTTTTGTCATAATAATACAAAATGCTTAACAAGGGTGAAACAATGATGAAGACGATTTTAATGGTAGATGACGAAGACAAAATACGTGATGTGGTGGTTTCTTATTTGCAAAAAGACGGGTTTCGTACTTTGGAAGCCGGTACAGGAACGGAGGCGTTACAAATGGTACGAAACGCTCCGATCGATCTGGTCATCCTTGATTTGATGCTGCCGGATTTTCCCGGCGAACAGGTTTGTCAAACGATACGCAAACTTTCATCCGTTCCCATTCTGATGCTTACCGCCAAAGTTGCCGAAGAAAACCGGATACAGGGGCTCACGATTGGTGCTGATGATTATATGACGAAGCCATTCGATCCCCGCGAGTTGGTGGCCCGGGTCCGGGCCATTCTGCGCCGGACAGATGATCATTACTTGTTAGCAGACCGAATCTCGTTTCACAATGACGAATTGGTTATCGATTCGGCCCGTAATGAAGTGTTTTCTCGCGGCGAACCGGTTAATTTGACCCCAAGCGAGTATAAACTGCTGCTCGTCCTGGCTCGTCACCCGCTGCGGCAGTTTACCCGCGAAGAATTGGTGGAGAAAGTTCTAGGCTTCGATTTCGAAGGGGATGCTCGCGCCATCGATCAGCACATCAAAAATTTGCGCCAGAAAATTGAACCCGATCCCAAACAACCGAAGTACATTCATACCGTTTATGGGAAAGGTTATCGATTTGTCGGAGGTGTATAATGAAACGCGGGTTGCAATTTCGCCTATCCCTGCTTTTGATCGGGGTTGCATCGGGAATTTTGCTTATTGCGGGAATCAGCTTCATGGCAGGAACCCATTATCATTTTAGATTGTACCAAGACCAGTACGGGATGGATCACAGCCTGCCGGGGCTGGCTTACCATCTGGAACAAGCTCTGCTTCAATCGATGATGTGGACTTTAGTTGGAGCCGTCCTTCTGTCCATCATGATCAGCCTTTATGTTGCCAAACGTCTTTCAGCACCTCTCGTAGAAATGAAAAACGCGGCGGAACAAATCACACGAGGAAAGCTTACGGTTCGGACAAGCATCCGAGGCAACGACGAACTCGCCGATCTTGGGAAAGCTTTAAATCACCTTGCGGAACAATTACAGAAACAAGAGAAATTACGTGTCACGATGACACAAGACATCGCCCATGAATTAAGGACGCCTCTCGCCACTCTGAAAAGCCATATGCAGGCCATGCTGGACCAAATCTGGGATCCGACGCCTGCACGGCTGCGAGCTTGTTACGAAGAAACTGAACGTCTCATCGCATTAGTCGCCGATTTGGAACAATTAACGGTGATGGACTCCCCTCATTTTCGCTTGCAGCGTAAACCGGAAGATCTATCGACGCTCATTCAACAAAGTTTGGGCATTGTAGCTGCTGCGTTTATGGAAAAAGGCGTTCGACTCGACGTGATGCCCCATCTTTCTGTCCGCCTGCATGTCGATCGGGATCGTTTCATACAGGTATTGGTCAATGTTTTAACCAACGCACTCAAATTTACACCTGAAAAAGGGCAGGTCAAAATACAGGTGCAAGACGAAAACGATACGGTTCTCATTGCTATACAAGACACGGGAACTGGCATTGCCCCGAACGATTTGCCGTATGTTTTCGAACGGTTTTATCGGGTGGACAAATCACGAAACCGGAAAATGGGCGGCGCCGGAATCGGCCTGACGATTGTCAAGAAGTTAGTTGAGGCGCATGGCGGTACAGTGTGGATCGAAAGCGACAAAGGTACAACGGTCTACCTTCGTTTTCCAAAGTAACATTAGTCCAATTTTTTAGCGCTATATAAAGATAGGGTACCATATACCGTCATGAATCGATTCTCCTCCTTGACGTCGGCAAAACCAGCCTTTCGGATCAGTTCCGGAAACACACCGGTTACATGATCGGTCGTTGTAAGGAACCCGTCAAGTAATTGAACAGAAAAGAATGCGGTTCGCATGATAGCATTTTGGGCTTTGCCCCAATCGGCAATATGCAGTTCTCCGCCCGGCCGCAGAACCCGATAAACCTCATGTAACGTTTTGCTTTTATCTTCCCGCGTCAAATGATGAAACATCAAGCTGGAGATAACCCGGTCGAACGCATTCTCCGGATAAGGCAGTTCGAACGAGAATCCGTGAACAAATTGAATATCGGAATGAAGCTTAGACATTTTATGACGGGCAATCTCCAACACTTTCTCATCCCCATCAAGTCCATCCACTTTGGCTCCGGATGGATTTTTTTGATCAGAAGTGTAAGCGTCCCCGTTCAAGTACCCGATGCCTGTCTCTGATATTTGCTTGTGTCACCAACTGATGTTTAAAAGTCTCTACACGAATTGTCCAACGCATTATCGGATCGTAAAGCGATGTCAACCAATTGTAGCGAAGTGCAGGTATGATTTTCTTACGTTCATCCATAATGATACCCCCCAGATACGGATTGGATGTCCTATACTGACGAATATTGAAGGTTCGCTTGGGAAATCTAAATGATGTGTTTAACACCATCACAGTTTTTGGAAAGGAGAGCTTTTTCATGTCTGTCATGATGCATACAGCTCAACGTCAAACTTGTATCGATGCTTGCAACGCCTGCCTTCAAGCTTGTGAACATTGCTTAACCGCCTGTTTGAATGAACCCGATGTACAGGCAAGAGTCCGCTGCATTCAGTTACTGCGGGACTGCGCAGACATATGCTCGTTGGCATCTCAATTCATGTCACGGGATAGTTCGTATGCCAAGCAAATTTGTAATGTATGTGCAACCATTTGCGATGCTTGCGCCGCGGAATGCGGCAAATTCAAAGATGAACATTGCCAAAAATGTGCCGATCTTTGCAAAAAATGCGCCGACGAGTGCAGAAAAATGGCTGCTTAATCATGGCAGAGGGAGCAACTGCTCCCTTTTTTCAAAACAACCGAAATAAGGGGTCGGTTTACGTGAACTTTCGCTGGTTATTTGTCATTTGTTTGACCATTGTACTGCTTTCAGCCTGCGCTCAAAAACCAAAGCAAAATCAGACGATGCCGGGCATGGATCACAATCAACATAATCAGCCGTCCGGCGGAAAAGAATCAACCAATACGTCGCAAGTTCAGGCCGTTTGGAAATTTGCCGATTCTGCACCGCAAAGCGGAAAGGACGAACAGATTTCCATTCAGTGTTCAGTGACATTAAAGTTGGTTCTTTAAAAAACCAATAAAATCAAGCATTTTTGAATCTTTGTCTTTATATATAAGTTACATTATAGTTGGTTTCCTAAGAAAGTTCGTTCAATAATCAATGACATTAAAGTTTGTACCTTATAATTACATTATAGTCAGTCCCTAAAACTCACCTGCAGTACAATTTACTCTTAAGTATTGACATCGTTAATGGCAGCGGTAGCCACCAAATAGATCCCCTATATTTTCGGATGTCACGTTGAAAGTTTTTATAAATCCATGGGTTGAAAACACTTCAGCTGCTTTTCTCGATGCGTCTTAACACATATGACGCCAGAGTAAACAGATCAATGGCGTCCTCTTCTGACATGCTCCATTCGATTTTTGCAGAGTGAGCAGTTGGGTTCCTAAAAGTCCCAAACAATCCCTTAGCTAAATTCACGAATCCTTTTTGTTCACTTTTTTCTGACTCAGTTTGAAATGAATTTATCTTTAAAACAGGGTTATCACCAGAAAAGGCCTCATCTATCAATGCTGCTCCGTCACTCGTAAAACTAGTTTTCTCTCTGATCATTGATGCGATACTCTTAGTGGCCTCTAAGACTGCATGAAAGTAATTGTTTTGTAGTAGCTCGGCGCGACAAAATTTTAATAGATGACTGTGTAGTTTTCTATTGGCAATAATCTCTTTTAATTTCGATGCTCGAATCTCAGCTTCTGAAAGTGTACTGGCTATTTTTACATTATGAAATTTACCATCTTCTTGAAATTCAAGTCCGTGAAAAAGTAAAACTGTATTTATCCTCTCAAGAAGAGTTCGATAAAAATCCGAATTACCAACAAATCTTGAGGGAGCTAACGATTTTGCAATAAAAGCTAAAACACAGTTACCAGCCTGAGTTTCGTTTTGCCTATGCACTAAGGCATTATAAAGTCGCTTCCATTTCGTGTTAGTAGGGTCTATGTCGACGATTCCAGTCGCTCTTAGATAATATTCAATTTGTGAACCAGTCAGTCCATAATTAGTATCCGCAATAATCTTACATAGTGACTCCAGTTCGCCTTCATTAAAGGGTTTTCTTTTAATATCAACCATAAAACCCGCTCCTACATTATTTCCTCATAACCGGAATAATTCTAATACAGCGATTAGGCGATGTGTCATAGAAAACCAAGACTGTATGAATTATTAGGTAAATAGCGATAAGATCCATCATCGTATTTCAACCTTAATACGTTGTAAACGTAACGTTATCCAGTGCACTCATGAACTGAAACGTTCGCGATTCCAGTTATAAAGAGCAGTCCAAAAGCGCGATGGCTTCTGAGAATAACCTCTTTGTATCTTTGATCTAACAAGATAACACCGACTTTTAGCTCTACTCACACATACGAAAAAAATGCGGTGTTCTTCTCTAATTTTTCTTTCGGTTGTGCTCCTGTAGCTAGGAAAACTCCCTTCTTCCATTCCTAATAATACAATCGTTTCAAATTCCAATCCCTTTGAGGAATGCCGAGTGCTTATAGTCACTTGGTTCACGGGTTTGCCCAATTGACTAAACTGGCGAAGGGTAAATTCTGCAAACATCCCCTCTTTAGCAACCTTAATTAAATTATCCAGGTTTTCAAGTTCATCGGGATATATATCTGTATTTTCAAGAAGTTCCCTCAACCCAGTATTTTTTAGCATCCAGTGAATCCAATCTACAAGTTGCTCGCTGTTAGCTACACTTCTTTTTAATAAGTCGTAGAGTTTTCTCTTTTCCAGTATAACTTGTGAACCAGAAACATCGACACCATGGCGAGTTAGAAAACTCTTCCAAAATGTAAATATTGATTCAAATGAAATATGTTCTGGATTGATTAACCAATTGGCACAATCCTCTAACCAAGTTACAACATGTGTACGTTCGAACTCATGTTTGACAGCATAATAGGGAATCCCAGCTTTATCAAGTATTTCACCCAGTTCTTTGATCTGATATTTATTGGCGACAAGAATTGCAATTTCCTCTAAGGGTACCCCTATTTCTAAATTCTGTGGGATTACTTCATTAACAACAAAGTTATATTGATCAATCATATCCCTTTCACACACTTTAAAACAAAACTGAGCCTTTTCGTTTTTTCTTGTTCCGGCTCTGTAATTGCGACTCTCACTTGGATCTAAGGCAACCTCTGAGGCATCTATAATATCTTGATTACTTCGGTAGTTAGTCTGAAGTCTTATTTCCCTAATGTTTGGAAACCGCGATAATTCCAATAGATAATCCGGAACAGCACCATTAAATCCATAAATAGATTGGTCAGGATCACCAACGGCAAAAAAATGGATTTTTGTACCATCCATCATTGAAAGAATCATCTCATGCAGAGGCCTACCCAAGTCTTGATACTCATCTATTAGAATCCAAGGAAATTTGGCTTCTAAGCATTTTCTGACATATTCTTCGTTTTGTATCAACTGCGTTGCATACTGTATAATTGCAGTAAAGTCCACATAATTAGCAATTCTAAGTTTCTGTTCAAATAAATTTGCTGCCTTTAATGCTAGATCATATGACGGTATATTTACTTGTGATCTTCCTTTTATGTTGAGACTACGTTCACTATCCATCTCTGTTATACTTAAGTCCTTTTCAGGAATATTCAGTTCCTCTCTAACACGTTGAAACAATTGATATTTCTTTTTTGAAGATATTATCTTAAGAGGCAAGGGGACATTGTATTTGGGAAATAAATGTGCAAACTTTGTAATGACCTCAGCTATACAAAATGAATGAACTGTACCTAAGAAAACATTTCCTCTTTCTTTATAGCCGAGGATCTTTAGACGTTTTTTGAATTCCTTCGCTGCTTCATTACTATAAGTTAAACATGCCAATCCCCTCGGAGGTTTAATAACTTCCGAAAGGAGCATCATTATTTTTAATGTCAAGACTGTTGTTTTTCCACTTCCCGGCCCCGCAAGTACTACTGTATTTTCAAGTGAACGAAAAGCATCATATTGTTGTTCATCTTGCTTAATTTGCTTGAGCTTCTTCTCGTACATCGTCTCCATCTGAATCATCTTCCTCTACTCTCTTGCAGATATACTCAATTGCCCCTTCAATGTGTTCTGGGATATGATCCAAGGTACAATATTGCGCCAAACGTTGGGCAAATCTCCCCTTACCGATTCTACTATGGGATGATTCTATTTGACGCAAGCAAGCCCAAAAATCACCTTTTTCAAAATTTTCGACAAAATTTTGTTTCTGCTGCTCTCCACCTGATGTTAGCTCATTAAAAACTTGAATAATAACATCTCTACTCGCTTTGTCTTCGTAGCATTTTTCCATAATATCCACTTCAGCCGTACAGTATCCAGTAAAGAACCCCTTCTTACGAAATAACTCATCTTTTTTATCATATTCTTTTGGAATCTCATTAGACTCAAGTATGTTATTCTCAAGAATTACTCTTTCTATAATCTCCAGTCCCAAATAACCGATAGGATTCTTGGAATTGTTGTTAAGAAGATGATAATTTCTTTTTCCACCAATAATCTCATAGTAGTCTCCGTCGGTAACAACAGCATATGGAATTCCCAGTTGTTCTAGTAATTTAATATATGGGGAAAAATTAGTTGAGTTAATATTACAAACAATAATACCTTTATAATCTAACGACTTACCCATCAAATCAGCAAATACCGGAACTAGATATTCTTCTGTTATCCCTTCGACAAGCAGAACACCTTTTCCAAAATAAATCTCCCCTCGATTGGCATCTATATATCTCGCTAAATCGTTATACTCTTCATCATCCAAGGAAAGGGTCGCACTTGAAAGTGCTTTTGTTGCTCCTTTCTTCCCTCTATAAAGGTGCAAAATCGATTGTAAAGGTGTTATTGAAGCTATGTGAGTCGAATGAGTCGTCATTATAACAGAATTGGTTGATCGACTGAATACATCTTTGTATATTGTTCGTTGAATTGATGGATGCAAATGTGCTTCGGGTTCTTCTATAGCTAAGATAGTCGCTCCTTCGTCTATTGGATTATGCATATCCATGAACTCGTATAGTTCCCTTTCAAGTTTTGAACTCAATTTGTCCTTGAGTATTTTGTTTCCTTCTTCATCTGACTTATATGCTTTTTCCAAGATACCCGATTTATCTTTTTTTATTAATTCCTGATACAAAATAGGATTTAAAAAGGAAGGAATGGTTCTATCTTCAATGGCAAGTAACATCAACGTAATATATAGAATGTTTGTTAGGCCCAGGCTGGTATCACCCACTGATCTTCCACCAAGAAGCACTTTTAATGTGTTTAGAATCCTATTTGTATTCACTTCATTAGTAGCTAATTCAATTGACTCTGGATCGAGATCGATAAACTCTTTAAATCTATCATTTATTCTATTGTTTAAATCTTTCAGTTCTCCTAAAGTTAACACCTGGTCATTTTGTGCCTTTATATTATCCGCAATAGCCTCTAATTTTGATTTTTCAATATTGTATGCTTTCAGTAAAACACTTAAAGGCGACTTCCTTGAATTTTTAATTTCAGCTTCAACATCTCGTAATGCTTTAATAACTTTAATATTGAGATACTTTCGGTCTAAGTGAGTGAATTCAATATCTTCATTATCACCCTTAAATATTTTATAACTATAATTCTCTATGGTTCCATCTTCTCGAAATCTAGGAAAATAGCGATATGTAAGCCTCAAGGTATCAGGACTGGTCTTTACAGTAGCGTCACTGAGTTGACAAAGAAGATTTTTGTTATGACTAAAACGTTTAATTTCTATAACTATTTCAATAATTTCCCCCTTTTTCATAGGTGATTCCAAACCATTATAGAAATCCGTTTCTTCTAAATATCGATCTTGGTCACTTAGGTTAGGATCGAGGATTAATTGGATTGCTCTAAGAAAGTTCGTTTTACCAACATTGTTTTCGCCAATTATAACCTGCTTATCTCTAAGTTCAACATCTACATATTTAAAATTACGATAATTTGAAATTTTTACTCTTGAAATATAAGGCGCTTGCATAGTAATCATCTCTTTTCTTTATTTACAGGATGAGTTCGGTTAAATGTCTTGAAAGAATTTTTATTTCAACCGGATACAAGATGCGTGCTTAGCTGGGCACGCAATAAATATAAAAGCGTAGCTAAAATAAGTTGTCATTTTAGCCACGCCTTGATGTCAGTTAATATTTAAACTCTTCCGTCTCCGCCTGGGCCATCAACTCGGCCTGCTGAATCACTAGGTCTATCGCCATCTTCTCCAGATCCGGCGGGTAGCCGTATTTCTTGAGAAGTCGTTTCACCGTAATTCGCATCTGTGCCCGCACGTTATCGCGGAGGGTCCAATCCACTTTGATATTGCTCTTGATCGCTTGGGTCAGTTCGTGCGCGATCTGCTTCAACATGACATCGCCCATCAATTCTTTCGCCGACTCGTTCGAGGCGAGTGCGTCATAGAAGGCCAGCTCTTCCTTGATCAGGCCGAGATCTTCGCCGCGTTTGACAGCAGCGTTCATGTCTTTGGCCATCTGAATCAGCTCTTCGATGACCTGCGTCGTTTCAATGGTGCGGTTATTGTATTTGCGAACGGCCTCTTCGAGCATCTCGGAAAATTTCCTGGACTGCACGATACTCGTCCGTGATACAGCCTTCACCTTACCTTGAAGCAGCCTGCGCAGTAGCTCGACTGCCAAATTCTTCTGCTTCAACCCACGAACTTGTTCCAGAAATTCGTCGGACAGAATGGCGATGTTCGGCTTCTGCAAACCAACCGCCTCCAAGATATCGACCACCTCATCGGAAACGATCGACTTGGAGATCAGCTGATTCAACTGCGCATCGAGCTCATTCGTCGTCTTCTTCTTGTTTTCGACTGTTATCAGCTTAATAATACCAGATTTGACAGCCTTGAAGAAGCTGATTTCCAGATTGACTTGCTCCGCAGCTACAGTGGTCGCACACAGTGAGAATGCCCTCGCCACTTCCGTCGTCCAATTGAGGAAGTTCCTTTTCCCCTCGTCACCCAGTCCTAGCACATAATCCACCGTTTCGACGATCGCCTTCATGCGCTCAGAAGCTTTTTCTGAGGCAAATTTACTGTAATCATACCCGTGCAGCAGTTCGCGGATGAGCTGTAGTTTTTCCAGCATGAAATCAACGGCTTGATCCGTGTCGATGCCTGCGGTTTTGCGATCGTTCTCAGTATATTGCTGAAGCGCCGATTTGAGCATATCCGCGATACCGATGTAGTCGACAATCAAACCGCCTGGCTTGTCGCGGAACACCCGATTCACGCGGGCGATCGCTTGCATAAGGTTGTGACCTTTCATCGGCTTATCAATATACATCGTATTCATGCTCGGCACGTCAAATCCGGTCAGCCACATATCGCGAACGATGACAATCTGGAGGGGATCATTTACGTCCTTCATCCGCTTTGCCAAATGCTCCCGACGGCGCTTGTTCCCAATATACGGTTGCCACTCCGCAGGATCGCTAGAGCTTCCGGTCATGACGATTTTGATTTTCCCTTCGTTATCGTCATCGCTGTGCCAGTCCGGCCGAAGCGCCACAATCGCCTTGTACATATCAATGGCGATCCGCCGCGACATGACAACAATCATCGCTTTGCCAAAACCGGCCTTCTGCCGCTGTTCGAAATGTTCAACGATGTCTTGGGCCACCTTCTTGACCCGTTTCTCTGCACCCGCCAATGCTTCAAGTCGAGCCCAACGCGATTTAAGCCGCTCCCGCTGGGTATATTCCTGATACTCCGTAATTTCCTCGTACTCGCTGTCGATGACCGGACGTTCCGCCTCGGACAACTCCAAACGTGCAATTCGGCTTTCATAATAAATTTTCACCGTTGTTCCGTCTTCTACGGCGCGGGTCATATCATAAACATCAATGTAGTCCCCGAAAACAGCAGGCGTATTTTTGTCCGTCAGTTCCACCGGCGTACCGGTAAAACCAATAAATGAAGCGTTCGGCAACGCATCACGCATATATTTGGCATAACCGTATCTGACTGTCGCATCATCACCGTCTGCAACTATTTCCGCCTGAAAACCATACTGGCTGCGATGCGCTTCGTCAGCGATCACGATGACATTACGGCGTTCTGTCAGTACCGGATACTTGTCTTCATGCTCAGGAGTAAATTTATGTACCGTAGTAAAAATGATCCCGCCTGACTCGACCGACAGCAATTGCCGCAAGTGTGCGCGATTCTCAGCCTGTTGAGGCGTCTGCCGAAGCAAATCTTTCGATTTACTGAACGTGGCGAACAACTGGTCGTCCAAGTCATTCCGGTCCGTTACAACTACGATTGTTGGGTTGTTGAGCGTCAGCACGAGTTTCCCCGCGTAAAAAACCATGGACAAGCTTTTTCCGGAGCCCTGCGTATGCCAGATAACCCCAATCTTCCGATCCCCGTCTTCCATCGTCGCTCGCTGCGTACTTGCGATCGCTTTGTTGGTGGCATGGTATTGATGGTAACCGGCTAATATCTTGTAAAGATGTTCCCCGTCAGTCTGGTACAGCACGAAATGCTTGATGATGTCAAGCAGTCGACTTTTCTCAAACATTCCTTTAATCAGCACTTCAAGCTGGGGAAGAGAAGAAGGTGCCACATCATCGCCGTCAATCGTACGCCACATCATGAATCGATCCTCATCCGCCGTCAGCGTGCCGACCCGGGCATTCACGCCGTCGCTGATCACGAGGAACGAATTATAGGTAAAAAGGGACGGAATCGCGCTTTTGTACGTTTGCACCTGATTGTAAGCATCGCTGATGCCGACCTCCTCGTTGGAGGCGCTTTTCAGTTCCAAAACGGCAATCGGCAGCCCGTTCACGAACACAACAATATCCGGACGCTTTTCACCCTGATTCTCTATGACCGTAAATTGGTTGACGACCAAAAAATCATTGTTGCCAATGCGGTCCGGGTCTGTATCAAACAGCCACACCTTCTCCGTCGGATATTCCCCGTCCGCCACCTGGTACTGCACGTCAATCCCGTCGGTGATCATTTTCTGGAATGCTTTGTTGTTGATCAACAGACTTGGGCTGCGCGGCACTTCAATGATGCGGATCGCTTCCTCAATCGCTTCACGCGGCACATGCTTGTTAATGCGGAGGAGCGCATCGCGAAGCCGGTCTTTCAGGATCACTTCATGATAAAACTGCCTTTCAGGGTACTCCCCTTCAGGGGAAATATCTGGGCCGTAGGCCTTCTCATAGTTCAATTCCTCAAACCATTCCAATGCTGCCTGCTCCAGATCGCTCTCTGCATAAGATGTGACGTAGTAGGCCATGTGGCACCTCCTTACGGCTAGGATTGTTCGATCGGTACCCGAATCTCGCCCGACATGAGTTTGGGGAGAAGGGTGCCTCTTATTTTCATTAATAATATAGACTCCCTATTAAGGTCGCCAATTTGTTGAAATATTGGTGTAACTATCTTATTAAAGTTCATTATCAACTCATAGTTTGGGCAAACAAATGTAAAATTAGGCAGTGCATCCTTGGGTAAGGCTAAAACTGTGGTTCCAGTTGCAAAAGACTTCAATCGATTCTTACATGAGTCGGTCTTTAATAAATGGTAAACAAATAAACCAGGTAATTTTAGATTTTTCAAGGCAGTTATGTGGTGACTAATAATAATTTTCTCCGAGTTTAAATTAGGAACAATAACAGGAGTTCCAATAACATCCCTCTTTTGTGTTATATCCGTGTTTGCAATGACAATATCCCCTGGCTTAACTGTGTGATGTTCTTTAAAGGAATTATCAGAGTAATATTTAACGCTATCAAATTTAAAACTCCCGTCTGGAGAAACGTTGCCTAAGTTTATCATTGGTGTGCCAAACTCTGATAAATACTTTCCTTTATATGAAAATCCTTTTCTGAACTCACAAATTCTTTGTAAGGATTGTACTCTCCAACCCTTCGGAATCAACCCCAATTCACTTTCCTCGAACTCACCGCCACTGGACTTATACGGTTCTCCATTTTCATTTGGAAACTCAAAGTCCACAAACCACCGTTTAAAAAGGGCTTGGCCTATTTCTTCAAGGTTTTTGTTGATAACGTTGTTGAGTTCGATTTTGTCGTCAAGAGCTGCTAATAATTGTGCTATTGTTTTTTGCTCAATCAAAGGAGGAAATGGTATTTGGAGTTGCTTTATTTGCTTTGGACTTATGTTAGCTTGATTTGCACTCCCCCCAGCCATACTTGCTAACTGATATTTAACTTCATTGCGTGAAATAACATAATAAAGAAATTGTTCGTCATATTTTTCTGGATCAGTAACATATACCTTACCTACCCTCTGATTTAGCAACATTGGCTGATTTTTAATCCTTACTCTTCCTACTTTACCAACAACAGAAGCCAATTGAGTTATATTAGAACCTGTCAGAGAGATTAGGATATCGTTGTATTTCAATAAATACTTTTTTTGCTGCTCTGCTATTTCTTTCGAGACGTACTGAACATCATCAAGTGTAACGTATGGAGGTTCAATATTCTTTATCTTAATAACCGGAATGCCTTGATCAACAAAATAATTACTTTTAAAAGCAAATCCAGAGAGAACATCTGCAATTTCTCCCAACTCGATATTTCCCCAATCATTTGGGAGATATTGCGTGGAATAAATAACTGAATCATCAAAACTCAAACCCGATCCCTCCAAGCCGCTTACGAATCTCGTCTTCCAGTTGTCGAGACTTGGCGAACTGCTCAGCCAGTTCCGACGTCAGACGAGCCATCTTATCCTCGAATGGTTCGCCGTCTTCTTCCACGTCTTCGATCCCGACATAGCGCCCCGGTGTCAGGATGTATTCATTCTCCTGCACTTCCGCGAGCTTGGCAGCTTTGCAGAAGCCCTTCACATCTTCGTACGTTCCCGCTTCCGCTTGACCGCGCCAAGCATGGTATGTGTCGGCGATCTTGCGAATGTCCTCTGCACTGAGCTCCCGGTGTGTCCGGTCGACCATATGGCCCATTTTGCGAGCATCGATAAATAAAATCTCGCCGCGACGGTCACGCAATCCTTTCGGCGCTTTGTTCTTGGCGATGAACCAGAGGCACACTGGAATTTGCGTTGAATAGAACAACTGCCCCGGCAAAGTTACTATGCAGTCCACCAGATCAGCGTTGACCAGCTTGCTGCGAATCTCAAACTCCGCCGTCGTACTCGTCGACATCGATCCGTTCGCCAGAACGAAACCAGCTACACCGCTCGGCGCCAGCTTGTTCACGATATGTTGAATCCAAGCGTAGTTGGCGTTACCCGCAGGAGGTACCCCATACGTCCAGCGCGCGTCCTCCGTCAGCCGTTCGCCGCCCCAGTCGCTGATGTTAAACGGCGGATTCGCCAAAATGTAATCGGCCTTCAAATTTTTATGTAAATCGTTATGGAACGTATCTGCATTGTGCTCGCCAAGGTTGCCGTCGATGCCACGGATCGCCAGGTTCATTTTGCACAGCTTCCACGTCGTCGGGTTCGATTCCTGACCGTATACCGCAATATCTCCTACCCGGCCTTGATGCTCTTCTACAAACTTTTCGCTCTGAACAAACATACCGCCGGATCCGCAGCACGGGTCGTAGACACGCCCTTTGAACGGTTGAATCATTTCGACAAGCAAACGAACGACACTGGTCGGTGTATAGAATTCACCGCCGTTCTTGCCTTCCGCGCTGGCGAATTTGCTCAAGAAATACTCGTACACCCTGCCCAGCACGTCTTTCGCACGGCTTTCTTCATCCCCAACTTTAAACGAGAACAGGTCGATCACTTCGCCAAGACGGGTCTTATCGAGCGCCGGTCGGGCATAATCCTTCGGCAACACGCCTTTGAGCGACGGGTTTTCCTTCTCAATGGCGATCATGGCATTATCGATGATTTGCCCGATATCCGGTTTCTTCGCATTATCTTTAATGTGATTCCAACGAGCTTCCTTCGGCACCCAGAAAATATTTACCGCCGTATACTCGTCTCGGTCTTCCGGGTCAGCGTACGGCTCATTTTTTAAAGCCTCATATTTCTCTTCGAATGCGTCGGATACATATTTCAAGAACAGAAGACCTAGCACCACATGCTTATATTCTGCTGCATCCATGCTGCCGCGCAGCTTGTCGGCCATGCTCCATAACTTTTCTTCAAATCCGATGTTCGCTGTTGCCATCGTCTAGTGGTCCCCTCCGTATAGTTCGTCGTATAGCTGATTCTTTATTTTCTCCCATCGGGTCTCCGCTTCCCGAATGGCGGATTTATAACGTTCCTTCTCTTGTAGATAACGGTTAACCAGTTCAAGTTGCTTCTCTTCTGGCAGCAGAGGTAATTCGATCTCCGCGACATCCGCCGGATTCAAGTTCATGACCGTCGTTCCTCGCTGGAAACTCTGGATCAAAACCGTCCCAGTCGGACTTTCCAGAAACATTTGTGCATAATGACTACGAATTGCCTTCTTAAAACGAATGACTAATATATTGGCCGACGCGATTACGACCCCATCATGCTCCGGAACAACGGCAAATTTGTTCACAGTCCCCCGGCACGTCATAACCAGATCACCGGGTATAATCTCGTACCGTTTGACTTTTCTTTCTTCCTCGTCAATTGTTTCCAACGAGTTCAGAATGACTTCACCGTTTTCCAGGTTTGAAATATTAAGCACCTTAATATTTCCTGCTCTTAAATCCTGCTTCAGAATAGACTTCCCCCGGAAAATATCCGCCACATCGCGCAGCTTCACTTTCGGAATGGCCGCTTGTTGAAAGGATCGCAACGTATCCTGATCTTCGTTCAGTAGCATGTCGATCCGCCAGTTATCCAACTGTCGGAATGATTCGTGATGAATGGTCACTTCCCGTTCAGCAACGAGCTTCGATTGCTCTAACCGCAATCGGCCTAAAACCACTTGATCTGCAAGTGCTTTGCCGAATTCTACTTGGTACGTCTTAACGGAAGTGAAGGGGCGAAACAATCCGTCTGGCAACGCATAGATCGATTGCACAGGAGTAAGTTCGTTAGTCTGCTTCCGCCAGTTCGCAATTGCACCAGATTGGAACATCATCCGAGCAGGAAAAGTCACGCTTATTCTTCCCCCCTCTTGTAAGAGGGGAAGGAGATTACTAACCGCCGCGCCTTCGGACTCCCGGATCGGAATATCATCGTCATTCATTTTCAACCCGAAATGCGGAATCGAGAGAATGGCTTCAACCTTCTCCTCCAGCGGCAGCGGCTGATAAATGGACCCTTGCAGCACCTTCACGTTCGGAAACGGCTCGAAATAGGTTTTGAACAGCCTGCCGATGATGTAGCTTTCTGTTAACAGCGTGATGGCGTAGGGCCCGGTGTAGCGTTTGGCCTCCACGATTCCTCTTATGTACTTCTCCGCTTCTGTTATAAGCAGGGATCGATAATGCTGACGATCACACATCTCGATAAACCGCTGCATGATTCCGGAAGGGACGATCATCACGCCTGTTACCCGATCTTGCTGAAGGGTTTGCAAGGCGTATTCCAGCAGATCCATATCTTTGCCTGCATGATAGAGTTTATAGAATAAATCCCGATCCCCGGGAAAATGCCCCAGCTCTCGTTCCCCTACCCACTCCTTCATCAATTGGAACAACTTGTCAGGCTCTGTAACGAGCGTCTTATCTGAAGATTCATGCTGCTCTATGAACTTTTTAGTGCGTATCACTCGGATCGCTTCACGAAGCAGCTGATCACGAGTAGAGATGTCATGAAGCAGGCAAATATTCCAGAATGATTCGATCAATTTTTCACCAACTTTCATACCAGAACACAACAAAATATTACCATGAATAATTTAAGTATTTCAATACTAAATATCTTTTTTGCCGTGTCTATGTGTACAAAAAGATTAAACCCGCTTCATGCGAGTCAACCAAAACACTGCTTTGTTGAACTAACTCAAGATATTGAACGCTTCAATGAGGTCTTTGGGAAGTTGAGGATTAAATCTAGGCAAAAAAATAAAGAAGGGAGGTTAGGGGGTCTTCTACGCAACTACATTGAAAGTCTTCTAAGATATTCAAGATAAAATTCCCTTCTCCGTTGTTCAGTATGTATTTGCATAAGAGTATACTTTAATCGCATATCCGTAACTTTCCGATATCTCTTTATGTCGTTCTTGCTAAAGAATCCTTTGGCCATATATACCGGCAATAATGACAAATCTACTTGTCCATATTTCATAACCACTTCTTCACCTAACTGATTGTACAAATTAACACATGATATTAAAGGATCCGTTGTATAACAACTAACAGTACCAAAATCAAATCGATATGAACTCGGGGCCGGTAATTGTGCCTGTAGATTTTGTCTTAATCTCTTCCATTGATCTGTAAGAAGGTCATTTTCCATCTTCTTTATTTTCCACTCGTTTACTAACTGAGTCAACTCTAGCTTACTAATTCTTTCTTCAAAAATATTATTCAGCGCCTCTTTATCCCTCTTCTGATCTTTCTTCACAGTAATACGAATCGAAATAGGTTGGCTAACCACCCATGATTTCATTAGTTCTTGTTCTACTTCGGATAATACTGACCATTCTACTTGACATATCAGTGGCAATAAACCTAAATCAGCCAAAATTGTCTTTAATCCTGCCATATCATAATCGTAAATCCGGTATCCCTCGAATATGCCAACTACTCCCTGTTCGGCCCATTCCATACGTTTAACTCCAATTTTTGATTGGTGTCCCTTGATGATGTCGCGCAAGATAGCTAACTGCTTCTTATTCCTATCAAGTTCACAATATCTTCCACTTTCAACAAAAGTGCGAAGAGCATCTAAACTCACAATAACGGCCCCCATTTAAACTTTAACCTGAATTTCGAAAGCGCATAAGAATGCGGTGGCGATCATCCAGGAGCGGATCAACAAC